>JAHELE010000040.1 GCA_024644345.1 Actinomycetes bacterium | reverse complement strand
CACGAACGTCAGGTACGTCAGGCGCGTCGACTGGCTCATCGCCTCACGACCTCGCTCACAGGACCCGGCTCACGGCGCCATCTTCACTGAGACCACCGTCACGCACACCACCGTCACGCACACCACCGTCACGCAGACTCGGCCTCACGCAGACGCTGGCTGATCACCGCGCTCACCCCATCGCCACGCATCGAGACGCCGTACAACGCGTCGGCTACCTCCATGGTGCGCTTCTGGTGCGTGATCACGATGAGCTGGCTGTTCTCGCGCAGCTCTTCGTAGATGTCGAGCAACCGGCCGAGGTTGGTGTCGTCGAGGGCGGCCTCGACCTCGTCGAGAACGTAGAACGGACTTGGTCGGGCCTTGAACAGTGCGACGAGGAACGCCACGGCCGTCAGCGACCGCTCTCCACCCGAAAGCAGCGACAGGCGCTTGACCTTCTTGCCGGGGGGCCGTGCCTCGATGTCCACTCCGGTGGCGAGCATGTCGGACGGCTCGGTCAGCACCAGCTGCCCCTCGCCGCCAGGGAACAGTCGCGCAAAGACATCGACGAACTCACGGGCCACGTCGTGGTAGGCCTCGGTGAAGACCTGCTCGACCCGGTGATCGACCTCCCGGATGATCTCGAGCAGATCTCGCTTGGTCTTCTTCAGGTCCTCGAGCTGCTCGGTGAGGAACTGGTGCCGCTCCTCCATCGCGGTGAACTCCTCGAGCGCCAGTGGGTTCACCCTTCCGAGAATCGCCAGATTGCGCTCGGCAGACTTAAGCCGTTTCTCCTGCTCGGCGCGCACGTAGGGCACGGGTTGACGAGGAGGATCGGGCTCTTCCTCGTCCGGTGCCAGCGGCAGTGGCGGAACGAGCTGGTCGGGTCCGTACTCGGCGATCAGCGACTCGACATCAACGCCAAACTCCTCCATCGCCCTGGCCTCGATCTGTTCGATCCGCAAGCGCTGCTCGGTACGGGCGACCTCATCGCGGTGTACCGAGTCGGTGAGCTGGTCGAGCTCGGCGACGATCTCGCGGGAGCGAGCTCGGACGTCGAGCAGCTCCGCCTCCAGCACCGTACGACGGTGATCAGCAGCCGTTCGTGCGTCAGCGGCCATCTGCAGGGAGCGGTCAAGGCGACCCGCGACGATGTCGCACGCGCGCAACACGGCGTGGGCAACCTCCGCCTCCCGGGCCGCCCGCTCAGCCAGTCTCAGGGCTTCCTCGCGAGCAGTCCGCTCAGCCACAGCTGCCCGGTCCAGCTGATCGGCTCGACCGTGCAGGGCACGCGCCCGCTCCTCGCCGGTGCGGACGGCCAGACGCGCCTCTGTCTCAGCCTCGCGAGCGCTGATCAGCTCAACGGCCAGCCGGTCGCGGGTCGCGGTGTCCGGCTCATCGACGTCAGGGGCCCGCTCGGCCGAGGCGAAGCGCTCCTCGAGTTCGGCCAGCGAAACCAGGGCCATCTCGTGCCGTTCACCGGCGGCATCGATCGCTGACTGCACCCGGGCCGCTTCGGCGGCCGCGTTGCGGGCTGCCGATCCGAGGTGACCGAGCTGTTCGGCCACAGCAGACAACCTGGCATCAGACTCGTGCAGTCGGACCAGCGAGGCGTCCACCCGCTGTTGTGCCTCACTTTCGGCGGCAGTGCTCTGTGTCAGGGAGAACCGGAGACGCTCGCAGCGGTGAGTGGTGGCGACCAGCCGTTCGTTGGCCTCATCGACTGCAACCTGCACCTCGAGGAGGCTCGGAGCTTTGGATGAACCGCCCTGCACGAACGCGGACCCAATGAGGTCACCATCCCGCGTCGCTGCGGTGACATCGGGTTGTGCGGCGATCAGTGAACGCGCCTCTTCAGCCCCATCGACGACGGCGACGCGGTCGAGCAGCCGGCGGAGGGCAGGACGCACCTGCTCGGGGGCCTGGACGAGATCGACGGCATAGGTGGCGTATCCGGGCAACGACGGCCACTGGCGTGAACCGAAGTCCTCTCCCCCACCCACGACGATGCCGGCGCGTCCGGCGTCCTCTCGTTTCAGCAGGGCCAGGGCGTCAACGGCGGAGTCGACCGACGCAACCGCCACGGCGTCGGCCGCGGCGCCGAGCCCGGCTGCGATCGCCGCCTCCGCCCCCGGCTCGATCGTGAGAATGGCGGCGACCGACCCCAGCAGCCCCGAGACGTCGTCGGACGCCGCAAGCAGGGCAGCCGAGCCATCCTTGCGATCCAAGCCGATTCCCAGCGCTTCGACGCGTGCGACCAGCCCCGCTCGCTCCTGCTCGGCGGTCCGCTCCTCCTCGCGCAGAGCGGCGACTCTCTCTTGCGCCTGGGCGAGCGCCGCCGATGCCTGCTCGAACTCGGTGTCGAGGTCGACCTCACCCTGGTCCAGACCGGCGATCTGCGTCTCGACGCTGGCGAACTCCTCTTGCGCTTGTCGCGCACGCTCCTCGGCCTCGGCCAAGGTCGTGGCCAGGCGCTGACGCTCGGCCGCGGCGGACTCAACGGTGGTGCGCGCAGCCGATACCTTGCCGGCTAGCCGCGCCATTCCCTCGCGTCGATCCGCGACGGCCCTCAGCTGGCCGGCGATCTGCCCTTCCTCGGCGCTCAGGGCCCGCTCGGCCTCGAGCCGGTACTGCTCGGCCGATGTCAGCGTGATGCGGTCTCGCTGCACCGTCCCTTCGAGCGCACTCTCCTGCGCACGGATCTCGGTGGCCTCGCGCTCCATGTCCTCCGGTTCGCGCCCCGAGGCCCGGTGGGTCGGGACGTCGGCTGCGAACCGCACACGTTCGGTGGCCAGCGTCGCCAGCCCACGGAACTGGTCACGCAGACCCGAGAGTCGGAACCAGGTCTCTTGGGACGCGGTCAGGGCAGGCAAGGTGGCCGCCACAGCGCCTTCGAGCTCGACTTCACGCTGCTGTGACGCCGCCAGAGCCGCCTCAGCCTCGGCACGCAGCTTCAGCAGGGCGTTCTCGTCAGCGACCTCCTGCTCGAGCGCCACGCGGAATCCGGAAAGATCGTCGGCCAGGATCCGCAGCCGGGCGTCACGGACCTCAGCCTGGATAACAGTGGCCCGCCTGGCGACCTCCGCCTGACGACCGAGAGGCTTCAGCTGCCGCCGCAGCTCGGACGTCAGGTCGGTCAACCGGACGAGATTGGCCTCCATCGCGTCGAGCTTGCGCACCGCCTTCTCTTTGCGCTTGCGGTGCTTGAGCACGCCGGCGGCTTCCTCAATGAAGCCGCGACGATCCTCAGGGGTGGCTGACAGGACGCTGTCGAGCTGTCCCTGTCCGACGATGACGTGCATCTCGCGCCCGATGCCCGAGTCGGAGAGGAGCTCCTGGACGTCCAGCAGCCGGCATGGCTCGCCGTTGATCGCGTACTCCGAGCCGCCGTTGCGGAACATGGTGCGCGAGATGGTGACCTCGGTGTAGTCGATCGGGAGCGCACCGTCGGTGTTATCGATCGTGAGCACGACCTCAGCACGTCCGAGCGGTGGACGCCCCGACGTCCCGGCGAAGATGACGTCCTCCATCTTGCCGCCGCGCAACGACTTGGCGCCTTGCTCTCCCATCACCCAGGAGAGGGCGTCGACAACATTCGACTTGCCCGATCCGTTCGGACCCACGACACACGTGATGCCCGGCTCGAAGCGCAACGTCGTGGCCGACGCGAACGACTTGAAGCCGCGAAGCGTGAGGGTCTTGAGATACACCGGGGGTTACTCCTGCGGTGTCGGCCCTGACGCCGAGGACCCCACACGTGCGGGCCCTCCCACATCGGGGGTGGACGGACCGGTACGGCCTGCGCCGCACCGGCAACGACCGGACAGGGTGGGGAATGCCTTGCCGGTCAGAGCGGGTCGAGCTCATTCACCATGAACGGAGCCAGCCTACCGATCCGCGTGCGGAGAGCGTCACTGGACGCGCACAACCACCGCCTGAGCGCAGGTTGCGGTGCGCGCCGGCTCAGGCGAGCGCGGGAGCTGAGTGCTCGGGGCGGGAGGTGTCGAGGGTGATGATCTCGTCCGCCAGCGACTCGCCGATCGTCTCGGGGAGCAGAGCCTGGTTCTCAGCAGTGAGTCTCTCGACCTCGGACTGAAGCTCGCTCACGCGACGCCGCAGACGCGCCACCTCGGCGAGAAGTCGTGGGTCGGGACCGCCGACGTGGCCAAAGATCGCCTTCGCCATGACTGAAGGGCCCCTTCCTGGGATCTGTTGTGCCTCCAGGGTGACACCCCTGCATCGGGAAGGTCAAGAAGAGGTCACGATCACCGCGTGATCAGCCCGGCTGATCACCCGGATGGCGTACGGCGTGGGGGTCGCTGACAGCGCTGACACACAAAGGAGCTGCGGTTCATGAAGTGGAGGCGCCGAATCGGCGCACCGCACCGACGACACGCCTGGTCCTGACGTCCGTACACCGCCAACGACCGCTCGAAGTAGCCGCTCTCACCGTTGACGTTCACATAGAGGTCATCGAATGACGTCCCCCCCTGACCGAGCGCCTCGGCCATCACCTCTCGCGCTGCATCCAGGGTCGCCACGACCGCCTTCGACGGCATGCGGTGAGCAGATCTCTCGGGATGGACCCTCGCTCGCCAGAGCGCCTCATCGGCATAGATGTTCCCGATGCCCGAGACCACCTGTTGGTCGAGCAGCACGCGCTTGATCTCGCTGCGACGCCGCCGAATGGTGGCTGCCACGGTATCCATGTCGAACCCTCTCTCGAACGGGTCGGGTGCGATCTGCCGCAGGGCTACCGGCACCTCCCGCAGCTCGAGGAGATCCGGCTTCAGCACATCCCAGGACAGACCGCCGAAGGTGCGCTGGTCCAGAAAGGACAGCCACCGACCGTCATCGAGCAGCGCGTCGAAGCGCAGGTGGCGGTGCCCGCGCAGTGGCTGGTCCGTCACACGGAACTGACCACTCATCCCCAGATGCGCCACGAGCGCCTCCGGTTCGTCCTGCGATTCCAGGGGCATCCAGAGGTACTTGCCGCGACGCTCGACGCTCAAGCAGCGGCGCCCGGTCAGCCGGTCGCAGAGGTCGACGCCACCGAGGAGATGGCGCCGGGCCACTCGCGGATGGAGGGCGCTGGCCGTCACGACCGTTCGCCCGGCCAGGTGGTGGGCCAGACCCTGCCGAACGGTCTCTACCTCGGGCAGCTCAGGCACCGGGGTCAGGGAGGCCGGGGTCGATGGTTCCCGGGCCGATGGTTCCGGGGCCGACAGCCTCGTCGGGCGCGCCAGCCGGAGACTCCCCCGTCAACGTCTCCCAGGTCACCGCAGCCGCCTGCTGCTCAGCCTCCTTCTTGGAGTTGCCGCGACCACTCCCGTGCGGGCCGTCCCGCAGCACGACGGTAGCCACGAACGACTTGGCGTGATCGGGACCGGACTCGTGGATCCGGTACTCGGGGACGCCGAGCGCCCGTTCGGCCGACAGCTCCTGCAGACTGGTCTTCCAGTCCAGACCTGCCCCAAGCAGGGGGGCTCGTTCGATGACGGGGTCGAAGAGCCGACGCACCGCCGCGGTAGCGACGTCGATGCCGTTCTCGACATAGACCGCACCGATGAGAGCCTCGACGCCGTCGGCCAGAATCGATGCCTTGTCCCGTCCACCGGTGGCTTCTTCGCCCTTGCCCAGCCGGAGGTGGTCACCGAGGCCGAGGGTACGACCCACATCGGCCAGCGCTCGCATGTTCACGACCGCCGAACGCAGCTTGGCGAGCATTCCTTCCGGGAGGTCAGGGTGGGCCCGGTAGAGCCGTTCGGTCACCACCAGGCCGAGCACCGAGTCACCGAGGAACTCAAGGCGCTCGTTCGTCGGAAGCCCACCGTTCTCATAGGCGTAGGAGCGATGGGTCAACGCCTGTTCCAGCATCGACGCCGACAACTCGACCTCGAGCGCGGAAAGCAGTGGGTGCGGCCCAGCGGCCGGGTCGACTTCGGAGGCGGTCACGTCCGGGGACCGCTCAGACCGCTGTGACCTGTCGGTTGTTGTAGGTGCCGCACGTAGGACATGCCACGTGCGGGAGCTTGGGCTCGCGGCACCGTTCGCAGGTGACGACAGTCGGACGGGTCGCCTTCCAGTTAGCCCGGCGCGATCGGGTGTTGGAGCGCGACGTCTTCCGCTTCGGGACGGCCACAGCGATGCCCTTCTAGTCCTGAGGACGCGCTCTGCGCGTCCGGTTCTGGTCGGTCTGTTCTTGTTCAGCCTGGTTCGGTCAGCCTGGTTCGGTCAGTCGTTCTGTTGCAGTTCTCCCAGGGCGGCCCACCGTGGGTCGACCTGGTCGTGCCGGTGCTCCGGGTCGTCGTTCAGCCGAGCGCCACACGTGGCGCAGAGGCCCAGACAGTCGTCCTGGCACACCGGTTGCAGGGGCAAGGCAAGCACGACGGCATCCCGTAGAACGGGCTCGAAGTCGACGAACTCGTCTTCCACCTGCACGATCTCGTCTGCATCGGCTGCAGCGCTGTCGGGGTAGGCGAAAAGCTCCTGCAGGTCGAGAACCAAGTCGATCACGACTGGGTCCAGACACCGTACGCATTCACCGCTCGCCTGTGCGCGGCCGAGGCCGGACACCAGCACCCCCTCGACCACCGACTCGAGCCGCAGCTGCAGCTCGACCGGCGAACCTTCGGGGACACCGACCACGTCCGTGCCGAGCCCAGACGGGGCCTCCACCGTGCGCTCGACCTCGATCATCGTCCCGGGGCGTCTCGCCACCTGTTGGGTGTCGAGCACCAGCGGGTCTCGCGGATTGAGGCGGGACACGTTCGGTGTTCTCCTGGTACGCCCACCAACTCGCCGAGGCGAAGCTAGGCGTGACCTTGGGCAGTCTGGACCACGGCCTCAGGGACGAGACCACGCACCAGGGTAGCCGAGCCGCCCGGACCGCCCAAACCGGGAGCGCATCCGCCTGACGGCCGTGCTCACCCTGGGCTCGACGTGGGATCAGCGCCCGGCTTCACCCTCGACATCTTGCTGCCCTTCGTCGAAATCAGGCAGGTCGATCCCCGACAGCTCTTCCACCGCGCGACGCCCAGCAATCTTGTCGCGCCCCCTGGCCACCGCCTCCAGGGTCTTGGTGAGTACCAGCTCGAAGTTCGCCAGCTTGGCATCGATGTAGTCGTCGATCTCGCGTTGCATGCGATCGGCCTCGGCCTGGGCCCCCGCGATGATCCGCCCGGCCTCTCGCTCGGCCTGCGCCAGCACCTCGGTCTCGGCCACCAGACGCATCTTCTCGTCGTGGGCGCCCGCGATGATCTCGTCTCCTTGACGATGAGCGGTGGCGATCACTGCCTCGGCATCGGCCAGCAGGGCATCTGCCCGATCCAGATCAGCCGGCAGCTGACGGCGGATGTCGTCGAGTCCGGCGAGAAGGTCAGCCCGGTTGACCATGCACGACGCCGACATGGGCACAGCTCGCGCACTCTCGAGCACGTCGCTCAGCTCGTCGAGCTTGTCGTGGATCTCCACGAGACCTCCTGGGGATCGATGGGTACCTGGCCCTGGGTGGCGCCAGATCAGGCCGAACGGCCCTGGGGGTTCATCCTGGGCGCTCCGGCGACCTCAGCGCCGAGATGAGGGGCTCGAGCACGGGGGCGGGGACCAGGCCCGCGATGTCACCCCCGAAGGCCACGACCTCCTTGATCAGACTCGACGAGAGGAACGAGTACAGCGGGTTGGTGGCCACGAAGAGCGTGTCAACCCCGGTCAACCGGTGGTTCATCTGCGCCATCTGCAGCTCGTAGTCGAAGTCACCGACCGCCCGCAGGCCTTTGACGATCGCCCGCGCTTCTCTCGCCTGGCAGTAGTCGACCAGGAGTCCGGAGAACGTCTCGATAGACACGTTGTCGAGGTGCTCGAGTGACTCACCGAGCAGCTCGACGCGCCGTTCGACCGGGAACAGACCGTGCTTGTTCTGGTTCACCATCACGGCGATGTACACCTGGTCGGCAAGCTTGGAGGCCCGCTCGATGATGTCGACATGGCCGTTGGTGACCGGGTCGAACGATCCGGGACAGACGACGCTCAGCACGGCGCGACGCTATCACTGGGCGGTCCCATGGGGTGTTCCCCCGACCGCGTCGATGGCCTCGCCAACCCAGAGGTGAGCCTCGCCGTAGGTGCTGTCACGCAGCGGCGCGAACCCCGAGGGCCAGTGCCAGTCCGAGGACCGGTGGGCGCGCTCGACGACGACCAGCGCGGCATCGGCCAGCAATCCGGCGCCGCGCATCGACGAGATCGTCTCTGCAACGTCCGAGCTGGGGGTGCTGTAGGGGGGGTCACAGAACACGACGTCGTACGCCACGATCTGTTCCGAAGCAGCGGCCGTCACGGCTCGGGTCAACCATCGATGCACGCTCGTCCCATGCACCGTCACGACCGGACCGGGATCAGGAACACCATGGACGACGGCTGACACGTTGTCCTCGATCACCTGCGCAGCACGACGGTCGGACTCGACGAGGTCGACACGCGCAGCACCACGGGATGCCGCCTCCAGCCCCAGAGCCCCGGAGCCGGCATACAGATCGAGGACGACGGCACCGACGAAGGGACCCCTCATCGACTCCAGACTCGAGAACACCGCCTCGCGCGCCCGGTCCGAGGTGGGCCGGGTGCCGGTCTCGGGCACCCGCAGCCGCCGACCTCTGGCACGTCCGGCCACGATCCTGGTCACCGCGTCACCCCGTCACCGGTACTCGGCCTGCTCGTCGGACTCGAGGACGCTCACGGCGGCTTCGAGTTCGGGGTGGTTCAGCAGGTCCGGGTCCGCCTGCACGAGGTCGATCGCATCGCCCCGGGCGGCGACGATGATCGGCTCGTCCGAGACCGCCCTCAGCACCTTCAAGCTCGAGCGAACACCGGACTGGGACGACCCCAGCACGTCACCCTCTCGACGCTGCTCGAGGTCGATCCGCGAGAGCTCAAAGCCGTCGGTGGTCGCCGCCACCGCCTGCAGCCGCTCACGAGCAGGAGCACCCTCGGGGAGGTCGGTGACCAGAAGGCAGAGCCCCGCCTCGTCACCGCGGCCGACGCGCCCACGGATCTGGTGAAGCTGGGAGACCCCGAACCGATCTGCATCCATGACCACCATGACACTGGCATTGGGCACGTCGACGCCCACTTCGATCACCGTCGTGGCCACCAGGACGTCGATCTCGCCCGCGGCGAATCCCGACATCACGGCGTCCTTGGCATCTGCGGGCAGCTGCCCATGCAGGACCGCCACCCGGCACTCGGCCAGTGGGCCGTCAGCGAGCTGACGCGCAAGGGCGAGTACCGAGTGCATCGCCCCGCCCTCGTCGGAGGCGAGATCCTCGGCAGCCGATGGCCCCGGGTCGAGGTCGTCACCGATCCGCGGGCACACGACGTAGGCCTGGCGGCCCGCCCCCACCTCCTCGGTGATGCGCTGCCAGGCCCGATCCAAGTAGTGCGCACGCTCTGCCGTCGGGACCACATGGGTGTCGATCGCTTGGCGCCCCTGGGGCAGCTCGGTCAGGGTCGAGACGTCGAGGTCACCGAAGATCGTCATGGCAACCGTGCGGGGTATGGGGGTGGCCGTCATGACGAGGACATGCGGTGGCGTCTCGGCCTTGGCCCGCAAGGCCTCGCGCTGCTCGACGCCGAACCGGTGCTGCTCGTCGACCACGACCAGCCCAAGGTCGAAGAAGTCGACGTGCTCCTGCAGCAGCGCATGCGTTCCCACCACGATGCCCGCGGCGCCGGACGCCATGTCGAGCAGTGCAGACCTGCGCGCGGCAGTGGGCTGACTTCCGGTCAGCAGTCGAACGCGGGTCGCCTCTGCGGGTGAGCCGAGGAGGCCGCCGTCCGCCAGCGGGCCCAGGACCGCCGTCATCGTTCGGAAGTGCTGCTGCGCCAGTACCTCCGTCGGCGCCAGCAGGGCGGCCTGCCCCCCGGCGTCGACCACCGTGACCATCGCCCGAAGCGCGACGATCGTCTTTCCCGAGCCGACCTCGCCCTGCAGCAGCCGGTGCATCGGGTGCGACTGGGCCAGATCGGCAGCGATCTCGGCGGTCACCTCGCGCTGACCTGAGGTCAGGGTGAACGGAAGGCTGGCGTCGAAGGCCGCCAGCAAGCCGTGGTCGGAGGGCACCCTCGGAGTGGTATCGCTGCTGGCGAGCGCGGCGCGGCGCCGCGCCAGGACAGTCTGGAGAACGAGCGCCTCGTCATAGGCCAACCGTCGCCGTCCGGCGCGGACGTCGTCCATCGACCGGGGTCGGTGCAAGCTTCGGTAAGCCTCGGTCCGGCTCACCAGACCCTCCCTGGCCACCACGGCGGCCGGGGTGATCTCGGGCAGCTCGGGCATGGTGTCCAGCAGTACCCGCACCGCCTTCTGGATACGCCAGGTGGGGAGCGCAGCAGTAGCGGGATAGATCGGGATCAAGAAGTCGGTGAACTCCTCCAGGAGCTGCAGATCTCGATCGAGCTCGGCCGCTCCATCTTCGCCTGTCTGGTTCGCTTCGTGTTCGGCCGACTCACGGGATCCGAAGATGACGTACTCGGGGTGGGTCAGCTGACGCCGACCACCGCGCGAGTCGACTGTGCCGGCGAACAGGCCGCGCATCCCCGTGGTCAACTGACGTTCGCGCCACGGCTGGTTGAAGAAGGTCAAGGAGAGACGGTGGCGCCCGTCGGTGACGACCACCTCGGTGATCGTGCCTTTCCGTTGGCGCATCCGGCGAGAGGAGACCTCGGCCACCTCGGCCAGGACGGTCACCTGGTCACCGACCTGGAGCCGTCCGACGTCGGACAGCTCACCATGCTCTCCGTAGCGTCGGGGCAGATGATCGAGCAGGTCTCCGACAGTCTGCAGACCCATCACCCCGAGGGCTTTGGCCGTTGCGCCACCAACCACGCCACGCAGCGGCTTGCCCCACCACGATGCGACCTCACCCGAGTCGTTCATGGTGCCTCCAGCGCCCGTGCCCCGTCATCCACAGCGGTGACATGTCAGACCACGTCATTCCACGCCGATCAGCAGCGGGTAGTGCGACTGGCCTCCGTCGTAGACGACCACCTCGACGTCGAGCCGGTGCCGGTGCAGGTGCCGGCGAACGGCGTCGGCGACCGGCCGACCCGGGAAAGGATCGTCACCGCAGACGAGTGTGACGAGCTCGCCACCCGCCGAGAGCATGCGATCGGCGACTGCGCAGGAGACGGCGGCCGGGTCGGAACCGAGGACCACGATGTCGCCCTCGACCAGACCAAGGAGGTCTCCGGGGTGACAGATCCCGGCGGACGTCATCGCCTCGCGCTCGGCGCGTGCCAACCCGCCGAACCTGGTGGCGGCCGCCGCTGCCGACATGGCGACAACGTCGTCGGTGAAGGGCCTGTAGGCCGCATGCACGGCCACGGCCGCCAATCCCTGGACTTCGGCATGGGTCGGCAGCACCGCGACCTGGGTGCCACGATCCCGAAGTTCAGCAGCCGCCGCGTCAGCCACCGCCTGGTGATCGTCGTCGTTCGGAAGGACGAGCACCTCGGCCGCACCCATCGCCGCATCCACGATCGCGCCGGGTGTGGGACGTCGGCCGGCACCGCCGGGCACGACCCGTGCCCCACCACTCTCAAAGAGCGCAGCAAGAGCAGGGCCCGAGGCCACGGCAACCACTACACGCCGGGCGAGCTGGGCCATGCCGGTCTCCGACGGGGGTTCGGCGCCGTGGGACGCGGAACCGTCGAGGGGGGTGATGCGGATCCGAAAGACTCTTCCAGCACCCACCCCCGCCTCGACCGCCGGGCCGGCATCGTCGGTGTGGACGTGGACGTTCCACAGTCCGCCGCCCCCCACCACGACCACCGACTCGCCCATGGTGTCGAGCCTTGATCGAAGATCGGTGGCTCCCTGGTCGTCGGCCTCCAGCAGGTACATCACCTCGAAGGCCCCGTCGCCAGGAGCCGCGTGCCCGACACCGTTGTGCTGGACGGCGTGCAGCGCATGCGGGAGCTGTCCGGCAACTGGCGGGACCGCTCTTCCAAGTGAGAACGACTCGAGGACCTGCTGCGGCGTGGGGGCGTTCGGGTCGAAGACCCCGCGCAGGGCCTCCAGGAGCAGGACGAGACCCTGCCCGCCAGCGTCCACCACTCCCGCTTCGGCCAGGACGGGCAGCTGCTCGGTGGTGTGCGAAAGCGCGTCGGCGGCCGCCTCCGCGGCTGCCGACACCACCGCCACCACCCCCGATCTCGCCTGTCCCTGCGCCGCTTGCGCCGCCACTGCCGCGACCGTCAGGATCGTCCCCTCGACCGGTCGGGCCACGCCGGCATAGCCCAGGTCGGCCGCGCGAGCCAACGCGGCCGCAATGGCCGCGCCCCAGTCGGTATCGCCGGACGTGAGCCGGCCATCGGTGACCTGGCTGTCGATCGACTCGGAGATGCCACGTAGCAGCTGGGCCACGATCACCCCGGAGTTGCCTCGGGCTCCCAGGAGCGCGCCGCGGGCCAGGGCCGCAAGAGCCGTCGTCAGGCCCACGCCCGGGCCGCCGCCGACCTCGACCAAGGCGTCAGTGGCGGCCTGCCACGTGAGCAGCAGGTTCGTGCCCGTGTCGCCGTCGGGTACCGGAAAGACGTTCAATGCGTCGATGTCGTACCTGGCCGCCTCGAGAAGGAGACCGCCCCTGGCGCCCCAGTCGCTGAGCTCGGCGATGCCGAACGACGGGTTTCCCGTGTAGGTCGTCACCAACGCCTCCCTTCGCCACCGACGTGAGAGCCTAACCGGGGTGACCGACGTGCGGTTTGGGCGCCCGCGTCCGCATCGGGTACCCTCGACAGGCTGTCTCAGACCAAGATCAGCGCCTTCCACATGTTCGAAACTGCGCCCCCCGGTTCGGGGTGCGCTCCGCGGCACCAGAGGCCGCCTGAGTCCTGAAGGAGCCACCGTGGCTGCCAAGTGTGACGTCTGCGGCAAGGGCCCGGGCTTCGGCAACAGCATCTCCCACTCCCACCGTCGGACGCCGCGACGCTGGAACCCCAACGTCCAGACGGTGCGAACCACGATCGGTGGCACGCCAACCAAGCTGACCGTCTGCACCTCATGCATCAAGGCCGGCAAGGTGGCTCGCTAGCCGAAGTGCGAATGGCCAGAGCTGCCGGCCCACGGCTGTCCGTCGACGGTAACTTCAGGACTCGCATCCCTGTCCCCGTCCGGGGTGGGCAGTGGCTCAGCCACCACACCGATCCGGTCGAATCCTGACGGTAACGGCAGGTCTGCATCGAACGTCGCGATGAACGCGTGGTCGTGCCCACCGCCCAGGATCCAGGCCAACGGATCGCTGCCATAGGCGGCCGCCACCGAAGCGATCGGCTCGGCGATCTCGAGCGCGGCGCTTTCCACGTCGATGGTCACCGCACTGCTCGACGCCACGTGCGCCAGATCGGCCAGCAGACCGTCGCTGACATCGCACATCGCATGCGCGCCGGAGGTCGAGGCGGACAGACCCGCCTCGTACGGCACCTCGGGTCGTCGATAGGCGTCCACGAGCGCTCGTGGTGACCGGAACCCCTTGGTCAGCACAGCCAGACCGGCCTCTGCCCACCCCAGCCGGCCGGCCACCGCCACCTGGTCGCCCACGCGTGCCCCGCTGCGGAGCACCGGGGGTCGCCCGCCGAGCTCGCCGACAGCAGTGACCGCCACCGTGAGCTGATCACCACTGGAGAGGTCACCTCCCACGATGGACGCACCGACGACGGCCGCCTCGTCGCGGAGCCCGTCGGCCAGCCGCAACACCCACGCGGAGTCGGTGTCGCGCGGAGCGACGACTGCCACCACCAGGGCGACGGGGTCGGCCCCCATCGCCACCAGGTCGGCCAGGCTGGCTGCCGCTGCCCGATGACCGATGTCGTCTGGCCCCGACCAGTCGGTACGGAAGTGGACCCCTGCCACGAGGACGTCGGTGGTGACCACCGTCGGGGTGCGGTCGACAAGGACCACGGCAGCGTCGTCACCGGGGGCGATGACGACCTCCGGGCCCTGAGGCAAACGCCGGGTGATCGCCTCGATGAGGGCGAACTCACTGCGTCCGGCCACCGAGTCGGCCGGCACGCTCGCCTTCGAGGGGTCGCTCACAGCGCACTCCGCAGGGTACGGTCATGGCCTGCAGACGGGAGGTTCGTGATGGTCACGGCATACATCTTGATCCAGACCGAAGTCGGACGTGCAGCCGAGGTAGCCGACCAGATCGCCAAGATCGCCGGCGTCACCTTGTCCGAGAACCTGATCGGTGCCTACGACGTGATCGTGCGAGCAGAGGCGAACAGCGACGACGAGCTTGGCCGCTTCGTCGTCGCGCAGGTGCAGGCGGTGTCGGGGATCACCCGCACCCTCACCTGCCCGGTCATCAATCTCTGAGGCGTGACCCCGACCGCACCGACGCATCGGCGGCCCTCCGTAGTCGGTGTGATCGGGAGCGCCGTCGTCCTCGCGACCGTTACGGCGTGCTCGGGCCCGGTCAGTGTCGCGCCCCCCGACAACTCCGGTGGAGCGGCGAGCGACGCCATGGCTCGGTCCGTCTGCGCCGACCTCGCCTCCCAGCTCCCCGACGCCGTGGCCGGGCAGACGGCCCGGGCGACCGAGCCGGACTCGCCGTTGACCGCGGCATGGGGTAAGCCGGCAATCGTGCTGCGCTGTGGCGTGCCGCGCCCGGCGGCACTCAGCAGCACCTCGCAGCTGATCGGCATCAACGGGGTCGACTGGTTTGCGGAGGAGCTGACCGGGGGATATCTGTTCACCACCTACGGTCGGAAGGTGTATGTCGAGGTGACGGTGCCTGACGACTATGCACCGGAAGCCGGGCCGGTCACTGAGATCTCGGCAGCCGTGACGGCAGCCGTACCGGAACGGGTGAGCGAACCGGCCACGTCACCGTAGCCCGCGGCGCTTGGCCAGCGCCGTGCGCACCAACCGGGACACCAGCTCGGGGTACTCCACACCGGACTCCTGCCACATGCGCGGGAAGAGTGAGATGTGGGTGAACCCGGGGATCGTGTTGATCTCGTTGAACACGACGTCTCCGCCGTCGGTCACGAAGAAGTCGACCCTGGCGTAGTCCTCGCAGCCGACCGCCTCGAAAGCTGCGCATGCTGCTCGGCGCACGCGGTCAGACACCTCTTCGGGGAGATCGGCCGGCACGGCCAGCTCGGTGACGTCGTCGAGGTACTTGGCCTCGAAGTCGTAGAAGTCGTGGTCGCCGAGGACGCGGATCTCAGCACATACGCTGGCCTCCGGGCCACGCCCATCTGTCCGGGCAAGTACGCCGCACTCGATCTCACGTCCGACGATCCCCTGTTCGACGACGGTCTTGGGGTCGTGCTCTCTGGCCCGGTCGATTGCCGCCTCGAGGTCGGCCCAGTCAGTCACCCGACTGATACCGACGCTCGACCCGGCCCTGGCCGGCTTGACGAAGACGGGCAGCTGGAGCGATCGAACGGACGCCAGGGCAGCAGTCCGGCCGAAGATCCACTCACGGTCGCTGATGACCACGTAGGGGGTCTGAGAGATCCCGGCAGCCGCGACCAGCACCTTGGTCACTGCTTTGTCCATCGCAGCGGCGCTCGCCAGCACCCCTGATCCGACGTACGGAACACCGGCGAGCTCGAGCAGACCTTGCAGAGTGCCGTCCTCGCCATAGGGACCGTGCAGCAGTGGGAAGACGATGTCGACGTCACTGAGCACCTCCGGCACCTGACCGGGCTCGTGGACACTGATCCCTCGGGAGGGGTCGGCGGTCCACACGACGGGAGCGCCAGTCTCGGAGGTGACCGACGGCAGGTGACCGGAGGTGATCGCCAGTCGATCCGGATCGTTGTCGACGAGCACCCACGCGCCTTCAGGCGTGATGCCCACGGGCACGACGTCGAACTGTTCCGGGTCGAGGGCCCGCAGGACACCCCCGGCTGAGATACAGGAGATCTGATGCTCAGTGCTGCGACCGCCGAAGACGACGGCGACGCGGATTCGAGGCGGGTGGGTCACTGCTTCAGCCTATGTCGGAGGATGCGCCCTGGTGCCACTCCGGTTTGGCGACCCGGCTCATCAGCGAGACCACCATGTCTCGGGGGGACCAGCCTTGGGTGACCACACCTGAGACGTGCTCGGTGATCGGCATGTCGACGCCATGTTCCTGGGCCAGCTCGAGAACGGCGGCACACGACGTGACACCCTCGGCCGTCTGGGCGGTGATGGCTGTGACCTCGCTCATCGTCATGCCACGCCCCAGGTTCTCACCGAATGTGCGGTTTCTGGACAGCGGCGACGAGCAGGTAGCGATCAGGTCTCCGACTCCGGCTAGGCCCATGAAGGTGAGGGGATCGGCGTCCATGGCGACCCCGAGTCGGGTCATCTCGGCCAACCCTCGCGTCATGATGGCCGCCTTGCTGTTGTCGCCGAACCCCATCCCTTCGGCCATTCCGGTCGCCAGCGCGATGACGTTCTTGACGACCCCGCCGAGCTCGACCCCGACGACGTCGGTGTTCGTGTAGGGCCGGAAGTAGGGAGTGCGGGTCCATCCTTGGACCTCAGCAGCGACGTCCTCGTCGATGCAGGCGATGACGCTCGCCGTGGGCTGGCGCTGCACGACCTCCCGGGCAAGGTTCGGACCCGAGAGCACGGCGATTCGCCCCCGGGGACACCCGGTCGCGGCGTCCACGACCTCGCTCATCCGGGCATGTGAGCCACGCTCCAGCCCCTTCATGAGGCTCAGGGTGACGGCCGTCGCCGGGACGGCGCCGCCCCACACCTGCAAGTTCTCCCGCAGCGACTGCGCGGGGACGGCCAGCACCACCAGGTCAGCGGCTTCGAGGGCGACAGCGGCGTCGGCGGTGGCGGAGATCTGGGACGCGAGTTCCAGACCGGGGTGGAACCTGGCATTGCATCGCGACTGGTTCACCTGGGCAACCGTCTCGGCGTCGCGCCCCCAGAGCCGCACGTCGTGGCCCGCGTCGGCCAGGACCATCGCAAAGGCGGTACCCCAGGATCCGAGACCCATGACCGCCGCCTGCATCAGGACCTCCCCTGGTCGCCCGGCGGCACGTCCTCGGGGCCGCTCTCGCTGTGCGGTCGATTCTTGCGCGGGTTGCCGGTTCGGGGTAGCTCGGACGCGCGGGGATCGACCACCGATGTCGGCGCCTCCTCGCCTCGGAGCGAGGCCACCCCTTTGCTCAACGACCTCATGATGCTCGCCGTCAGCTGTCGGTAGTCGGGCGGCTCGTCATCGGTCAGGGACAACGGCTCACCGGCTGACACCCGTAGTACCGGGCGGCGCCAGACCCGAGGAACGCGTCCATAGGGCGCGAGCAGCTCCTGCGGCCCCCACTGGGCAACCGGGATGACGGGGCAGCGGGTCTGCCACCACACGCGCGCCGCACCGGTCTTTCCGGCCATGGGCCACAGCCGTGGATCACGGGTCAGCGTGCCCTCCGGGTAGATCACCACGCACTCCCCGCGGCGTACCGCATCGACCGCCGCCGCGAGGGCCGAACCGGCATGCTCACTCTCCCGCTGCACCCGGATCTGCCCGGCATCGCGCAACAGGCTGCCCAGCACCCGGACGTCGAAGAGCTCAGCCTTACCGAGAAACCGGGGATGTCGGCCCGCGTCGTCGAGGAAGTCGGCCAGCGGAAACGGGTCGGCGTGCGAGAGGTGGTTGGAGACCACGACGCATCCACCCGAGCGCGGAATGTTCTCCTGTCCGAGCCAGGTACGTCGGGAGACGAGGCGAAGGGTGGGACGCAGGATGGCTCGCGCTACGGAGTACGTCGCGCCTGGACTGCCATCGGCTCCCACACTCACTCCCTCCGCACTCCCAGAACTCCCAGAACTCCGTCACAACCTACGCTTCATCAGATGTGGCACGTCGTCGTTCCTCTCAAGGGGTCACCGGACGCCAAGTCACGCCTGGCGGTTTCGCAGACTGCGCGCCTTGAGCTGGTCAGGGCCATGGCGGCTGACACGGTGGCGGCCGTCGCCGCCTCCGCCGATATCCGCACGATCACGATCCTGGCAAGAACCTCCGACCTCGGCCTGCCGCCAGCGGTGACGTCGGCCGCCGACGTGGTCGTCCAGCCTCGCCGAGTGTCGTCACTGAACGACGTGCTGGAGTGGTTCAGCTGTGAGCTGGGGGGCACGTCCGATCCGCTGGCGGTTGTGGTCGCCGACCTGCCCGCCTTGCGTCCACGGTCGATGGAACAGGTCCTCACTGCGGCGCTCACCCATCCCCACGCCATGGTCCAGGACGCCGATGAGCGAGGCACGACGGTCCTCACCGCACGCGATCCTGCCCTGCTCCACCCGCAATTCGGCCTTCAATCGGCGGACCGTCATCGTCGGGCCGGTGCCGTCGTGCTGTCGGCCGACCCCCATGTCCGCCGCGACGTCGACACCATCGAGGACCTCCGAGAAGGGCGTCGCCTCGGACTTGGTCCGCACACCGCTGCCATCCTGGCCGACGACGAACAGGGCACGTACGGGTAGGTAGGCTCCATCCATGGCCGCGTCCTGGACCCAAGCGACGGTGCACGTCTTTGACGCAACGCTCGGATCGGGATCGGTCATCACCGATCAGGGGGACGTGATCCCGTTCAAGCCCTCGTCGTGGGAACCGGGTGCGCTTCGCACCATGCGGCCAGGTCAGCGACTACAGGTGCTGGTCGACCCGGACGTGTCACCTGTCGTCATCTCCGCCATGACACTGGTGACCTTCCCGACCTCGAGCTGAACCGCCAGAAAACCGGACCCCGGACAGAACCGGACCCCAGACAGCGCAGAGCCCGGACCACCTGGGGTCCGGGCTCTGCGCTGTTGTGCGTCGAACAGATCAGCGCTTGCGCGCCGTCTTCTTTGCCGTGGCCTTACGTGCTGGTGCCCTCTTGGCCGCAGGCTTACGAGCGGTGGTCTTCTTCGTGGCCTTCTTGGCAGCCGCCTTCTTGGCCGGCGCAGCCTTCTTCGTAGCCTTCTTGGCTGCCGCCTTCTTGGCCGGAGCCGGGAGCTTCTTCTCGCCGTTCACGACTGCTTTGAACTCTGCGCCCGGGGTGAACTTGGGCACCAACTTCCGCTTGGTCTTGACGACAGCTCCGGTTTGCGGGTTGCGGGCCTTGCCAGCCGGACGGACGCGACGTTCGAACTTGCCGAAGCCGGTGATGGCGACGGGCTCACCCTTTGCCACCTGGCGGGTGATCGTGCCGATCACCGCCTCGAGCGCGTTCTGTGCGGCGCGGCGGTTTCCGTCGAACTGGCCGGCGAGTTCATCGATGAGCTGAGCCTTGTTCACTACTTCCCCTTCGAAAGCCTGTGTAGCCGGGCGTTTGCCCGACGATGGGAACGTTAGGCAATCCGTGGCCCAGTGGCAACGTCTACACGCCAGAAAAGTCCTTGTCTTGTAAGGAGATTCGTCACATCCTCGGGCTCGACGAGATGTGGTCTTCCCCGCGAATGCTTGCTAGGCAACCGTTCTGGGCATCCAGGAGGGACGGGCGGACTCGAAGGCGTCCACGGAATCGGTGTGGCGCAAGGTCAATCCCACGTCGTCGAGGCCCTCGAGCAGCCGCCACCGCGCGTAGTCGTCGAGGTCGAAGTCAACGGACTCGTTGGCGAAGTCGACCGTTCGCGACTGCAGATCCACCGTGACCTCAGCGTCGGGGTCGGAGTCGGTCAGGGCCCAGATCCGTTCGACGACGTCTTCAGGCAGCTCCACAGTCAGCAGCCCGCCTTTGAGGCTGTTTCCCCGGAAGATATCGGCGAACCGTGGCGAGATGACGACCCGAAATCCGTAGTTCTGCAGGGCCCACACCGCATGCTCCCGAGATGATCCGGTGCCGAACTCAGGCCCGGCAACAAGGACCGTCGCACCCTGGTACCGCGGCAGGTTCAGCACGAAGTCGGGGTCCTTGCGCCAGGCGGCAAACAGGCCGTCCTCGAAGCCATCGCGGGTAATCCGCTTGAGGTAGACGGCCGGGATGATCTGGTCGGTGTCGACATTGCTCCGGCGCAGCGGCAGCACCCGCCCGGAATGCGTGGTGAACTTCTCCATCAGTGTTCCTCCTGCTAGGCGTTGACCGTGGAACTACCGGGGATGCCGGCCAGGTCGGCCGGACTGGTCAGACGGCCCGTGACGGCCGTGGCGGCCGCCACTTGGGGTGAGACCAGGTGGGTACGTCCCCCTTTGCCCTGCCGGCCCTCGAAGTTACGGTTTGAGGTCGAGGCGCTGCGCTCGCCGGGCGCTAGCTGGTCGGGGTTCATCCCCAAGCACATCGAGCATCCCGCGTGACGCCACTCGGCCCCGGCGCCGGTGAAGACCTGGTCGAGACCCTCGGACTCGGCCTGCAGGCGAACCCGGACCGATCCCGGCACGACCAGCATGCGCACCCCGTCGGCCACTCGCCTGCCCTGCAGGATTGCGGCCGCGGCCCTGAGGTCCTCGATGCGGCCGTTCGTGCACGAACCGAGAAAGACCGTGTCGACGCCGATCTCGGACAATGGCGTGCCTGGCACGAGGTCCATGTACTCCAGTGCACGTTCGGCCGCCGACCGCGCGGCCGGGTCGGCAATCTGCGCGGGATCGGGTACCGCTGCAGAGAGCGGCAGACCCTGCCCCGGGTTCGTTCCCCAGGTGACGAACGGTCGGAGCCGGCTCGCGTCGATGACGACCTCGCGATCAAAGACGGCACCCGGATCGGTCGGCAGGCTGCTCCACCAGTGGACGGCCGCGTCCCAGTCACTTCCCGATGGCGCCTTGGGGCGTCCCCTGAGGTAGTCGAAAGTCGTCGCATCCGGTGCGATCATGCCGGCGCGCGCCCCGGCTTCGATCGACATGTTGCAGATCGTCATGCGCGCTTCCATCGAGAGCTTCTCAATGGCACCTCCCCGGTACTCGAGGACGTAACCCTGGCCGCCGCCGGTACCGATCTCAGCGATGACCGCCAGGATCAGGTCTTTGGCTGTCACGTCGGCCGGCAGCTCGCCCTCGACGGTGATGGCCATCGTCTTGAACGGTTTGAGTGGCAGAGTCTGCGTCGCCAGGACGTGCTCGACCTCACTGGTCCCAATTCCGAAGGCCAGGGCGCCGAATGCCCCATGCGTTGACGTGTGGCTGTCACCGCAGACGACCGTCATGCCGGGCTGGGTCACTCCGAGCTGAGGCCCAACAACATGCACGATTCCCTGATCGTCCGAGCCGAGCGGGTAGAGGGGGACGCCGAACTCGGCGCAGTTCTTCCGGAGGGCTTCCACCTGGGTACGCGAGACCGGGTCGGCGATCGGCCGATCGATCAGCAGCGTCGGCACGTTGTGGTCCTCGGTGGCCAAGGTGAGATCAGGACGCCGGACACGACGACCGGCGTTGCGCAGCCCGTCGAAGGCCTGCGGACTGGTCACCTCATGGACCAGGTGGAGGTCGATGTAGAGGAGATCCGGCTCTCCTTCGGCGCGACGGACGACGTGGGACTCCCAGACCTTCTCGGCCAGTGTCCGTGGCTCTGCTCGGGCGACCATCATTCCTCCTGATGCACAGCAGCTTTCGTGAATTTCAGTCAGGCACTTGCGTCTCAGATGTCGAAACGGCAGTATCGGGTTATGGACAAGTCTAGCGGAGTCGGTGTTCTTGACAAGGCCAGCTTGGTGCTCGGGGCACTGGAGGCTGGACCGCAGAACCTGGCAGGACTCGTTGCCGCAACCGGTCTGGCACGTCCCACCGCGTACCGACTGGCGGTCGCCCTCGAGCACCACCGTCTGGTTGGGCGCGACCTGCAGGGCCGCTTCGTGCTCGGCCCGCGGCTCGGCGAGCTCGCCGCAGCTGCTGGCGAGGATCGACTGCTGGCCGCTGCCGGCAGCATCCTCAACTCGCTGCGCGACACGACAGCCGAAAGCACCCAGCTCTACCGACGCCAGGGCGAGCAACGCATGTGCGTGGCTGCCGCAGAGCGGCTGTCGGGCCTACGCGACACCGTTCCGGTCGGCACGGTGCTGTCGATGGCCGCAGGCTCGGCCGCCCAGGTGCTGCTGGCCTGGGAAGAACCCGACCGACTCCACCGAGGACTGAAGGGTGCCCGCTTCACGGCGTCCATGCTCGCAGCCGTCCGACGACGAGGCTGGGCGCAGAGTATCGGCGAACGCGAGGCTGGTGTTGCCAGTGTCTCGGCACCGGTGCGTGGGCCTGGAGGCAAGGTCATCGCGGCGGTATCGGTGTCGGGGCCGCTCGAGCGCCTCACCCGCCAACCAGGACGCCTGCATGCTCCCGCCGTCGTTCATGCAGCGAACTCGCTGACCGAGCTGCTCCGGGCCCACGGGTAGACCGGGAAGCAGCGAAGGTCCAGGTCAGCAGACCTGGACCTTCGGCACGTAGCCCCGACGGGATTCGAACCCGCGCTACCGCCTTGAGAGGGCGGCGTGCTAGGCCGCTACACAACGGGGCCGTGCGTGCTCAGCGCACAACGAGTGGAGATCGAGCGGCACTGAACGTCGGGAAACAGTACCCAGGCGGGGCACTGCTCCAACGCGCTGGGGTACCAGGACTCGAACCTAGACTAACGGAACCAGAAACCGTCGGGCTGCCAATTACCCCATACCCCAATG
>JAHELE010000039.1 GCA_024644345.1 Actinomycetes bacterium | reverse complement strand
CTGCCTGCGAGGACCAACGCGACAACCGACCCGATGATCGGCAGGACGAACCACGAGAGAATCGCCAGGACCAGTGCGGCCACAGCCTTGCCCTCTGTGCGAGGGATGCCCGGTTTGGGAGTGATCGGAAGCGTCGGTGGTGACGTCCAGAGAGTGGCGCCCTCCACCACCGGCTCGTCCCCAGAGGGTTGCGGCAACTGTGACATCCCTCCATCTTCTGGCATTGGTCTTAGTCCTGCCCGAGCAAGTGATAGGAAGGACTATGACACGTCCCGCTCGGGACTTTGGAGGAGGAGTACATGACCGTCATGAGCAGGGCCAGGATGCGCGGGTTCGCCGGTGCGGGGGTGCTGCTAGCGGCAGCGACTCTCACCGCATCACTCGTGCCGGGGGCAGCCGCTGCGACCAACAAGTCGTGGCACATCCTGTCGCCCGATGCCGTGGCAAAAGCTCGCCTCTCGAAAGCGACATTCAAGAGGGTCGACCCCACGATCAACACCGTGGTGTACCGCGTCGGCGGCGAGGGCAACGTCGAGGTGTGCGGGTTCCAGCGCACTGAACGCATCTCAGCGTCCCGCCAGGCCCGCTGGGACGCCGGTGTTCGGCGTGGGACGACGACGATCATGCAGTTCAAGAAGGTGATCGCCGGAGGGGCCGCGTTCAGCAGGCTCAAGCAGGCCTACCTCAGCTGTACTCCGGACAACTTCGGGTACAAGCACCCCGATCGCGTCAACCTGAAGGCTAACTACCTCAAGAAGAAGAAGCAGATGCGCTTGGTGTGGACGATCTACACCTCAGCGACCAAGACCACGGTGCTCCGGGCGGAGGGTCTGGCAGTCAAGCGCGCAGGAGGGGCGCTGATCGTCACTCGCTCGATCACCAAGAACAAGGCCGAGGTGCAACCGTCGATCAACGCCAAGTTAACCGCACGTCAGTACAGCAAGTACAAGAACGCCGCCTACTACCGCTGACGACTCCTCCTTGACGCAGGGACATGAATGCCCCTATCGTTTATCGATAGTATCGATAAACGATAGGGGCATTCATGCGAACCCACGGTCCTGAGCAAGAACCCGGCGCTGTTCGCGACTGGGGCCTCCAGTTTGTAGCCGGGTTCTTGCTGATGGCCGCAGTCGCGGTCGCCATCGTCGGGCTCGTGATCGTCCCCGGGTATGCGGTCGCGGAGAACGACGGCGGCACAGTGACGGTAACGTCGGCGGTTCATCGCGCTCCGCCTGTCGAAGCGCTGTTCCCCTCGGACGCACCCACCAAGGGAGTGGACCTGCTCCCGAAGTCAGATGAGTTCGACTTGGTCGTTTCGGACCTGCCCACGCGGCTTCGGTTGCTGTCAGTCGCCAATGTCGGGTGGTTCGCTCTGTGCACGCTCGGCGCCGGCTGGATGGTCTTCGGCCTGCTGCGTTCCATCGGGGAGGGACGGCCTTTCGACCGCCACAACGCCAGGCGACTCACGTGGCTGGCGACCATCACCGTAGTCGGACCCCTCGGATTTGCTGCCATCGGGTCGTTTGCGGCATCTTCGGTGCTGGACTACATCCACCTCTCGGGTGGCAACCTGCAGCCCCCTGCCATCTGGTCGTTCTGGCCTTTCCTCGTAGCGGCCTTGATCCTCGCAGTCGCCAACGCCTTCCGCCACGGACGCACCTTGCAGGATGACGTCGTCGGGATGGTCTGATGCCGCAGGACGACGGCATCCTCGAGCACGGTGTCGTCTGCCACCTCGACGTCCTTCTCGAAGAGCGACAACTCACGCTAGCCGAGCTGGCGGAACGCGTCGGGGTCACTGTCGTGAACCTGTCAGTCCTCAAGAACGACCGGGCGCGCGCCATCCGGTTCAGCACGCTCACCGCGCTGTGCCTCGAGCTCAAGTGCCAACCAGGAGACATCTTCAGTGTAGATCTCTAACCACGGATCCCGGCCACGGTGCGCGCAGGGGATCAGGGTGCCGCGGCGACCGAGGTTGAAACTCGGCCCGAGTTGGCTCCTGCTCGGAACTCTGCGTAGTCGTTGTCGTTCAGATCTGCATAGGAGGTCGCAAAGTCGACCATTGCCGCAGCGAAGGCATCCGACTTCCCAAGGTACGCCGCGATGGCGTGCCGGTCGCCCGAACGCGCGTGAGCACGAGCGAGTGTCCACCCGCACAGCTGGGCGTACCGAGCGAGGCCAGAGGGCCTCATGAGTTCGATCGGCGCGGAGAACTTCCAGTCGCGTAGTTGTCGCACGTAGAAGTCGCGGTCGACACCGTCATCCCCGCGGACTCGCTGCCAGCCAAGGAAGATGTCACTGGCCGCCTGCATCAGGTGTTGACCAGCAACCACTCGCTCGCCCTGGTTGTCGTACTCAGTCGGCGAAAGTGCCGTCTCCAAGACTGATGCCTGAGCTTCCTTGCCCTGCAGCAGGAGCGGTTCGTGGTCATCGGACTTGCTGCGCAGCAGGAGTACCCAGGCACGAGTCCCGACGCTGCCAACCCCGACCACCTTTCGGGCCACCTGGACGAGGTCGAAGCGGTTAACCAGGTACCTACGGTCGCTGGAGAGAGTGTCTCCGTAGGCGGCCAAGACTTCGCGCAACTGTGCGTATATGGCCTCGCTCAGATGGTCCGGGAACACTTCTTCGATCGGCATTATCTCCGGTGGCTGCGAGACGAAACGAGGCTCTCCGTCTTGCAGCGTTGTCAGTTTGCCCAGTGCCTGCATTGTGTCGCGTCGATGTGCCTTGGCGAGCAGCTTCTTGGTCGCCTTGGCCCGCTGCTTGCCGAGATCGGCGGCAAACTCCTCGACCGCGCTCTCTATCTCAAGCCTGCTGTACCAGACCTCCAGAAGTCCCTGCGCTGCGAAGGCACGCATTGCCGACTGAAAGCTCTTCGCGGCAGCACCGACGACGCTTCGACGCTCCTTGCCCGTGAAGTCGCGCGATCGACCGGCCACCTCCAGACTGGCAACAAGGCGCTTCACGTCCCACTCGAAGGGTCCTGGGAGCGTTTCGTCGAAGTCGTTGACATCGAAGACGAGCCGGCGGTCGGGTGCGGCAAACGCACCGAAGTTCGACAGGTGGGCGTCACCGCACAGCTGCACGGTCAAGTCCGTCGATGGAGTCTCTCCCAGGTCGATTGCCATCGGCAGCGCAGCGCCGCGGAAGAAGGTGAACGGCGACTCGAGCATGCGGCTGTGGCGGAGCGGAACGAGCTCGGGAACTCGCGACTCCGCCTGGCTGAGGAGCAGGCCAACCGAGTCTCGCCCCTCGGGCGAGGCAACGGCCGCGAGTTCCTCAATGGGGCGGGCTCGTCGCGCGGCCTTGCCTCTGGCCTTGCCACTCTCCGCAGCCGTCAATCGAGCCTGAGCAGTTCTCGCAGTCATCACTGTCACCCGTCTTCACCCGATTTCCCACCGCCCCCGCTGGGGCCTTACCTCCAGCTCTGGCTATCCAGAGCTGGAACTCGGGCTGGGGCTGGAACTGGAGCTAGAAGAGGTGCTGGACACATCGGGGCACGATGTTGTCGAAGCAGGCGTCACATTCACCGTCGCGTCCTTGCAGCTTTGGACGGTGTAGATGAAGAGCGACCCGTCGTTGCCCATCGTGTAATAGCGACCGCCGTATCCGATGTTGACCAGACTGCCAGGTGCCGTTGACGGGTTTACCGCAGATTCCGCCAAGGTCTTGCCGGTCTCGGCGTTCACCCACAGCGCCGTCTCGGTGTAGTCGAACCCGGCGCCGATGTCGACCGTTGTTGTGTCGGCCGAGATGTTCTGACTCACCAATACCCGCTGGTCTCTTGGCCCGACCAAGGTGAAGTAGTCGCTGGACCACCAGTCGGGACGACTCCACTTCTCCTTCATCGCGCCCGAGGTCGGGTCAAGACTGACCGCGAACACTCCCTTGAGGAAGTAGTCGTTGACAAAGATCGTGTTCGTCTCGGGGTCAACCGCCGGAGCTGCTGGAGTCTCGCTCGTTGTTGCGCCGGAGGCCACAGGGAAGGTCTTGCCCCACGGGCAGAACGTGTTCGTGTTGGTGGGGTCATCCTGGTTCACCGAGAAGATGCACTGCGGCGTATCGGTCGATGGGTTCGCATTGCTGTCGGCAATCACCCAGTCACCCAAGACTACGGGGGATGCACCACCGGTCTGACCCTTGAGAATCACCTGTGGCTGCCAGCCCATGTCCTGCTTCAGGGTCTGCGTGTCCGGGTCCCAGATGACCCGCACCAAGCTCTTGGCCCCGTTCCCGTAGATGTAGACCTTGCCGTCCCTCTCCACCGCTACGGTGCGGGCGGTCACGTTCTGGTTGATCTCGATACTGTCCAGATTCTTCAAGGTCACCGGGTCGACGGCTACGAAGACGCTGTTGGGAGCGTCCCCATAGTCGTTGGGGCAGCTCGACATGGCGTTGTTGGTCTGGGTCGGGCACCCCACCGAACGGGTCTGCGACTTGATCAGCAGCGTTCCGGCCTCGTCGGGGGCGACAACCATGCCGTCGAAGTTGTGGTCGACCGCTGGTGTCCCTTCGATCGGCTGGTCCTGGCTGGCAATGAGCGATCCGTCTTGACGGTCGATCTTCCAGAAGGTGTGCCCGGCGGCGGCGACCAATGTGCCGTCCTTGATGAGAGCCAGGCTGCCGAGGGCCAGCCACTGGCCCGACTCGTTGACGTTGCTCACCCAGGTGCGCCAGATCTCCTTACCCGTCGATGGGTCGAAGCGTGATACGTACTGCCCAGAGCCCGGCACGATGCCACCGGCCCACAGGTAGCCGGCGGTCGGGCCGTCGAAGACCACCAGTCCAATTCCGCCCGGGTACGTCGTCTCTGACTTGTACTGGAACACCTGGTTCTGGTCGCTACCGAAGTCACCGGTGAACGATCCGCACGGCATCAAGCCGCTTCGAACATTGTCGGTGTGCTCGGGGGCTCCGATGGCCGGGAAGTAGTTGAGGTAGTTGTTGTCGGGGTCTTTCGCCCAGCGCTGGACGCAGGCTGTCTCCTTGTCGAACAGCGACTGGTCGCCCACGAGAGGGCCATTGGTCGTCGCAGAGGCTGCAGTGACAGTGAACCCGTTCAGAGCGTTCTTCACGGCGAGGTTCTCACCGCCGAGCGTGGGGACCAGAAGCAGAGCCGCCAGAACCACGAGTGCAAGGGCGATCTCGAGAAGTGGCTTGAGCACCAACCAGATTCCGTGGCCGACGCGGCTCATGCGACCTCCTCCTCACGTGTCTGTGTATCGACGTCATCTGTGCTCTCCGATGGAGCGTGTCTCTGATCTCGTATGAAGTGAATTCCCAGCAACAGCAGCCAGATCGTGAGCGAGATGAACCAGATCCAACGTCCCAACAGGCCAGTGGCCGCATTGAGTGGGCCGCCGTCATAGAACGGGGCAGCCAATCCGAAGAGGCAGAGGAGACCGGCCACCATCGAGTAGACCCCTAGCCAGGTCGGGAGAGTCGCGGCTCGCATCGCTACTCGCGCGAATGCGAAAAGCATGAGGGCGAACACACCACCCGCAGTAGCCACGCTCAAAGCCCCCGCCGTATACAAGGTGGGGGCTACGCCGGCCTGCGTCGGACTCGAAGCCAGCGCCAACGTGTAGCCAAGGATGGATGAGATCAGCATCAGCGTTCCGCCGCCGACACCCGCAGCCAGTGTTGCCAGAGCCGCTCGCCCTGGTGCTCCCTCAGCTCTCCGTAATGATGTCCACAGACAAGGAAGAAACCACAGCAGAAGCAGCGCGCCAGCCGTCAGAAGGAGCATCTCCATACGCCAAGCGTTCAGATGCGCCGCGACGAAGGCTGGGGCGGCGTCCGCCTCATCCACAGCGGGAAGCGCCGGCGATCCGGAGGGGTCCGTCGCCACAACCACGACCAGATAGAGAGTCAGCGCAAACGCGGCCAAGAAGCCGCTCCCTGCTCCGACGAGCTCCCAGTCCTTCTTGGTACGCATGAGTTATCCCATCGCTGAAGCGGACGCAGTACTTTCCGCCATCCATTGCACAACGCGATGCCGGTTCCTACATCGGGTGAATCGTGCTAAGTCCCGAGGGCATTCGTACCCATCCGAATAGCACTGATCGTTTGATGCCTTTCGCGGTCAGCTCTGTCATTCTGACCTGCAGACTGAGAGAAGGGGCTGTGGCGGGCCATGGCACAGCGCGAACTAAGTCATCTCATCGTCGGGATCTTTGACGACGCCGAGTCAGGTCGCGTCGCCCTTCAGTCCTTGTATGACCTCAGCCTCGCGTTGAGGCGCCGTGCCATCTGCATCATCAGAGATGTTCAGGACGTTGTGCTGCTTGAAGTCGGCGATGATGAACCAAAGAGTCCCATCCTCACTCTTATTTCAACCGCGATTGCCGGCGGGGTACTGACGCACGAAAGCGGGTTGCTCGGTGATGAATCCGATCTCAATGCCGACGACATCATTCGGCTTGCCGTCGAGCTTGAGTACGGGCGGGCAGCCGTAGTGGTGGTGGTTTCCGCGCTGGAGGCCGACGCCGTGATCGTTCTGTTCACCAGGCTCGGGGCGAAGTCTGAACTGCACATGCTGGCCAATGGAGCCGAGAATTCTGCTGCGCCCTATCGATCGCCCAAGTCAGGGCGTTGACGTCCTTGACGCGGATGGGGAGCGGGGCGTCAGTCAATGACGCCCCGCTCCTTCAGCATCCCTACGGCACCGGTGCGTGAGGTCACACCAAGTTTCCGGTAGATCGACGTCACCTGAGCCTTCACCGTGTGCAGCGACAGGAAGAGACGCTCCGCCACCTCCCGAAAGCTCAGCTGGGTTGCCAGCCAGGGGGCGAGACGGAGCTCAGCAGGAGTCAGCCTCGCCCCACCCTGTTCCTGAGCGTGCGCCACATGCTCACGAAGCCGTGGGACGACCGACTCGACGTACTCGCCCTGAACTGTCCCCGTGAGCGCCTCGATGTCGTGACACGTGGCGGCAGCCTCGGCGACGTTGCCGAGCTCCAGCTGCGCCCTGGCCACGAGCGACCGGACGAGCACAGCCATCGGAAGCAGGTCGTCATTCAGAACGTCGAGAAAGTCGTGCACGGCATGGATCTCGGTCTCCGCGATGCGCCGATCCCCACGATGCGCTGCTATCCGAGCGCGAGTCGCATGCAGGATCGAAGAACCGACGTAGCCCTGCATATTCGCCCGCTCGATCAGAACTTCCGCCTCAGCCGACAAGGACTCCGCCTCGTCCCATCGCCCACCTTCGGTGGCGAGCGCAGCGGTGGCGGCCGCTCCCACGATGGCAGCTCCCGAGGCACCGAGGTGTACCCCCAGTTCAGACCCTTCGCGGAAGGCCTCCTCAGCCGCGTCACCATTAGCGGCAAGCAGCTCGGCGAACCCCAGGATCACGAGCGCTGACGGCCGGAGCCGGCTGGCGGGGGCCAGCCAGCCAAGGGCGGCCTCAACGCGTTCGCGCATCTGCAGGGGCTCGCGAGCCATTGCCGCTCGTAGAACATTGGTCCACGCCTTGACGGGGCTTCCGTCGAAGAGCTGCCTCTCAGGGTCATCGTGCTCCGCGACCTCGACACACCACGCCGCTCTGGCGCCAGATCCGCGCATCAGGTGAAGCCAGGCGCACAGGACCGCCACGCCGGTGTCTGTGCACCCAGACGCCCACAGCCAGTCGAACCACGAAATGAGGACGTCTTCTCGTCCCTGCGCGTACAGGCGCATGCTGTGCGTGAGCACTAGCTGCGCCACCCGCTCGTGGTCGGAGTTCGCCTGTGCGTAGGCGACGGCCCGCTCGATGTCGCCCTCAGACTCACACCAAGACGATGCCCGGCCCCGGATCGCAGCCACGTCTTTGGGATCGCTGAGGTTGTGCACCCGGCGGAGCATCTCGCCGAGCAGAGGGTGGTAGCGGTACCAGAGGCGTTCTTCGTCCAGTGGCGTGACAAGCAAGCTGACGCGCTCGAGCGAGTCGAGCATGTGCGCAGAGGAGTCGATGTTCAGCGCGTAGTCGCACAGCGGGGCGTGAAGATCCTCCAGGACCGCCGTACGGAGCAAGAACTGCCGCTTGTCTGGTGGTTGGAAGTCGAGGAACTCGACCTCGAGGTAGTCGGCAATATCTCGCTGGGCTCCGCCGAAGCCCGCAAGATCTCCTCCGCCGGCAAGGACCTGCGAAGCAACATGAATCGCGAAGGGCCAACCCTCGGTGCGCTCGACAACCTCGCGCACGAGAGGCTCTGGGGCGTTCTTCACCGAGTAAGCCAGGGCCTTCCGCGCTTCGTTGGCGTCAAACCTGAGCTCGGAGACCCCGATGAAGGCCAGGTCGCCGTTTGCCCGAAGACGCGCCGTCGCCACTGAGTCGATGGTCTCTCGCGAGCAGAGGCAGATCTGCGATCCGCTCGGCACACTCTCCACAACCGTGCTGAGGACGCGGAGGCATTCGGCTTGCTGCAGACGATCCGCATCGTCGATGACGAGAACGAACGGCTGGGTCGCCACTGACAGCTGGGTACACAGTGCCTCGAGCGCACGGCGCCTTGAAACCGTGTCTGGGGTCGTAAGCAGCTCTGCCACAGCGTGGGTGGCGATGCCACAACTCGCCAGCGCCGCCGCCAGATATTGCAGGAACACACCGGGGTCGTCCAACTCAGCAGAGACGACGACAACCCCCGTGGGGCGATCTTCTGCTTCCAGCCACTGCGCCACTGCCGTGGTCTTGCCAAAGCCGGCTGGCGCAACGACCGACAAGATCCGCGACCCTTCCGAAGCGTTGAGTCTCCGAACTACTCCGCGACGCCGAACATTGCCGGCACGGTGCGGGGGCAGCTGCAATCTGGCCGAGATCAGCAAGTGGGGCGCTTCCAATGAGTCTGAGACATCGGCTGGCGCTTCGGTTGGCCTGCGAACACTGACACTGAGCTGCTGCTCGTCGGTGAGTGAGGAAGTCATTCTACCGACGCCTCAGCCTGACTGTGAGCGCGAACACGGCGGCAGTCAGCCGCCCGAGCCGGCGAGGAGACGTGAACGCCATCAGCCGAGAGTCGCTCAGCGCGGCCTCTCTGAGATGCAGATGTGCTTGGCAGATCTCCGAGTCGGCAAATTGCTGGAAAGCCTCTCCCGACGGATACCAGACGACGATCAGCTCATCCCACAGCTCTCCTCTGTTGCCGAGCAGGTTCCCGCCATGTTTCGCCGTCAGAACCGGCCGACCGCCCACATCGACAAGGGCGCGCTCGATCTTCGACACATAGTCCGCGTAGGCAACCGACCCGTCGACCATGCTTCCTTCCAGATCGACGATGTCATTGAACTTCAAGAGGTTCACCAAAACGATCGGCGAGCCTGACGGAAGCACCAAGGACTCCCCCTCGACGCGGACCTCGGAACTCACGCAGAGCCTCCCCGTCAGGACATCGAATGGGCGTTAACGACCTATTGTACTGAATCCCTGGACAGGATAGCCGGGACTTAAGCCCTGCGAATCACAACATGAATACTCAGCGTCGAGGCTTCCCATCAGACACCGGGATCGCGGTGCCCATCTGCTGCGCCAACGACAGACCGTCGAAGAGAGTCCAAGCCGCAACGACGCGGTCTTCCTCGAGCTTGAGAAACACTGCCCCCTCCAGTTCAACCTTCTGCCCGTCGCACCGCGCTCCCGGTAGTTCACCCGTCAGGGATCCTGATATGTGCCAGTGGATGCTGACCGTGCCGGGGTCGACGCACTCGTGGACCACGTGCATGACCAGATCAGGCATGGCCGCCCGCCAGTAGTCGATGCTCTCCTTGACCAGCGCCGCTCCACCGTGAATCGACTGAACGCGCGCGCCATTGACGTAGATTTCAATGTCAGGGGCAATCAGTTCGTGGGCGGATTGAAAGTCGCCGCCGTTCCATACCTCAACCATGAACCGCGCGGCCGGATGCTTGGCGACAACCTCGCTGTCCGGACCCCCGCCACGAAAGTGGTGAATGGTCAGCATTGTCAGTGTCGGGATCATGACGCCGACCTCAGAATCCCCATGTCTGACCTCACTCGCCTCTGGACGGTCGCACGCACAGGGTCAAGAACCGCTCGTTCGTCGGGTAGTACATCCGACCCCCGTATCCGGGAACGATGAGCGAGTTGAAGGTGAGCGGCTCGAAGTAGTCGGACTCGGCCAGCAGACGACCAGTTGCCGCGTCACGCCACGTGACCTGTTCGGTGTACTTGCTCGTCACGAAGTCCAGGACGGCATTCATGACGGGAAGGGCACCTTTCATGTTGGACAGCACCAGCACACGCTTGTCCTTCGGGCCAATCAGCGGTTGGAATGTCAACGTTGTGCTGTCGACGACGAACTGCACGGTCATCTCGCCGGTCGCTTGGTTGAGGACGATCCCGGCCACCTTGCCTACGCCGGCATCGGCCGAATACAGCATGTCGTTGTCGAGATCGATGCAGGTCTTCGGTGGTGCCAGACTCATCTGGGCGCGTTTGAGCGGGCCGAACGCCTGGACGGATGTCTTCAGTGACGGGTCGTGCTGGTTGATCGCGACGACGCTGGACGGCACCCTCGCGCCGATGCCATTGGTCTGGATAACGATCCAGTCGCCCATGATGCCTGGCGCATCACCGGTTGACTGCCCCTCTGACAGGTAGGGGACTGTCCACGACTCATCTCTGGACAGCTTCTTCGCATCCGGGTCCCAGAAGTATCGGTAAGCAGCATCCGTTGCACACGTATAGATGGCGATGCGCCCATCAAACATCGTGATCCCGTGTGGGGTGGCCGCCAGCTCCGGGACACCCGCCACATCAAGCACGTCCAAGGTTTCCGGGTCTACCGCGACAAAGACCGAAGGGGGGACGTCGAGATGCTTTCTGACGCTCTTGACCATGGCAAGTGTGCCCTGGTCGGTCATTCCCTTCGCGCGCGTCTGGTTCTTCAGGATCAGCGTGCCATCCGGCGCCACAGTGAGATGCTTGAAGTGCGAGTCGCTTGCCGGCGCCTCGCCTGACGGCAGGGTTCCGGACCGGATGACAGCCCCAGTGTCGGGATCGATTCGAACGATCTGGTTGGACCACGAGGAGACCAGGGTGCCGTCCTGCAGGACGTTGAGGTTGTTGACGCCGATCCAGTTGCCCGAGATGTTGACGTTCTCGAGGTAGGTACGCCATATCTGCCTACCGGTCGTGGGGTCGACGCGAGCCACGTACGGTCCCGGGCTCCACGGTCCCTTCCGGCTGGGGAGGTTGCCACCGCACAGGAACAGCTCATGAGGCTCGCGCGTGCACAGGAACGTCGTGGCCGGATAGTCGTCCTCACTCTGCCAGGCATACACCTGGTTGGGGGCGTCGTGACTACCCCCAAATGTCGCACCTGGGAAACACCCACTGCGGTCTGCCCCGGAAATCTCGGCGCCGCTCAACGACGGGTAGTACCCAGGAGAAGCAACCCTCCGGCTCTCCTGGTGCTCGCCGTCGACGACCTCGTAGTCAGGAGGAACCGGTCCGTTCGTGGCCCGCTCATTCCCGGTCAGAGCCATGGTCAGCCCCGGTCGCCTTGCTCGAACCGCTCCTTGTCGGTGTACGACAACTGCGGGAAGTAGGGACCCATCACCGACGCCTCGGTCCCGGGAGTGAGAATTCTCTGCGGATCGTTCGTCCAATCCGGGTCGGTGTGCATGAAACGGAAGACGAGGAACCCGTAGTCCTCGCGATTGAGGTCGTCGTCAATCCCTTCGCCCCGATGACCCCAGTCCATCCAGGCGACTCCGTGCTCGTCGTCCGCGTTGCTCGGTCGATCCTCTTCTCTCGACACCACGATGGTGTAGTTGCGATCTGCGTCAAGGGGGACCTGCATGTCGCTGATGCCGTCGGTTCCCATCCCGGACGGAGGGGCTTCACTCATGACCAGGGACATGTACCGACACTCCCAGCCGGTCATGGTGTCCAAGCCTCGGCCCGACTCCCCCTCAAAGGTGTCCGGGTACATGGGCATCTTGCCTCTGATGACGAGCACGGGGCCGAAGCCGCGCGACACGAAAGCCAGCATGAAGAGGGTCTCAGGATCGCCCCCGAAACCAGTCTCGATCTCGGCGGACATCTGGGACCGCTGCTCCGGCGACTTGAACACGCCGACAAGGTTGTACGCATTGTTGAAGTAGCGCTCCAAAAGCGGTGGTTTCCTGGCCGGGGTGGTCTCGGGCCTCAGCTCAGGGTCGTTGTCGGGTGCCGAGCAGAGGGCCCGCCACTGCTTGACCGGCATTCCCGGGGCGACTCCCTGGAGCAGCGGACGGTTGTACTGCTCCGCCACTTCGCCGGCCGACAGTGACGACCCGTCCGCAAGCGTGGCGGAGTACTCCGGGAGTCCTACTCCAGCGTCTCCGAGGTAGCCGACATCGGGGAGGTAGACGCGGTAGACAACCTGGATCTTGAAACCGACACCGGCATAGAGCGTGTTCGGCTCACGCAGCTCCGGATCGGACGGCGCATCAACGTTGGCGATCCGCAAGGTGTACCGACGGTTCTCGACATGCCGATTCGCGCCTGGCACGAACGGGTTGGTGCTGCCTTCATCCGGTTGGATCTGGTGGTCAATGATCTTCTCGCCGGTGGCCGTGTAACCGCCCATCTCGGGATCCTCCCGGTACAGCGCGAACTGGAAGTACCGGCAGTGGCCGTACTCACCCGTGAGGTTCAGCACGCTGCCCCCAGGCATCTCGAGGAAGGCGAACCAGTAGCTCGAGTTCGGGTCGGGGTAGAGATTGGCGTGCTGGTAGGGCTTCGGGTTCGGCAACATCGCGCCGTAGTCACGTCCGCGCGGACCAAGCCACACTGGATCGTGACCGTACAGCTCATCGGTCTTGAGGACGGTCTCCAGGCTCTTGCTACCTCTTCTAATCAGCGATCCCATCCCAGACACCTCCGCAATCGATCCCTCTCGATAGGTCCACGCTAGACACAGTCCACGTCGTACGGCATCACTCGATATGTGCGATCTAGCGTCGATGGGGCGATGCTGAATCTCGGCACGGGTTGTTGAGTAAGGGGAGAAGAAGTCCAGAACCAGAGACACCTGCGAGGAGACATGCCCGACCCTGCGGCACTTCCTGACCCCACAGAGCTCCCCCTGGTGGAGTTCACTGACACCCGGGACCTTCGCTACGCCGAGCTGTTCGCCGTCGGACCCGAGTGGATCTATGTCTACAACTCCACCGGCGAGAGCACAGCGCCTCCTGAGCTCTGGGACGCCACCGACCCACGTCAAGCCGCCTCAGACCTTGGGGCAGCGGCAGTCGTCAAGAACGGTCCACACTGGTGGGCCTTCGATTCTTGCAGACTGCGGTTTCACGATGAGGTCGTGACGGTCGCCGGAATCGGCTATCGGTACTGTGCCCGCCTGCCCGCCTTCCTGGCCAAGTCGGGACAGCTCGAGCCTCCCTTCTACACCGTCGTGGAGGCTCAGAAGTCAGGAGCGTTGCACTACGCGGCCGGGCGTGCGGTTTACGAGCTGGTCTCGCCAGATGGCGGCGTGTTCGTGATGCAGGGTTCCAGCATCGACCCGGTGTCGTTCGACACGCTCGGGGAGCAGCTGACCCTTGCCGACGGCTGGAGGTTCCAGACCCGAACGCTCGAAAGTGATCTCACGGTACCGCTGGACGGCGCGGTCCAGGTCGTCATGGATGACCTGAAAGACGTCTACAACTACTGCGCCGCTGCCGGGTAAGCGGCCATCGACGCACGAAGGCCCGGACCAGCTGGTCCGGGCCTTCGCCTGCGGGCGCGTTGCGGCGCGACCGCCACGTCGTCTAGCCGCGGTACCCCATGTCGTAGTCCTCGAGCGGAACAGCGTCGCCCGAGGTCGCCCCAAAGCCGTAGGCGTAGTCGTCGTACCCCACCATCGAGTACATGGCTGCCTTGGCCTCTTCGGTCGGCTCGACCCGCACGTTGCCGTACCGGGCCAGCCCAGTGCCGGCCGGGATGAGCTTTCCGATGATCACGTTCTCCTTGAGACCGAGCAGCGGGTCGGACTTGGCGTGAATCGCCGCGTCGGTAAGCACCCGAGTGGTCTCCTGGAAGGACGCGGCCGACAACCACGACTCGGTGGCGAGTGACGCCTTGGTGATCCCCATCAGCTCGGGACGTCCGGATGCCGGTTTGCCGGCCTCCGACACCAGGCGTCGGTTGTCCGTCTCGAAACGGGCCCGCTCGACGAGCTCGCCAGGGAGCATGTCGGAGTCGCCGGACTCGATAATCGTGACTCGCCGCAGCATCTGTCGGACGATGACCTCGATGTGCTTGTCGTGGATCTGCACACCCTGGCTGCGGTAGACCTCTTGGACCTGCGCGGTGAGGTACTCCTGCACCTTGCGGGGACCAAGAATGCGCAGGACCGTCTTGGGATCGACAGCACCCACGATCAGCTGTTGGCCGACCTCGACGTGGTCACCCTCGCCGACCAGCAGACGCGAACGCTTGCTGACCTTGTAGGGGAACTCGTCTGACCCATCGTCAGGCGTGAGAACGATCTTGCGCTCGCGCTCGGTGTCCTCGATGCGGACGCGGCCAGCCGCCTCGGCGATCGGGGCGTTGCCCTTGGGCGTGCGAGCTTCGAAGAGCTCGACCACGCGGGGCAGACCGTGGGTGATGTCTTCACCGGCCACACCACCGGTGTGGAAGGTTCGCATCGTCAGCTGGGTACCCGGCTCACCGATGGATTGCGCCGCGATGATGCCGACGGCCTCACCGACGTCGACGAGCTTGCCGGTGGCCAACGATCGGCCGTAGCAGTAGGCGCAGATCCCCTTCTTGCTCTCACACGTGAGAACCGAACGGACCTTCACCTCGTGGACGCCGGCCTCGACCAGTGCGTCGATCAAGACGTCTCCGAGCAGCGTGGTCGCCTTGGCACCTGCCTGCCCGCTCACGTCCTCAGCGAGCGCCCGCGAGTAGATGCTGTTCTCGACGGACTCGACCTTGGCCCAACTGCCGTCAGCTCCTTGGGTCGCGATCGGCAGGACCAGACCTCGGTCGGTGCCGCAGTCCTCTTCGCGAACGATGACATCCTGCGACACATCGACCAGGCGGCGGGTGAGGTACCCGGAGTCAGCGGTACGAAGTGCGGTGTCGGCCAGCCCCTTACGGGCGCCGTGCGTGGAGATGAAGTACTCGAGCACGGACAGACCTTCGCGGAAGTTGGACTTGATCGGTCGTGGGATGATCTCGCCCTTGGGGTTGGCGACCAGTCCACGCATACCGGCGATCTGACGCACCTGCATCATGTTTCCGCGGGCACCGGAGTTGACCATCATCCAGATCGGGTTGGCCTCGGAGGCGACGAAGTTGATCTCCATCTGGCGAGACACCTCGTTGGTGGCCTGCGTCCAGATCTCGATCAGCTCCTGGCGACGCTCGTCGTTGGTGATCAAGCCCTTCTCGTACTGGCTCTGCACCTTCTCGGCCTTGCCCTCGTACGACTCCATGATGGTCGACTTGTTCGGCGGCGTGACGACGTCATCGATCGAGATCGTCACACCTGAACGGGTGGCCCAGTGGAAGCCGGTGCTCTTCAACGCGTCGAGGACTGCGGCAACTGTGACCTTGGGGTAACGCTCTGCCAGGTCGTTGACGATCGTCGACAGCCGCTTCTTGTCGACCCGGGCGTTCACGAAGGGATAGTCCACGGGCAACGCCTCGTTGAAGAGGGCGCGGCCGAGTGTCGTTTCGACGGTGAGCGGCTCACCCTCGTTCCAGTCCTCGGGCGTGGTGATCTCAGGTGAGTCCACCGCGTCGCGGATCCGCAGCTTGATCGGTGCCTGGATGTCGAGCAGGCCACGATCAAACGCCATGACGGCCTCGGGGATCGACGAGAACGCCTCTCCTGCCGCAGTGCCTGAGGGCTTGTCGGTTGTCAGGAAGTAGATACCCAGCACCATGTCCTGAGTCGGCGATGCGATCGGGCGACCGTCGGCCGGCGAGAGGATGTTGTTGCTCGAGAGCATCAGGATGCGGGCCTCGGCCTGCGCCTCTGCCGACAGCGGCAGGTGCACAGCCATCTGGTCACCGTCGAAGTCGGCGTTGAACGCCGTGCAGACCAGCGGGTGGATCTGGATGGCCTTGCCCTCGACCAGCTGTGGCTCAAAGGCCTGGATGCCGAGACGGTGCAGCGTCGGAGCGCGGTTCAGCAGCACCGGGTGCTCAGCGATGACCTCTTCGAGGACATCCCACACCACGGGACGCTGCCGCTCGACCATCCGCTTGGCGCTCTTGATGTTCTGTGCGTGGGAAAGGTCGACCAGGCGCTTCATCACGAACGGCTTGAAGAGCTCCAGCGCCATCTGCTTGGGCAGTCCGCACTGGTGCAGCTTCAGCTGTGGACCGACGACGATGACCGAACGACCGGAGTAGTCGACGCGCTTGCCGAGCAGGTTCTGCCGGAAACGACCCTGCTTGCCCTTGAGCATGTCCGACAGCGACTTCAGCGCCCGGTTGCCCGGTCCGGTGACCGGACGTCCACGACGACCGTTGTCGAACAGGGCGTCAACAGCTTCCTGCAGCATGCGCTTCTCGTTGTTCACGATGATCTCGGGGGCACCGAGGTCGAGAAGGCGCTTCAGGCGGTTGTTGCGGTTGATGACGCGGCGGTAGAGGTCGTTGAGGTCGGAGGTCGCAAAGCGCCCACCGTCGAGCTGCACCATCGGGCGCAGGTCCGGTGGGATCACCGGAACGGCGTCGAGCACCATGCCCATCGGGCTGTTGCGGGTCGACAGAAAGGCAGAGACCACCCGGAGCCGCTTGAGGGCACGCGTCTTCTTCTGGCCCTTGCCGGTGGCGATGATCTCGCGCAGGCGCTCGGCCTCGGCCTCGAGGTCGAACGACTCCAGACGGGACTGGATCGCCGCGGCGCCCATGCCGCCCTTGAAGTACATGCCGAACCGGTCGCGCATCTCGCGGTAGAGCATTTCGTCGCCCTCGAGATCTTGGACCTTCAGACCCTTGAAACGGTCCCAGACGGCGGTGATGCGGTCGATCTGGAGATCGGCCCGCTTACGGATCTGGTTCATCTCGCGCTCAGCCGACTCGCGGACCTTGCGTCGCTGGTCGGCCTTGGCTCCCTCGGCCTCGAGGGCGGCCAAGTCGGTTTCCAGCTTCTTCTGCCTGGCCTCGACATCAGCGTCGCGCTTGTTCTCGAGCTTCTCGCGCTCGAGGCCGATCTTGGTCTCGAGCGAGGGAAGGTCGCGGTGGCGCGCGTCTTCGTCGACCCACGTGATCATGTAGGCCGCGAAGTAGATGACCTTTTCGAGGTCCTTCGGTGCGAGGTCGAGCAGGTAGCCGAGCCGGCTGGGGACGCCCTTGAAGTACCAGATGTGGGTGACCGGAGCCGCGAGCTCGATGTGACCCATCCGCTCACGGCGGACCTTCGCTCGCGTCACCTCGACGCCGCACCGCTCACAGATGATGCCCTTGAAGCGCACCCGCTTGTACTTGCCGCAGTAGCACTCCCAGTCGCGAGTAGGTCCGAAGATCTTCTCGCAGAAGAGCCCGTCCTTCTCCGGCTTGAGCGTGCGGTAGTTGATGGTCTCTGGCTTCTTCACCTCGCCATGCGACCACTGACGGATGTCGTCAGCGGTGGCAAGGCCGATTCGCAGTTCGTCGAAGTAGTTGACGTCGAGCACGGTTTACCAGTCCTTCGTGGATCTAGTCGTCGTCAGGTCCGCCTGGGGTCGGCCGGTGCACACTGCGTGCTCCGGCCCGACCTCAGACCTCTTCGACACTGCTCGGCTCGCGCCGGGACAGGTCGATACCGAGCTCTTCCGCGGCGCGGAAGACCTCATCATCGGTGTCACGCATCTCGATCGACATGCCGTCGCTGGACAGCACCTCGACATTGAGGCAGAGCGACTGCATCTCCTTGATGAGCACCTTGAAGGACTCGGGGATGCCGGGCTCAGGAATGTTCTCGCCCTTGACGATCGCCTCGTACACCTTCACGCGGCCGAGCACGTCGTCGGACTTGATCGTCAGCAGCTCTTGGAGGGCGTACGCGGCGCCGTACGCCTCGAGCGCCCACACCTCCATCTCGCCGAAACGCTGACCACCGAACTGCGCCTTACCACCGAGCGGCTGCTGGGTGATCATCGAGTAGGGGCCAGTGCTGCGGGCGTGGATCTTGTCGTCAACGAGGTGCAGCAGCTTCAGGATGTAGATGTAGCCCACCGACACCGCTTGCGGCAGCAGCTCACCGGTACGACCGTCAAACAGCGTGGCCTTACCGGACTCGCCGATCAGCTGGACGCCGTCACGGTTGGGCAGCGTCGACCCCAAAAGCCCGGTGATCTCTTCCTCGCGGGCTCCGTCGAACACCGGGGTGGCGACCTTGGTACCCGGCGCTGCCGACTGGGCCTCCTCGGACAGACGTGCTGCCCAGTCGGGGGTGCCGTCGATCGTCCACCCGGTCTTGGCCACCCAGCCCAGGTGCGTCTCGAGCACCTGGCCCACGTTCATACGACCAGGCACACCGAGCGGGTTCAGGACGATGTCGACTGGAGTTCCGTCTTCGAGGAACGGCATGTCCTCTTCAGGCAGGATCTTGGAGATGACGCCCTTGTTGCCGTGGCGCCCGGCGAGCTTGTCGCCCTCGGTGATCTTGCGCTTCTGGGCGACGTAGACGCGCACGAGCTCGTTGACGCCAGGGGGAAGCTCGTCGCCGTTCTCGCGCTCAAAGACCCGCACACCGATGATGACGCCGGACTCGCCGTGCGGCACCTTCAGCGACGTGTCGCGCACCTCGCGAGCCTTCTCACCGAAGATCGCACGAAGCAGCCGCTCTTCGGGGGTCAGCTCGGTCTCACCCTTGGGCGTGACCTTGCCAACCAGAATGTCGCCGGGGCGCACCTCGGCACCGATGCGGATGATCCCGCGCTCGTCGAGATCAGCAAGGACTTCTTCTGACACGTTCGGGATGTCGCGGGTGATCTCTTCGGGACCGAGCTTGGTGTCTCGGGCATCGACCTCGTGCTCCTCGATGTGAATCGAGGAGAGGACGTCGTCCTTGACCAGACGTTCGGAGAGGATGATGGCGTCCTCGTAGTTGTGGCCCTCCCACGACATGAAGGCCACCAGCAGGTTCTTGCCCAGCCCCAGCTCACCCTTCTGGGTGCTCGGACCGTCAGCGATGACCTGGCCGGCAACAACTCGGGCTCCTTCGTCGACCAGTGGCTTCTGGTTGTACGACGTGCCCTGGTTCGAACGCGTGAACTTGGCGACCCGGTAGGTGCGGTGGACACCGTCGTCCTGCTCGATGGTGACGTGGTCTGCCGCCACCTCTTCGACGACACCGTCAGCCTCAGCGGTGACGACATCTCCGGCGTCGACAGCGGCGCGGTGCTCCATGCCGGTTCCCACCAGCGGAGACTCCGGGCGCAGCAGCGGCACAGCCTGGCGCTGCATGTTGGAGCCCATGAGCGCCCGGTTGGCGTCGTCATGCTCGAGGAAGGGGATCAGGGCCGTCGCGACCGACCAGATCTGGCGCGGAGACACGTCCATGTAGTCGACGTCCGAGGGGTGGACGTAGTCGACCTCGCCATCCTTGGTACGAACCAGGACGCGCTCTTCGGCGAACTTGTTGTCGGATCCGAGCACGGCGTTCGCCTGCGCAATGACGTGGAGGTCTTCCTCGTCTGCGGTCAGGTAGTCGATCTGGAGCGTGACCTTGCCCTTGACGACCTTGCGGTACGGCGTCTCGATGAACCCGAACGGGTTGACGCGGCCATAGGTGGACAGCGACCCGATCAGGCCGATGTTGGGGCCTTCAGGCGTTTCGATCGGACACATCCGGCCGTAGTGCGACGGGTGAACATCTCGCACCTCGAAGCCGGCTCGTTCACGCGACAGACCGCCGGGGCCCAAGGCCGAGAGCCGACGCTTGTGAGTCAGGCCGGCCAGCGGGTTGGTCTGGTCCATGAACTGCGACAGCTGGCTGGTTCCGAAGAACTCCTTGATGGAGGCAACGACCGGCCGGATGTTGATCAGAGTCTGCGGCGTGATCGCCTCGACGTCCTGCGTGGTCATGCGCTCACGGACGACCCGCTCCATACGAGCCAGGCCCGTTCGGACCTGGTTCTGGATGAGCTCGCCAACCGTGCGGAGACGACGGTTGCCGAAGTGGTCGATGTCGTCGGTCTCGACGCGAACGACGCCACTGGTGCCGGGGACCTCGGTCTCGCCCGCGTGCAGCGCGACGATGTACTTGATGGCAGCAACGATGTCGTCCACTGTCAGGACGGTGTCGCTCAGTGGCCGTTCGAGCCCAAGCTTCTTGTTCACCTTGTAGCGACCGACCTTGGCGAGGTCGTAGCGCTTGCCGTTGAAGTAGAGGTTGTCGAGCAGCGTCTGAGCCGCCTCGCGCGTGGGGGGCTCACCCGGACGCAGCTTGCGGTAGATGTCGAGCAGGGCCTCGTCCTGCGTGGTGGTGTTGTCCTTGTCGAGCGTCAAGTTGATCGACTCGTACATGCCGAGCTCTTCGCGGATCTTGGCGTCGTCCCAGCCAAGGGCTTTGAGCAGGACTGTGACGTTCTGCTTGCGCTTGCGGTCGACGCGAACCGAGACGATGTCCTTCTTGTCGATCTCGAACTCGAGCCAGGCGCCGCGGGACGGGATGATTTTGGCCGTGTAGATGTCCTTGTCGGACGTCTTGTCGACCGAACGCTCGAAGTACACGCCGGGCGAACGGACCAGCTGCGACACCACCACTCGCTCGGTGCCGTTGATGACGAAGGTGCCCTTGTTGGTCATCAGCGGGAAGTCACCCATGAAGACCGTCTGGGACTTGATCTCGCCGGTCTCGTTGTTCATGAACTCAGCGGTGACGAACAGCGGCGCCGAGTAGGTGAAGTCGCGGTCCTTGCACTCGTCGACGGAGTTCTTCGGCGGCTCGAACCGGTGGTCGCGGAAACTCAGCGACATCGTGCCCTGGAAGTCCTCAATCGGGCTGATCTCCTCGAAGATCTCTTCGAGCCCCGACTTGTCAGGGATCGGCTTGCCGCTGGCCGCGGCCTCTTCGACCCGGCCCTTCCAGAGGTCGTTCCCGAGAAGCCAGTCGAAGCTCTTGACCTGGAGGTCGAGCAGATCGGGTACTGGCAGGGTCTCGGCGATCTTGGCGAAGCTCAACCGCGGCGTCACGTGCGCGGGGGTGTTGACAGAGCTGTTGGCGTTACTCGAGGGGGCCAAGAGGCGTCCTTCCGGGCTCGACGTGCTGCGCGCGGCCGGTCGGACCCCCGTGCGCGTGGCCCGGCGGGGTCGACCGAGCCCCAGTGGTGCGGGCACACAGGGTGCACGCACGCGTAGGACGCACGGAGGACAAGCCGAGAGAGGGGTCAGGGCAGCGCAAAGCGACAGCGTAGCGGCATGCGGCCGCGGCTGTCCAGTCGCGCCTCCTTCAGCCGGACCCTTTCGGGGCCGACCTGGTTCGGACGCCCCGGGCCACCGGCCGTAGCAGGCCGCTGACGGCCCGGGTACGCAACGAGCACTGCGAACGACTATGGAGGCTCAGGCGCCAGCACGTCAAGCACATCGGGGCTCTTGTGACCTGTTTGAGGTGGGGTGCGGGCCTGCCCATCTGGCAATTCATCTGGCAATTCCTCGTCTCTTCGGCCCCGAAATTGCGCAATGGCCCGCCCCCGAAGGGGTGGGCCATTGCGCGGTCGAGCTGGGCCTACTTGAGCGTCACCGTGGCGCCGGCGCCCTCGAGCGCCTCCTTGGCCTTGTCGGCAGCGTCCTTGTCGACCTTCTCCAGGACCGGCTTCGGGGTGCTCTCGACGAGGTCCTTGGCCTCCTTCAGCCCGAGGCTGGTGAGCGCACGGACCTCCTTGATGACCTGGATCTTCTTGTCGCCGGCAGCTTCGAGGACGACGTCGAACTCGTCCTGCTCAGCTGCGGCCTCGCCACCACCGGCAGCGCCACCGGCCGCGGGGGCGGCGGCGACCGCAACAGGTGCTGCGGCGGTGACCTCGAAGGTCTCCTCGAACTGCTTCACGAACTCGCTCAGCTCGATCAGCGTCATTTCCTTGAATGCGTCCAGCAGTTGGTCGGTGCTCATCTTCGCCATGATCGGCGTCCTTCCATGTCGTCGGCCCGGGAGGGCTCTGTTGTGAAGTGGGTTCCTACCGGGCGGTCAGCCCTCGGGGGTCGTCTCCTCGGCGTCAGCAGCCGGGGCTTGCGCCTCAGCGGCTGATGCTTCATCGACGGGTGCCTCGGCCTCGGCGTCAGGGGCGGCATCCGCCGGAGCGGGAGCCTCCTCTGCTGCCGGTGCCTCGACTGCGGCGGGTTCGGGCGTGCCGGCCCCGCCAGCGAGGACCGACGGGTCCTGCTGTGCTTTCTCCTGCAGTGCGCCCAGGACGCGCGCCGTCTGCGACAGCGGAGCGGCGAAGAGCGCGGCGGCGCCGGACAGCGACGCCTTCATGGCACCGGCGAGCTTGGCGAGGAGGACCTCGCGCGACTCCAGCGATGCCAGCTTGTCGATCTCGGCCGGGGACAACGACTTGCCGTCGAGCACCCCGCCCTTGATCAGCAACTGGGGGTTGGCCTTGGCGAAGTCACGCAGACCCTTGGCCGTCTCCACCGCATCACCGGTGATGAAGGCGATGGCG
>JAHELE010000038.1 GCA_024644345.1 Actinomycetes bacterium | reverse complement strand
CCGCCCTTCACCGGACGCCTCAACCTCCAGCTGCTCGCCCAGGCATCGGAGATACCAGCGACGCAGGTCGAAGCCGTGCTCGATCTGGTGCAGCTCAGCGACGCTGCCGACGAGAGGGTCAAGGGCTACTCGCTCGGGATGCGCCAACGGCTGGGCATCGCGACAGCCCTGCTCAAACAACCGAGCGTGCTGATCCTCGACGAGCCGAGCAACGGGCTGGACCCGGCAGGGATGCGGGAAGTGCGCCAGCTGCTACGTGCCCTTGGCGACTCGGGCGTCACCGTCTTGCTGTCGTCCCACCTGCTGGGAGAGGTACAACAGATCTGCGACACGGTGACCATCGTCAACCATGGCCGCGTCGTGGTCGCCGGCCCGGTCGCCGACGTTCTACGGTCGCACTCATCGGGCGCCATCGACATCGGCATCGCCGAGCCGGAGCAGGCACTGGGCGCTCTCACCCAGGCCGGATTCACCGCGCACTTGTCCGACGGACGACTGACCGTTGAGGGCGTGGACGACGGAGCAGTCATCTCCCGTGCCCTGGCAGCCGCGCAGCTGTACCCCTCGTGGCTGATGCCCGTGCGGGTCGACCTGGAGCAGGCGTTCCTCGAACTCACCGACGACACCGAGGGCGGTGCCGCATGAGCATCCCCACGCTCGAGAGAAGGCCGACCCACAAAGCTGGCCCGCTGCTGCGTTCGGAGATCTCGCGCATCACCCACCGTCGTCTCTTCCGCGTCTTGGCTCTCATCCTGCTCGGCGGCGTCATCGTGGTGAGCGTGATTGTCTTCTTCACGCACAGCAGCGAAGTCCGTGAAAGCGTGGAGACGCTAACTAAGCGTCAGGCAAAGGCCGAGCAGTTCTGGCAGGCGTGCGTGACTCAGCTGCCCCAGCTCAACCAGGACGTGCCCGCCGATGTCTGCGGAACCGAACCTGCTGATCAGTCCCTTGGAACTTTCGCCCGGGTAGACGACCGGTACAAGGGCTTTGATGCCCTCCCGATCGCTGTCATCGGTGTTGGCATTGCAGCAGCCGGCGTCGCCTTCCTCATCGGCGCCAGCTCTGGTGGTGCCGAGTGGTCGTCACGGTCGATGACGATGCAACTGCTCTTCGAGCCACGACGACTCCGCCTTCTAGCCGTCAAGTGGGTGGGATTGGTGATCTCACTTGGCGCCCTGGCTGCGGTTGCCCTCGTCCTCGCCCTCAGCCTCGGCGCCGTCACTGCGTCCGCTCGCGGTACGTGGGAACGGGAGTTCGCGCCAGTTCCCCAGCTTGAGAACTCCTTCGGGAGCGAACTTGCGCTGATGTGTGGCCGTGCTCTCATTCTGGTGGTCATCGCCGCCACCATTGGCTACGCGATTGCGATGCTCGTGCGTAACACCGGCGCCTCGCTCGGGGTCGCCTTCGTCTACTTCGTAGTGATCGAGAACGTCGTCAGGTTCGCGCTGATGAGGTACGGCACTGAGCCCTTCATGCTCAGCGACAACGCCGTGGCCTACCTCTTTCCCGGCGGGTTGCCCGTTCCCGGGAAGAGGGAAGCAGGTGAGCTCTCCTTCCAGTCAGCGATGGTCCAGCTGACCAACCTCCGCTCGTTCATCACGCTTCTCGTCTACACGGCACTCCTGTCCATCCCTGCCGCCTGGTCGTTCACCCGACGAGACGTGGCCTGATCGTTCGCGGCACACTGACGCCATGACCACATCGGTCGCTCTCATCCACTCGCCGCTGACCTCCGCGGTGGCTTGGGGTGCTGCTCCGGACGCGCTGCGGGCTCTGGGAGTCGACGTCACGGTGCCCGAGGTACTGGATGACGACGACCCCCCTTATGCATCGCACTTCGTCGCACGCATCTCACAGCAACTACAGCTTGCCGCCCCGCACGAGCGCCTGTTCCTGGTGGCCCACGGCGACGCGGGTCCGCTGCTTCCACAGATCGCCTTCGCACGCCAGGCGAGCGGTGTGCCGGTGCAGGGCTATCTCTTCATCGACGCCCAGCTTCCGCGCAGCATGAGGGCAGCCACCCGACTCGAGCTGATCGAGGCCGATGACCCCGTTCAGGGTGCTGCGCTGAGTCAGCTCCTCGCCGACGGCGGACGCGTCCCCGACTGGTCAGACGGCGAGCTGGCCGCCAGCCTCCCGAACCCGACCGACCGCGCCCTCCTACTCGCCGGACTGCGACCGCGCGCCCTCGACTTCTTCACAGAGCCACTCCCTGTGCCCGAGGACTGGCCTGACGCACCCTGCTCGTTTCTGCAGCTGTCCGAGCAGTACCTCACCGCGGCCCGCACGGCAGAACTGCGTGGCTGGTCGGTGCACCACCACGTCGCCCACCACTTCTGGGCGATGACTAACCCGCAGGACTTCGCCGATCAGGTGATCGCGCTGGTCACCTGAGGTTCACTGGCGCCTGCCGGCCAGTCGCGAACGACGGAACCGCGCAGCACGCCGTAGGGCGTCGCGCGGCAGCAGGTGCGTTCCCGCAACCAGCGCCCGGTAGGCGCTGCCGGGGACAGAGATGGCCTTGCCTCGCCTGAGATCGTCCATCGCCTGCCGGACGACGTCGTCCACCTCGAGCCACCAGGTGTCGTTCGAGCGATCGATGTCTATTCCGGCCCGCTCATGGAACTCGGTGCGCACGAAACCGGGGCAGACAGCCATCGCCCTTACCCCGGTGGCTTCCAGCTCGGTGGCCAGGCTCTGGGTGAAGAACGTGACCCAGGACTTCGACGCGCTGTAGGTGCTGAACGGCAGGAACGAGGCGACGCTTGAGACATTGATGACCGCACCGTGCTTCCGCTCGACCATGCCGGGGAGGGCCGCGTGGCAGAGCCGCATGACGGGCGTCACCATGACGTCGATCAACGACTGCTCGGCCTCGACGTCTCCCCCCACGAATCGCTGGTTGATACTGAAGCCGGCGTTGTTCACGAGGACGTTGACGGGGTGTTCACGATCCCGCAGCCGCTCCTCGACGCCAGCCAGCTGCTGGCGATCGCCGAGGTCGGCGACGATGACCTCGGTGCCCACTCCGGCTGCGCGTAGCTCACCCGCGAGCGCGTCAAGACGCTTCTCGTCACGCGCGACGACCACCAGGTCGTATCCGTCTGAGGCCAGCCTTCTGGCGAACCCCAGACCGATTCCGGAGGTCGCCCCGGTCACCAGTGCCGTGCTCATGCAGCACACCCTGGCACGATCGGGGGATGACGACGACTATGCGCGCTCGCGACCTGGGGATCGAGTTCGACGGCGACCCCGGCACCAACAATGCGATCACCGACGTTCCCGGGGTCGAGGTGGGCTTCACGACCCTGATCGAGAGCGAGGGTGAGCACGCCCTGCGCTCCGGAGTGACGGCCGTCCTTCCCCGCGGCAGGACCGGCGTCGGCGATCCGTGCCACGCCGGGATGCACTCGATGAATGGGAACGGCGAGCTCACCGGGTCTCACTGGATCGCCGAGACCGGGATGCTCCATCTCCCGATCGGTATCACGAACTCACATGCCATCGGACCGGTGCACCGCGGCATCATCGACTGGGTCGTCGACCGGCACCCACTAGTCGCGCAAGACTGGTTGCTGCCGTGCGTCGGTGAGACATTTGACGGCGACCTGAACGACATCAACGGCAACCACGTCCTCCCCGAGCACGCCGTCGCCGCCCTGGACGCAGCCACACGTGGACCGGTGGCCGAAGGCAACGTGGGCGGCGGCACCGGCATGAACTGCTACGCATTCAAGGGGGGAACCGGGACGGCCTCCCGCAGTGTCACGTACGGCGACCAGTCGTACACGGTCGGAGTCCTGCTGCAGGCGAACTTCGGCGACCGGTCCGAGCTGACGATCCGAGGCGTTCCCGTCGGCAAGGCCATGCCTGACGACAATCCATTCGCGACGCAGGAGACCCGCCCCCCCGGTGGCGGTTCGGTCATTGTGGTGGTGGCAACTGACGCCCCCCTGCTGCCGCAGCAGTGCCAAGCCATCGCTCGCCGCGTCCCCCTGGGTCTGGCGCGCACGGGCACCACGGGCTCGCACTTCAGCGGAGACATCTTCCTGGCGTTCTCCACCGGCAACTCCGGTGCGTTGCACACAGGTTGGGAGGCGCGCCCCGCGGTTGGCACGCTCGATGCCGCGGCGTTCGTCCCCTGGGCGCACGTCGACGCGCTGTACGCCGCCACCGTCCAAGCGGTCGAGGAGTCTGTGGTCAACGCCCTTGTGGCGGCCGAGACGATGACCGGACGCAACGGCTTCCGGTCTCCCGCCCTTCCGCACGACCGACTACGAGCGCTCATCTCTCCCTAGCGACGCGGGCGTGAAGGTCGTCAGCAGGGCTTCGCGCGTCACGTGGGTCTGCGCCTGCACCAGAGAGAACAACGCCTCGCGTGCCCACCGCTGCTCCGGCGCGGTCAGGAGCATCGCGCGTCCGGCCTGAACGGTGATCAGCGCCGACGTCACGTCATGCGCCAGCTTGGTGATCTCCGCCCTCAGTCTGACTCGCTCGCCGATCGCCTCACCCGCCTCCACGTCATCGACCAGCGCGTACGCCCGTGATCGCAGCTGTTGAAAGGTCTGCGACCATCCCAGCGCAAGATCCCGGGTTGCCACGGAACCGCGTGACTCGCCAGCCGCGATGAGTGCGTTCAACGCTGCCCGCGCAAGTCCGAACACGGCCGGCGGAGCATTGGCCGTCCGCTGCGCATCCGCCGCTACCCAGTCCCGCTTGCGCAGCACTCGCGCCACCTCGGCGTCCTCAACATGCATCCCATCGATCACTGCAGCGACCGTCGAGGTTCCCTGCATCGCAGCGAGCCGAAGCTCGGCACCAATCGTCAGCCCCGGTCGCAAAGAAGCCGGCAGCAGCGCCTGCACCACGTCCCCTTGCTCGGTCTCGGCCATCAGCAGCAGCACATCGGCCAGTCCCCATGAGGTAACCCAGTCGAGCCGTCCACTTACTCTCCACCCATCCTGCTCGCGGGTGGCCGTCACCGTGGGTGGCCCGGGCCGCCTCAGGTGAGCGAACGAGACAGCTCCGAGCTGTTGACCACTGATCAGTCCCGGCATCCAACGGTCGCGCAGTGGGGTGTTGGTGGTGCTCCGCGCTGCCTCCGCGGGCGAACGATGCTGGGTGAGCACGAACCACAGCGCCCCGGACGCCCCGGCCAGCTGCTCGTGCACCTCACGCACCTGCGCCGGCGTCCACGCGTCGACCAACCCCGCCGACAGGACGCCAGCCGCCGCCATCTCGTCGACCAGCGCCCTGGTCACCCCATCGGCCTCGAGGCGTTGGGCGTCCGGCCCGACCGCGGCAACGGCCGTTACGGCCCGCCGCAGCTGCGCCGAGTCGGCAACTCTGGAATCTGCGCCAATCAGGTCATGACTCACTGGCCCACCGTACGGTGGGCCAGTGAGCGACAACCAGTTCAGCCGGTTCGTGCAGCTACCCGACCTATCCCTGCCGGTACCCCACTCCTCTGTGGAGAGGGTTTCCTCCGGCACCGGATTCGTCATACCCGAGAGTCGCTCGACTACCGAAAAGGTTGACATCCGCGGGCTCTTTGTTCGGGGCCGCCGGCCGGTACGCCATCTCAAGGACGGGGCACCGCGCCCGTCTGCTCCGATGCCGTCATCGGTCACGGGCTTCACCGTACGGTGGGGCCGTGGACAAGAACAGACTCGTACCCCACCTGTCCCAGCTGGGCACGACCATATTCGCCGAGATGTCTGCGCTGGCGGTGTCGACCGGGGCGATCAACTTGGGCCAGGGCTTTCCCGATGTCGACGGCCCGCGGTCCGTCGCAGATGCCGCGCGCGATGCCATCAGCGCCGGCAGGGGAAACCAGTACCCGCCCGGACCTGGCATCCCCGAGCTGCGCGATGCGATCGCAGCCCATCAACGAACCACCTACGACATCACCCTTGATCCCGACTCCGAAGTTCTCGTCACGGCGGGAGCCACCGAGGCAATAGCCGCGGCGATGCTCGCCTTCGTCGACGAGGGCGACGAAGTCATCGCTCTCGAGCCGTTCTACGACTCCTACCGCGCCACCATCACGATGGCTCGCGGTCGATGCATACCGGTGCGGCTCGAACCACCGGAGTTTCGCCTTGACGCAGGTCGTCTGCGCGACGCCGTCACCGAGCGCACGAAGGTTGTGCTGCTGAACTCTCCACACAACCCGACGGGCGCCGTCCTCAGTACGGCAGAGCTAGGGCAGATCGCTCAGGTGGCCATCGACCGCGACCTCATTGTGGTGACCGATGAGGTCTACGAGCACCTGGCCTTCGACGAGCTGCATACACCCATCGCGACGCTGCCTGGAATGGCCGAGCGGACCGTGTCGATATCGAGCATGGGCAAGACGTTCTCGTTCACCGGGTGGAAGGTCGGTTGGGTTAGTGGCCCGGCGTCCCTCGTGGACGCCGTACGCACGACCAAGCAGTACCTCACGTTTGTGAGTGGCGGGCCTTTTCAGTACGCGGCGGCGCACGCGCTGACCGCCGAAATGGGATGGGTCGAAGGGCTCCGGCAGTCCATGGCCAACCGTCGCGACCTGCTCACCGACGGCCTCGCTCAGCTAGGGCTGGACACCTATCGTCCCCGAGGAACCTACTTCGTCGTCACAGATGTCCGTCCGCTTGGCTGGGACGACGCGCTCACTTTCTGCCGCTCACTGCCCGAGCGGGCTGGAGTCGTCGCGATCCCCTGCTCGGTGTTCTACGAGGCACCCGGGGCAGCTGAGAGCGCACTGGTCCGTTGGACGTTCAGCAAGCAGGAGCAGGTACTCCAGAATGCGCTGGCGCGTCTGGCATCAGCCAACCTCACGCCCACGGTCTAGCCAGCCCCGCCCCTACTCGCCATCTCGCTCGGCTTCGTCCATCGCTCGGTTGCTGAGGACCGACATGAACAACAGTGGCGTCATGGACACAAGGGCCGCCGCAACGAAGAGAGCGGGTAGGCCGAACGCGTCAGCCACCAGACCGCCCAAGAGTGCCCCTGCTGGCATCGTTCCCCAGGCCACCAGACGGTAGGCGCTGTTGACCCGTCCGAGCAGGCGGTCCGGTGTCACTCGCTGGCGCAGCGACACCATCACCACGTTCCCCATGACGACGGTGACACCACCGGCCACGAAGAAGGAGGCGATGACCCAGACATTCGTCGTGAAAGCAGGAACTGCCAACATCAAGCCCCCCGCGACAAGCATCACGATCAGCGTCAACTGCCGCCCCAGAATCCGATCCAGTGGCTCCGCGACAAAGGTGCCGATGAAACTGCCAACGGCCGCAGAGGTGAGCAGGACGCCGAAGCCCGGTTCGCTCAGGCCCATCGCTGAGTCGGGGCCGACGGCGTAAAGAACGAAGACCGCGAACATGGCGCTGGTTCCCAGGTTGGCCAGCCCCGTCAGCGCTGCCATCGTGCGAAGGACCCGGTGGCGCGCAAGGAACCGCAGCCCTTCGCCAATATCGGCCCGGATCGTCGTCGACCGATCGTTGTCTGTCTTGTAGGAGCCGGTCAGGAGCAAGAGCACCACCGCCGCCACAAACCACGCCGCAGAAGACGTCACAAGCGACAGGGCAGCGCCTGCCGCTACCAGGAAGCCTCCGAGCGGCGGGCCGACGAACTCGTTGGCCGCAAGCTCGATCGTGTACAGACGACCGTTAGCACGCGGAAGCAAGGTGCGATCGACCACCTGCGGCAGGATCGACTGCGCCGACGTGTCATAGAGCGTCTCTGCGACACCCAAGAAGAAGGCGACGACGTAGAGCAGCCAGATGGTGGCGACGTCAAGGGCAACAGCCATGGCCACCAAGGCCACCAGGGTTGCTCGGCCGATGTTCGCGGTGAGCATCACCCGACGACGGTCGAACCGATCGGAGATGGCGCCGGCCTGGAGCGCGAAGATCAGCCAGGGCAGGCTTGCGGCGATTGCCAGACCGGCGATCAGCGTTGGACTCTGGGTGTAGCCGATCGCGATCAGCGGGAGGCTGACTTTGAGGACACCGTCCGCCAGGTTTGAGAGCCCTGCCGATGCCCAGAGCCGCCAGTAGGTGCGCCCGAGAGACTTGGCCGTCCGCCCGTCCTCACTCACATGTCACGCAACTGCGCACTCGACGGCAAAAAGTGTCACCCAGGTGTGCACTCGGCGGGATTGGGGGGCTAGAACCACTTGGCGTAGAGGAGCTCCTCCGGAGTGATGACGCGTCCCTCCGGTGGGATCCCGTGGAACTGCTCACCGATTGCCTTGGCCCACTTCGAGCCGCGCGCGAGCAGCTCGCGACTGTCGGTCTGCATCCGGTCGCGCGTCACCAAGATCCCCAGGTCGGCGCCCGGATAGCGGTACTCACCCTCGCCGTAGACCTGCAGGTAGAAGGCTTCGGCGTCATCGCTGACGTTGTGCCAGTCCGTCTCTTCATGCACGTACGCGATGCTTCCGTCGTCGCTCATCTTCCACAGCCCGCTGCGCGGCGCCGACGTGATCAGCTCGACCTCATCGGTCACCTGCTTCAAGACCAGCTGGGTCCACCGGTCGAAGTCACGCCAGCGAAGCTGCACGGACTCGATGTCCACATCCCAGTCGACATCGGAGAACTCGAGCATGTGGAACAGGAAGAGCGGAACGCCGCCATAGCGCGAGGTGATCAGGTTCGTCAGCGGCGAGGCTCCGGAGATACGTGGGTTGATCTCGCCGAGGTAGACACTGCCGTCGTCGTCGTCCACCAGGAAGTCGAGGCAGAACACGCCCTTGTACCCGATCTCGTAGAGCCGCTCACCCAGCCGGCGCGCCATTCGCCCGATCTGCTTGCGCACGTCTTCGCTGAAGACACCGGGGAAGACGTCGTTCCCGCACCACCCACCACGGTAGGGAGTCAGCTCGGGGAAGCCGGTGATGTCGGTCTGGATCGGTCCGACCAAGGTGCCGTGACGGGTGGCGCATGCTTCGACCGTGCCCGGGAAGTGGTTGATCCGCTTCATCACCTTCAGCTCGGAGTCGACCAGTACGTCTTCGTTCTCGAGGAAGTCGTCCTCGTTGGAGATGAAGAAGGTGGTGCGTCCGGAGTCTCCGTAGGGAGTCTGGACGACGAGGTCCTTGCCCAGCTCGGCCGACTTGGCGAGCTTGCGCAGCTGCTTGTAGGAGGTGGCTGTCCCCATCACATTCGGCACGCTGGCGACGCCGGCCTCGTTGCCGAGCTGCGTCGTGACGATCTTGGAGTCGATCTTCTCGCGGAGCTCTCGAGGTGGGAGCGCGATCTCCAGTCCCAGCTGGTGGGCGTAGTTCTCGGTCTCCTCGTCGAACATGACGAAGAGGGCCTTGCCCGGGCCGTTCTTCTTGATGAAGTCGATGACCTCTTTGTTGCCCAGCAGGTATGAGTTGACCGACTCGAAGGACTCGAAGTCACGGGGGCCGGTGTGCGTCGGGGCAAACGACCGGGAGTGCCCACCGTGAAAGCTGTCGAAGTAGGTGATGTAGCGGAAGGAACCGACCCACTCGTCGATCCCGAGGAGGTTGTAGGCCGTCGGCGAGATGAAGTAGATCGGGTCGGTGTTTTCACGAAAGTACTGGTAAATATCAGACAAACTACGAAGAGTCGGGCCTTCTGGTTTGCGCCGTGCCCTCGTCGCCTTGGCCTTCTGGGTCTTTGTCGGCTTCTTCGCCGACCCACTACCGACATTGCTCATCGTCTTGTCCAGTCGCCGTGGCGGGCGGCCAGCGCGCTTGTGCTTCTTGCGCTTGCCCTTTTTCTTCTTGCTCTTGTTGTTCTTTGCCATCCTGCCGCGACCCTATTCCTTATCTGAACGCCGGGACAGCCGTTCAGGCGATCAGCACCGGAGCGTTCACGCGTCGGTGGTCGGACGGCGGTTCGTAGACAGGCGGAGGAACGGCGACCAATGAGCGCCGGTGCCGCACCGACTCTTCGAAGTGATGCAGCGACAGGGTCCATCTGTCATCTGGCCAGCTGAGCTCGAGCATCCGATGGTCGGAGTCGTAGGTAGCCGTGTAGACCGTGCCCCAGGTACTGGTGGCCGTCGAACGGTGGATCGGTTCGACCAGGAACTGGTCGACCAAGTCGCCGATGCCGACGCTGGGGTTGGCGACCGCGTCGGCCATCGCCTGCTCACGGGGAACGGTGGCGCAGAACTCTGCGTGCTCGGGCCACAAAGTCGGACCCTGCCGGTTCGCGGCGGTGACGGCTCCACTCACGATCGGCTCGCGGTCGGGCGCCACGTAGACGATCGCCCCTCGTCCAGCTGCGTCCACCAGCGCGATGTTGTACGTCAGCTGAATCGGCACTCGACGCAGCATGGCGATGGCCTCATCGACATTTGTGGCGAACTCGAGCAGGTAGCGCACGACCAGACCGATTCCGAAGCCATTGCCCACGATCGGGCGTCCGCCAAAGGCAATCGCCACCGACAGACCATGCGCGTTGACCCCATCGAGCGCCCCCCAGAGGCAGTCGGTCATCGCCATGACGGACGTGCCGTGCCATGACGATGCCAGCACCGTGTTGTCGCAGAGCAACGGCGGATAGTCGTAGTTGCGCAGCAGAATGTTTCGCTCGCGGTTGTACGTGAGCAAGGAGCACGCCGCGAAGAGCGGTGGCGGGTTCCAATGGCTGAGGAAGCGCGCTTCGAGGTCTCCCCCGCCGACCGCCTCGACCAGCCGATCGAAGGTGGGGGCAAGCTCAGGCATGTAGGTGCGCAGCATCTCGGCGCACTCGGCGTAGTTGGGGCGCGCCGCCTCGCCCTGGCTCAGGTACCAGCGACGGTACGCCGGCCAGGCTGCCGAGAAGAAGTCGAGGAGCCGCCCGTCGAACGACACCCCGGCGTCGATCGACCGGAAGGTCGTGTCGAGCTCGACGACCTCCGGAGGAACGTGCGGATGGTGCGTCAAGTGGCCACCTTGCGACGGAATCAGCGGAACGTACGCCCGAGTATGAGCGATTCGGAGGGAAAATCGACACCGAACCGCCCGAAATTGAGCCGCCCCGGCGACATTCCTGCCCCAGACCGGCCAGATCCGCTCTGGGACAAATACGACGAAACGCCCACCGGTGGCCGACCGCTCGCCGTCGCACAGTCACCACTAGCATCCCCCGGGTGGACTTGAATGAGTACGCCCAGTACGACGCCCTTGGGCTGGCTGAGCTCGTGGCAGCGGGGCAGGTGTCCCCCCGAGAGCTCGCTGCCTGCGCGATGGCCGCGGTCGAGCGGGTCGACGGCACCTTGGGTGCGGTCGTCGAGGCCTATACCGATCGGGCGGCCGAGATGGGTGATGACGTCCCGGCCGAGCCGTTCCGCGGGGTCCCCACGATGGTCAAGGACCTGTTCCACGGCGAAGCCGGCAAGAAGTGCGGCAACGGCAGCCGGCTCAGCGAAGACTGGGTCGTCTCGATGGACACCGCGTTCTATGACCGGATCAGGCGAAGCGGCCTGATCAACCTCGGACGTACCACCACCTCTGAGTTCGGCATCATGGGCACGACCGAGACGTTGGCGGCAGGTCTGACCTGTACTCCCTGGAGCGCCGGTCACTCAGCGGGCGGTTCGAGCGGTGGCGCCGCTGCAGCTGTCGGCGCCGGGATTGTTCCGGTCGCGTCCGCGAGCGATGGCGGCGGCTCGATCCGCATTCCGGCCGCGTCATGCGGGGTGGTCGGGCTCAAGACCTCGCGTGGACGCGTCACCTGGGGGCCGCAGATCGCCGAGGCCCTCGCCGGCTGGGCCGTCCACTTTATGGTCAGCCGATCCGTCCGTGACACCGCCGCGATGCTGGACGCCCTCGGTGGTCCGGCGTACGGCGACCCGTTCGTGATCCCCGGCCCAGCCCGGCCCTTCCTCGAAGAGATGGGGGCGCCGGTCGAACCCCTGCGCGTGGCTTACTGGTCTCAGCCCTGGTCGGGCGAAGAGGCCGACCCGGAGGTCGTCGCAGCGACCGAGGCCACCGCGCAGCTTCTGGAGTCGCTCGGTCACCACGTGGAGTCCGCCACACCGCAGTTCGACTGGGAGCCCTTCCTGGTAGCCATGACGGACGTGTGGGCCGCAGACAATGCGCACACCGTCGACGGCTTGGCCTCCTACCTCGGCAAGACGGTCAGCGCCGACACCCTGGAGGGATCGACACTCGCGGCGGTGGAGTACGGACGCACCGTCTCGGCGGCGCGGCTGCTCGATGCCATGGCGCAGGCCAACCACCTGGCTCGCATCATGGGCTGGTTCTTCGCGTCGTACGACGTGCTGCTGACACCGACCCTGGGACGCCTGCCGGCACCGCTGAAGATGTACGACCCGACCGAGCCGGTGGAACTGCGATCGATGTTCGAGACCTGGTCGCCCTGGGAGTCCTTCCTCCCGGTGTTCAACGCCACCGGGCAGCCGGCGATCAACCTGCCCCTTCACATGAGCGAGAGCGGCCTGCCGATCGGCATGCAGCTGGTGGGTGGGTTTGGCCACGAGTCGATGCTGCTCCGGCTGTCTGCTCAGCTCGAAGAGGCGCTGCCGTGGGCGGGGCGGATTCCGCCAATCCATGTGAGCCAGTAGTCCCTCCGGATGCTTCCGGTCGTCGCGGTCAGTCTGTTGGTTCTGGCCACGCTGACCGCGCTCGTACAGACAAGTGAGCGCGTCCGGCACTGGGACGCCACCATTGCGCGCTGGGCAGCTGACGACATGCCCGCATGGCTGGGCGGAGCGGCCGAGGTACTGACTCACGCGGCGGACACAAACGTCTACACAGCAGCCAGTCTGATCGTTACCGGGCTGCTGCTGGTCATTCGTCGCTTCCGGTTGGCCGCCTTCATCGTGACTGTCACGGTTGGGCAGTGGTTGCTGTCGAATCTGCTGAAGAACCTCGTGGGGCGCGAACGCCCTGACCTCCACCGGCTCGTCGACGCGGCGGGATACTCATTTCCCTCCGGGCACGCGACCGCAGCTGCCGCTCTGTACCTCGCGCTGGCGCTGATCGTCATCACGCTGAAGCCAACGTGGCATCGAACCGTTGTCCTCGTGGTCAGCCTCACGATGGGCGTGGCGGTTGCTGCGACCCGGGTGTTCGTCGGCGTTCACTGGACAACTGACGTGATCGGCGGCCTCGCCTTGGGATGGTCCTGGTGTCTGATCTGCGCCATGACCTTCAGGGTCGTGCCAAGGCCTCGCCTCCGTCGGGCACCACTCGCTGCAGCGTGAGTGCTTCTTGGTCAGGTGACACATCAACCACGACCAGATCGCCGTCATGCACCTCGCCGGCAATGATCAAACGCGCCAACGCGTCACCGATCTCGGTCTGGATCAAACGCCGCAGCGGACGCGCACCGTACGACGGGTCGTAACCCTCGCGGGCCAACCAAGCGCTCGCATCGTCAGTGACGTCAATCGTGATACGACGATCAGCCAAGCGCTTGCCGAGCAGTGCTACCTGCAGACCGACGATCTCGGCCAGCTCGGCCTCGGAGAGAGCATCGAACAGGACGACGTCGTCGAGGCGGTTGAGGAACTCGGGCTTGAACGTCGACCGTACGACCGACATCACCAGGTCGCGCTTCTCGGTCACATCCAGGTCGGGGTCGACGAGGTAGGTGGAGCCGAGGTTGGAGGTCAGGATCAGCAGGGCGTTCGTGAAGTCGACCACCCGGCCCTGTCCATCAGTGAGGCGGCCGTCGTCCAGAACCTGCAGCAAGACGTCGAACACCTCAGGGTGAGCCTTCTCCACCTCGTCGAGCAGCACGACGGAGTACGGGCGCCGCCGGACGGCTTCGGTGAGCTGCCCACCCTCTTCGTATCCGACATACCCGGGCGGGGCACCGACCAGGCGGGCGACCGAGTGCTTCTCGCCGTACTCGCTCATGTCGATCCGCACCATGGCGTGCGGGTCGTCGAAGAGGAAGTCGGCCAACGCCTTGGCCAGCTCGGTCTTACCAACACCGGTCGGACCGAGGAAGAGGAACGAGCCGGTCGGGCGGTTGGGGTCGGAGATGCCGGCCCGCGAGCGACGGACCGCGTCTGACACGGCCTCGATGGCCGGTCGTTGCCCGATGACCTGCCGGCCGAGCTCGTCCTCCATCCGCAAGAGCTTGGCCGCCTCGCCTTCGAGCAACCGCCCGGCCGGGATACCCGTCCAGGCCGCCACGACCTCAGCGATGTCGTCGGGGCCGACGGTCTCTTTGACCATGGGGACGATCTCGTCAGCTGACTCGGACGCCTCGAGAATCTGCTTCTCCAGTGCAAGGATCTCGCCATAGAGCAATGCCGAGGCGGTCGCCAGGTCACCATCACGCTGGGCGCGATCGGCCTCGATGCGTTTGGCGTCGACCAGCTCCTTGAGCTCACCAACGCGGTTGAGGCCCGACTTCTCCTGCTCCCAACGTGCCTGAAGAGCACCTAGCTGCTCGTCGACGTCGGCCAGCTCGGCGCGCAGCTTGTCCAGCCGCTCCTTCGATGCCGGGTCGGTCTCGCGCGCCAGTGCCATCTCTTCCATCCGCATCCGGTCAGCCTGCCGCTGCAGCTCGTCGATCTCGACGGGGCTGGAGTCGATCTCCATCCGCAGCCGTGACGCGGCTTCGTCGACCAGGTCGATGGCCTTGTCGGGCAGCTGGCGAGCGGGGATGTACCGATGCGACAGGCTGGCAGCCGCAACCAGGGCCGCGTCCTCGATCTGCACCTTGTGGTGCGCCTCGTACCGCTCCTTGAGACCGCGAAGGATCGCGACGGTGTCCTCCACGCTGGGCTCGTCGACGAGCACCTGCTGGAACCGCCGCTCCAGCGCCGGATCCTTCTCGACGTGCTCACGGAACTCGTCGAGAGTGGTCGCGCCGATCATCCGTAGCTCACCCCTGGCCAGCATCGGCTTGAGCATGTTGCTGGCGTCCATCGCGGAGTCGCCGGTCGCGCCGGCGCCCACGACGGTGTGCATCTCGTCGATGAACGTGACGACCTGACCGTCAGAGTTCTTGATCTCGTCGAGAACGGCCTTCAGCCTCTCCTCGAACTCACCGCGGTACTTCGCGCCGGCGACCATCGCGCCCAGATCGAGAGCGACCAGGCGCTTGCCGCGCAACGACTCGGGGACGTCGCCGGCCACCATGCGCGATGCCAGGCCCTCTACCACCGCCGTCTTGCCGACTCCGGGTTCACCGATCAGGACAGGGTTGTTCTTGGTACGCCGCGACAGCACCTGAACGACGCGTCGGATCTCGGCGTCCCGGCCGATGACGGGGTCGATCGTGCCTTCGCGGGCGCGCTCGGTGAGGTCGACGCCGTACTTCTCCAGCGCCTGGAACGTCCCCTCCGGGTCTTCAGTGGTGACTCGGGCACTGCCCCGCACCCGTTCCAGGGCGTCGGTGAGCGCACCTTCGGTGGCCCCAGCCGCGGCCAGCAGCTCGGCAGCCTCACTTGGCACCCCCGCGAGCGCCAGCAGCAGGTGCTCGGCGCTGACGAAGCTGTCACCGCGCTCCTCCGCGCGTTCCTGCGCACGGGCGAGCACCCGCTGCAGAGCCCCGGATGGTTTCGGGCCGGACGCCGATGCGCCAGTGACCTGCGGAAGCCGAGCGACCGCTGCGTCGGCCTTCGCCTGGACATCGGCGCGCTCGACTCCGACAGCCTGCAGCAGGGCGGCAGGAATTCCATCGCTCTCGGACAGCAGAGCGGCCAGCAGATGAACCGGTTCGAACTGAGGGTTACCGGCTGCTACGGCACTTTGCTGAGCCGCGCCGAGTGCCTCTCGACTGCGGGTGGTGAACTCCATGGAAACTCCTTCAGGAGTGGCGGCTACAGGGTTGATCGTGGGGGACGACGCCAGACGACGACCGCAGCGCGATCGCGGAGCACGACGTCGGTGCCCGGGGTGGCCTTCTGATGCAACGCGCCAAGGGCCTGGTGCGCCTCGGCGAGCTCGGCCTCGAGCCGGTGGACTCGCTGCTGCAGCTCCTCGGCAAGCCGTTCAAGGTCGAGAATGCGCTTGACTCCGATCAGGCCGATGCCCTCTCCGGAGAGATGCTGGATCTCGCGCAGGCGCTCGATGTCGCGCGCTGAGTAGCGTCGCCCGCCGCCAGATGTCCGCTGCGGCGTGACCAGTCCGACGCGGTCGTACTGGCGAAGCGTCTGCGGATGCATGCCCGTGAGCTGCGCAACAACCGAGATCGCGAAAACGGGAGCGGCGTCGAAGTCTTCCATCTTCATCGGTGGTTCACTCCCTTCCAGCTAAGGCGATGAGGTCGGAGCGCGGATCGTCCGCCGCCGTCGCCTCGGCGTACTCGTCCAGTGCTTCGCGGGCCTTGCCGTCGACGCGTTGGGGAACGGCGACCTCCACGGTCACGAGCAGGTCACCTCGCTTGCTCTTGCTTGCCAGACCGCGACCCTTGACGCGGAAGGTGCGGCCGGACGGCGTTCCGGAAGGGATCTTCACCTTGACGGTGTCGGCGTCAAGCGTCGGCACCGTGATCGTGGACCCCAACGCCGCCTCGACGAAAGTGATGGGGACGTCCAGGGTCAGGTTGTTCCCTTTTCGGCCGAACACCGGGTGCGACGAGACATGCACCGTCACCAAGAGGTCGCCGGCCGGACCGCCACCCCGGCCTGGCGCACCTTTGCCGGGCACTCGAAGGGTGGCACCGTTCTTCACGCCTGCGGGGATGCGCACATTGACCGTTCGCGACTGCATCGTGACGCCTGCGCCGCCGCACGTCCCGCACGGGTCGTCGACGACCTGCCCACGCCCATGACAGGCGCGACACGGCTCGGCGAAACCGAATCCGCCTTGCTGTCGCACAGTCTGGCCGCTGCCATTGCACGAGGCGCAGGTGTGGGGGGACGTGCCAGGTCGGGCACCCGTGCCGCCACATGACTTGCACACTGCCTCGGCGCGAAGCTGCACCGACGTCGTGGCGCCGGCTGCTGCGTCACGGAAGCTGAGCGTCACGCCTGCGGTCAGGTCGTCACCCTTGGTGGACCGGCGTCCGCGGGTGCGACCGCCTGCACCGCCGAACATGCCACCGAGCATGTCGCCCAAGTTGGAGTCGCCGAAGAGGTCGCCCAGGTTCACGTTCTGGGCGCCACCAGGACCGAAACCACCCTGCCCGGCGCCGCCGAAAGCGCCGCCGTACTGCCGCATCTCGTCGTACTCGTGGCGCTTGGTGTCGTCGGACAGCACGTCGTAGGCCTCAGAGATCTCTTTGAACTTCTCCTCGGCCTTGGCGTCACCGGCATTGGCATCGGGGTGGAACTGGCGAGCCAGCTTGCGGTAGGCCTTCTTGATCTCATCGGCCGACGCCGACTTGGTGACGCCGAGCACGGCGTAGAAGTCCTTGTCGAGATAGTCACGGGCGCTCATGCGTCACCTCCTCGAGAGGCTACTGGGTGGGAGGGTCTGCCACGGCGACCCTGGCGGGCCGGAGCACACGCCCGGAGTATCGGTAGCCCGGCTGGAGCACAGCCATACAGGTCGTCTCGGTGACGGAGTCGTCCTCGGTGTGCATCAGCGCTTCGTGCACGGTCGGGTCGAAGGGCTCGCCCGCGCTGCCGAAGCGCTCGAGTCCGAGTTTGCCGACCGTGGCCTCGATGGCCTCGGCCACCGACTTGAAGCCACCGGTCAGCTCGTCGTGCTCTCGTGCGCGGTCGATGTCGTCGAGCACTGTGAGCAGCTCGGCCAGCACGGCACCGGTCGCCTGGTCGCGCACGAGGTCGCGGTCGCGGTCGACCCGCTTGCGGTAGTTGGCGTACTCGGCGTGAACCCGCTGCACATCAGCGGTGCGCTCGGCCAGCTGCGCCTCGAGCTCTTGGAGATCTCCTTCGACCTCGGCCGCAGCGGCGTCCTCGGCAGCGAAGAGATCGGCGGGAGAGGCGGCAGCCGAAGCTGCCGCCTCCCGCACCTCACCGGTCTCGGGGTCGATCCTGCGTCGGTCGCGGATCACCGGGCCGAGTCGCTCGTCGTGCTCGCTCATGCGCTCGAGCCCTCGGCGGTGTCGCTGCCCTCGTCGACGACCTCGGCATCGACGATGTCGTCGTCAGCACCGGCCTCGTCTCCGCCTGAGCCAGCACCGTCGCCTTCCGCCGACTGGTACATCGCAGCGCCGAGCGCCTGGCTGGCCGTGGCAACCTTCTCCGCCGCGGACTTGATTGCGTCGGTGTCGGTGCCCTCCAGAGCCTTCTTCAGCTCTGCAAGTGGCTCGTCGACGTTGGACTTCGCGTCGTCGGGGATCTTCTCGGCGTTCTCGGAAAGGAATCGCTCGGTTTGGTAGACCAGGGCATCGGCCGAGTTGCGAACCTCGGCCTCGTCCTTACGTGCGGCGTCCTCAGCCGCGTGGCTCTCGGCGTCGGCCATCATGCGGTCGATCTCGTCCTTCGACAGGGCCGAGCCACCAGAGATCTTGACCGAGTTCTCTTTCCCGGTCGCGAGGTCCTTGGCATGAACGTGGACGATGCCGTTGGCGTCGATGTCGAACGTGACCTCGATCTGCGGGATGCCACGCGGGGCCGGGGGAAGCCCGGTCAGGTCGAAGTCGCCGAGCTTCTTGTTGTATGCGGCGATCTCACGCTCTCCCTGGAACACCTGGATCTGCACCTGGGGCTGGTTGTCGTCGGCCGTGGTGAAGATCTCGGACTTCTTGGTCGGGATCGTCGTGTTGCGCTCGATCAGCTTGGTCATGATGCCGCCCTTGGTCTCGATGCCGAGCGACAACGGCGTCACGTCGAGCAGCAGGACGTCCTTGACCTCGCCCTTGAGCACACCCGCCTGGCTGGCAGCACCAACCGCTACAACCTCGTCGGGGTTCACCGACTTGTTGGGATCTTTGCCACCGGTCAGCTCGCGCACGAGATCGGCGACGGCCGGCATGCGGGTCGAGCCACCGACCAGGATCACCTGGTCGATGTCGCCGACCTTGACGCCTGCGTCCTTGATGACGGCTTCGAACGGACGTCGGGTGCGCTCGAGCAGGTCGTGCGTCATGTTCTGGAACTGCGCTCGAGTGAGCGTCTCGTCGAGGAAGAGCGGGTTCTTCTCTGCGTCGATCGTGATGTACGGCAAGTTGATCGACGTCTGCATAGAGCTCGACAGCTCGATCTTGGCCTTCTCGGCTGCTTCGCGGACGCGCTGCATGGCCATCTTGTCCTTGGTCAGGTCGATGCCGTTGGCCGCTTTGAAGCGGTCGACCAGGTGGGTCACGATCTCGTCGTCCCAGTCGTCACCACCGAGGTGGTTGTCGCCATTGGTGGCCTTCACCTCGACGACACCTTCGCCGATCTCGAGCAGCGAGACGTCGAACGTTCCGCCCCCGAGGTCGAAGACGAGAACCATCTGCTCCTGCTCGCCCTTGTCGAGGCTGTACGCCAGGGCGGCAGCGGTCGGCTCGTTGATGATCCGCAGCACGTTGAGTCCGGCGATCTCGCCGGCTTCCTTGGTCGCCTGGCGCTGAGCGTCGTTGAAGTAGGCGGGGACGGTGACAACGGCCTCTGTGACGTCCTCACCGAGATAGGACTCCGCATCGCGCTTGAGCTTCTGCAGCACGCGGGCGCTGATCTCTTGAGGCGTGTACTCCTTGCCGTCGATGTCGACCGACCAGGTGGTGCCCATGTGGCGCTTCACCGATCGAATCGTGCGGTCAGGGTTGGTGACTGCCTGGCGCTTGGCGACCTCGCCCACCAGCACCTCGCCGTTCTTGGCGAACGCGACGATGCTCGGGGTGGTGCGGGCGCCCTCAGCGTTGGCGATGACGGTGGGTTCGCCACCCTCAAGGACCGAGACGACCGAGTTGGTCGTCCCGAGGTCGATACCGACGGCTCGGCCCATGGATGTCTCTCCTTCATAGTCCAGCCCGGAGGGCTGGGTGGTCTGATGTGTGCTCTATCAAAGAACATGAGTCGAGTCGACGCAAGTTCTCTGCTTGACATAACGACGAGGACCCCCCGGATCTTCCGGGGGGTCCTCGTCAGGAACGTGATCTAGGTCACGTTCGGATGGTTACTGGACGGTGATCGTGACCTGCGTACTGACGACCTTCTCGATCGCCACCCCTTGACCGCCCACCTGGTTCACTGCCTTGCCCAGGGTGCGGTACCGGCCGGTTCTCTTCACCGTCTTCGTCGACTTGTACACGCCCTTCTTGGAGGTCGTGCCGTTGTCGATCTTCTTCCACCTGCCGCCACCCTTGCGCTGCAGCGTGATCGGCATTCCCTTGAAGGAGTCACCGCTGTCGGGACGCTTCAGCTTGAGCGTGAACGTGACCTCGGTGCCCTTGTTGACCGTGGTCTTGCTGGGCTTGATCGACGCAGCGTTCTTGGCCATCGACACTCGGGCCACCGACGAGGTCAGGTTCGGGTTGGCCACCGTGGACGATCCGGCGGGGCCGGTCACCCAGACGTCCCAGGGCGAGGTCGGGTCGGCGGCCGCTCCGGTCGACCCGTACCAGTCAGTGGTACCAGGAGTGCCGTCGTCGTCGAACGCCGCGTCGCCCAGAGAGATGACTCTCGCCTTGAGGTCGGTGCTGTCAGCAGTATCGGCGAGCGACACCTTGGTCAGCGCAAATGTCGCGAGGCCAGGTCCGTTGCCGTCGGTCCCATTGACCGCGGTCGCCGCGACGTGTACGTAGCCCGCACCATCGATGTCGACCGACGGGCTGAACAGGTCGAGGTCAACTCCGGTCGTCGCCTTGAGCTTCTCGTCCTCGATCAGGTACACCCCTGCGTCGGTACCGATCCCGATCAGACGAACGCAGGCGTTGCCTCCGCACGTGCCGGTGGCGGTGGCGAAGAACTCTCCGGATCGCCAGGCAGCTCCTGAGAACGCCAGCGGTCCGAGGTCGAGGTCGTCACCCGCACCCTGATCGACGACAGGGGGCGCCGTCAGCGGGGTCGACGGGTAGGTGACGCTCTTGGTGTAGTTCGGCGCAGAGGTCGTAGCCGCACCGCTGTACTGGGTCAGCGTGACGTCTCCGGTGAAGGGCACCCCGACGAAGATGTTGTTCTGCTTCGACCGGTTGACCGCTGGAGCCTGACCGTCCCAGGTGTTGTTCAGGTCGGCCGTCCACGGGTCCGGAAGGTTGCCGCTGTAGAGCGGCGCCTTCGGGAAGATGAAGATCCGGTTGGCATTGGCCGGCTCATCCGCGTCCGTGATGGGCGTCGTGACGACGATCTTGTCGTTCGATGTCCCGAGCATCGGGTCGAGCTCGACGGCGTCGGCGTTGCCCACGTCGTTGCTGGCGAAGAGGACGGTTGGCTGCCATTTGGTGAGCTTGACCGGGTTCGTCCCGCGGGTCACGCGCATCGCCAGGCCGATGTCGCCACCGTCGTCGGTCACAGCCGCCGCGACGAACCTCTTGCCCAGCGGGTCGTAGACGATCGTGCCCTGACTGACAGCGACACCGCCAAGGTCGAAGAGCTGGCCGAGCTGAATTGTCTTGGCCACACCGCCGGTCTTCTTGGTCAGCATGCGGACCGAATTGCCGCCGATCTGCACCACCTGCTTGGGGCCGGCGGCGACGGTGAGCCCGTCGTTGCCCACCTTGGTGGCCCCCGGAAGAACCTGCAGGGCCTGCAGCCCCTTGGAGATGGCTGCCGTGTCTCCGGTCGCCCGCGCTGCGTTCGCCTGACTGCGCAGTCGTGCGGCGACGTCACCGCTCGGCGCGGCGGCGGAGGCCGAGACGGGGTAGAAGACCGGGTCGTCGGAACCGGCGGCGGTGGCACCGCCTGCGGGTGCGATCACGAGCCCAGCAGCGAGCGCGCCGGCGACGCCAAGAGAGGCCCCACGCATACGACGAAATGTCACGAAATCCTCCAGGGGGTCTTCTCTGACGCGCAACAGCGCCCCCGGCCGCCACGCAGGTCACACGCTATTGCCCGAAACGTCCCAGGACCAGCGCCCACGGCGGCGAATCGATGTGCATATTGTATCCACTGGTCGGCCAGTCAGTCAGGTCACGGTCTGGCGTCAACCGATGGCAGGGCGTTCTCCGATCGCTAGGCTCCACTCCAACCCGAGTTCCAGGAGGTTTCGTGCGCCCAGCGCTGGCCATCGGCCTGTTGATGACCCTCGTCACGGCCCTCGTCGTCGCACGACGGGGACACATGCTGTGGAGCCTCATCCGCGTCGGCCAACCACGGCCGAAGGGCAGCCTGCCCGACCCACGGCAGCTCGTCGAGGTCGAGGCCGTCGAGGTGCTCGGCCAACGCAAGCTCCTGAAGTGGACGGTCCCCGGCATCGCGCACGCTTTTGCGTTCTGGGGCTTCATCGTCTTGGGGCTGACGATCCTCGAGGCCTACATCGCGATGGTCGACCCGAACCTGTCGATCCCGGTGCTCGACCAGTGGGCGATCGTCGCGTTCGCCGAAGACCTCTTCGCGGTCGCCGTGCTCTTCGCCATCGCGGTCTTCACTGTGATCCGGGTGAAGCAGAACCCCAACCGCATCGGCCGCCTGTCGCGCTTCTACGGATCACACACGGGTGCCGCGTGGCTGGTGCTTTTCATGATCTTCAACGTGGTGTGGACCCTGCTCTTCTACCGCGGCGCCAAGATCAACAGCGACCACTTCCCCTATCCCACAGACTTCGCCTTCGGGTCACAGTTCTTTGCGACCCTTCTCGAACCGCTCGGCGAGACCACCAACGAGCGACTGGCGACCATCGGCGTGCTGGTGCACCTCGCCGTCATCCTGTCTTTCCTCGTCATCGTGGTCTACAGCAAGCACCTGCACATCTTCCTTGC
>JAHELE010000037.1 GCA_024644345.1 Actinomycetes bacterium | reverse complement strand
GGGTGTTCGCCACCCTGATCGTCTGGATCGTCACGATGCTCGCCACCCTGCTGCTGCCCATCATCTTGGTGAAGATGGGCGTCGAGAACGCGCGCGAGCGACGCAACAGCTGACCGCCCGAGTCAGCGTCAGGCCACCGTGTACTTCATTGTCACCGCGGACTTGTTGGAGTACCTGTCGCCCTTGAACGTGACGCGCCACTTGCCCGTCTTATAGACGCGAATCCGATCGAACCGGTAGGTGGCGTACTTGGTGACCTCGGTGGTGCGTACCTTCACAAACCTCTTAGGCGCACCCGCCTTGTCGTACGACAAGATCAGTTTCTTGCCCTTGGCGTGGCTGTAGTGCGGGTAGAAGGAGCCTGAGAACCTTACGAGGACCCCCCGCTTGGGCGACGGCGCTTGGGCCGACACGATCAGCCGCGTCTGGTGCTTGATGACGAACGATGTGCGAGCGACGTGCGGAGTGGCGTAGGTGATCCCGGCCTTGGGAACTGCCTTGAACGACACTTTGTAGACACCTGGCGCGTTGGCGTTGGTCGGTGGGTAGTTGAGTGCGAAGGATCGCGTGCTACCGACCGTCGAGCCCGTCAGTGAGTAGGTGGACTTGCCTCCCGGCCAGCGGACAGTGACCGCTGCCGTGGCAATGCTGGCGTCGGGGTCGTCGAAGCTCGCGTTGAGGACTTCCAACGTCGGCGGGCTGCTGAGCTTGATCAGCTGAGACTTCGGCGAGGCTGATGCATTGATCACTGTGGGCTCGACGCCGCCGGCTACGGCTGGAACCGCACCCAAACCGGTCGAGACCACTGCGAAGGCGATGGCGGTAAAGAGGATGCGGCGCATGCAAGACTCCTTCATAGGTCGTCTGCTTGCGGATTCACGCTAGTACGGATACGCCGTCAGCGGTAGGCCATCGCGAGCACCCGGCCCGCGCAGGCGTCCGGAAACGCTCCGATCACGGGATGCGGCTAGCGGAAGCGGACGACGGGAGCGAGCTACGCCCGCCATGATGGGGTGGTGAGCCTCACGACGCGGGAGTGGGACGTGGTCGTCCTCACCGGTGGCGGCAGCCGGCGGATGGGACGCGACAAGGCCACGCTCGACGTCGCCGGTACCACCCTGCTCGACCGGACGTTGGTCGGCATCCCCGCCGAGGTCTCGGTGGTGGTCGCCGGCCCACCCGTGGTCACCGCCCGCCGGGGCGTCCAGTTCGTGCAGGAGGACCCGCCGGGCGCCGGGCCGGTCGCGGGTCTAGAGGCGGCACTTGCGGTCGTCACCGCGCCCGTGGTGGTGGTCCTGGCCGGGGACCTGCCGATGGTGGGAGCGCTGCCACAACGGATGGTCGCTGCGCTCGAGGAGGCCTCCGACGCTGGGGCTGACCCGCCTGAGGCGGTGCTCGCAGAGGATGCGTCCGGCCGACCGCAGCAGCTGTGCGCCGCCTACCGATCCGACGCCCTGCGCCGCGCCATCGAAGCGAACGGCCCGACGACAGGTGCGGCCATGCGCAGCGTGATCTCGCGGCTGAGGACGTCGACGGTGAGCGTGACGGCGATCGGCGTGAGCTCAGAGGTCGATCCGACGTGGGACATTGACACCCCGGAAGACCTGCAGCGGTTCGTCGAGCTGCTTCAGGACGAACAGGCTGACGAATGAGGAGGACCTGATGGAAGAGTTTGTTGCGGCGCTGACCAGCGCGCTCGAGCTGCCGTCGGATGTCGACACCGACACGATGCTCGACGTCGCCCGTGACGTCGCGCACAACGTCGAGCGGCGAGCAGCCCCGGTGACTACCTACCTGGTGGGTGTCGCCGTAGGTGGCGGGATGGAGCCAGCCGTCGCCGTCGAGCGTGTGCGTGACCTGGTGCAGGGGTGGTCGGCGGGAACCTGACCCCGGTCAGGCGAAGTGGGTGAGCGCGAAGGCCTCGTACGCGTTGGGTGTCGTGCCGTCGCGGGTGAGCGCGTAGCGGACGTCGTCCCATGTCGGCCCGGCCGCAGACGCGAGTGCAGCGATCGCGTCGTCGATCCCGCTGGGCGTGGTGACCACCAGGACGTCGTCGTGCTCGACGGCGTGGACCTCTCCGTGGCGGAGCGTCGTCACCGCGTCGTGTGGACCCAGGGGTGGACCAGGCGTCGCAGCGACGATCCGCGTCAACGACCCCTGTGAGCCCAGGACGATCGGCGTTGGTCCGCCGCGGTGCAGCACGGTGAACCCGCGCGCCTGCGCGTCGACGAGGGTGGCCATGACGCTGGAACACCCCCAGCCGCTGACCGCCTCGTCGAGGAGCACGGCGATGGCGCCAAGAGGGGTGCCGCGCGTGGCGAGCGAACTGAACAACTCGTGCAGTTCGTCGGAATGCTCGCCAGCGTCTTCGGCCACCAGGATCAAGGCGTCATCGCCGTGCACCACGGCCGAGGCGACCGAGGCGTCGCCCGCGAGGCAATGGACTGCCGGAGCGCGGGATGTTGCGTCTGGAAGGACAAGGGCTGCGCTGGTCATGCGGCTGCCGGAACCGTGTCGCTGACCTGCAGAACGTGGTCGAGGCCGCTCTTGCCGAGCAGCGCCCGAGTGGCCGCGCTCGGACGAGCAACGATCAGTTGAGCGCCCCGCTGACTAAGCCGTCCGTGTGCCCAGAGCAGGAGTCCGAGCAGGTCGGAGTCGATCCGATCGACGGAGCTGAGATCGAGGACGAGAGAGCGGCACGCGGAGCGAGTGGCCTCACCGAACGTCTCGACCAGGTTGACGAAGTGGTCGGTGCTCGCTGGCCCGACGGTGAGCACGATGGTTTCCCGGCCGGTGGCGGAAAGGCTGGGCGCAGCGGAAGCGGTGGGGCTGGCGAAGCTCGTGGTGCTCGTCATGGTGGAACCTCCTCGTGCGCTGGGCCACATCCGGGAAGGGCGGGCTCCTCCCATGGTGAAGTGCGAAGGTGTCAGTGGGTCGTCAGCAATGTGACAGTTCCTTGACAACTTCGGACGAGGCCAGACGGGTGACCAGACCGTGATCCCGACCCACCAGAATGGGGTCATGGCCGTGAAGACCCTCCTCGTCGAAGATGACGACCGCATCAGGGCAGCCCTGCGCCTGGCGCTGCGGGAGGAGGGCTTTGAGGTGGTCGAGGCGTCGGACGTGGCTGAGGGCCTGGCGGCATACCAGCGCGACCAGCCCGACGTGCTTCTCGTGGACGTGATGCTGGGCAACTCCGACGGACGCGACTTGATCCGCGAGGTGCGCACCCACAGCCAGGTACCGATCATCATCACCAGCGCCAGGGGTGACACCACTGACGTCGTGGCGGGCCTGGAGGCGGGCGCCGATGACTACATCGTCAAGCCGATCGTGGTCAAAGAGCTGGCCGCCCGGATCCGTGCGGTGCGCCGCCGTGAGACTCCGCTGCGGCCGGGCGAAACGGCTACGGACGTCGTGGTGCTGAGCCCGGGCGACGACGGCCTCACTTTCAGCGTCGGTGGCGGCTGGCTTCGCCGAGGCGCACACGAGGTGCCGCTGACCGCCATGGAGTTCCGGTTGCTCGTCGAGCTGTCGCAGCACCTCGGTCAGATGCTCAGCAGACCGCAGCTGCTGGAAAGGGTCTGGGGCTACCGGTCGTCCGGCGATGACCGGCTCGTCGACGTCACCGTGCGGCGGCTGCGCGTCAAGCTCGAACGGGACGCCTCGCAGCCGCAACATCTGGTCACCGTCCGTGGCCTGGGCTACCGCCTGCAGGCAACGACGTGAGAACCCTCGGGCTGCGGGGACGTGTCATCCTCGGGTTCGCGGCTGGGGCTTTGTTGGTGTCGACCATGTTGACGGTGGTGACCGATGTCGTCAGCGCCCGCTACCTCGTCGACCAGCGCGAACGGGCAGCCAGCCGCCAGGCGGTGGTCAACGGGCTCTTCGTCGAGAGCCGCCTGACCAAGGACGGTGCCGATCCGTCCGGGGCGCTCGGTGCGGTGCGGCTAGGCACGGGTGCGGACGCGATCCTGCTCGGCCCGGGTGGCGACGCGAGCACGGCGATCGGGTTGACCCAGGACGACCTCCCGGCCGACCTCGTCGCCGCGACCGAGGCGGGCCAGCCCAGCTCACAGATCTACCGGGCTGGCGGGTCGCCGCTGATCGCCGTGGGGGTTCCGCTCAGTGGCGACTACGCGTACTTCGAGGTGACCGAGCTCGACAACCTGCAAGACACGTTGAGAACGATCATCTGGGCGGGAATGGCGGCCGCCCTGCTGACGTCGTTGCTCGGTGCGGTCCTGGGCTGGTGGGCGGCCAGCCGCGTCCTGCGTCCGATCAACGAGGTGGCGCTGGCGGCCGGCAAGCTCGCGGGCGGAGACCTCGACGCCCGGGCTCCGACCACCACCGACCCCGACCTGACGGCCATCTCGAGCTCGTTCAACGCGATGGCCGACACACTGGCGGGGCGTATCCAGCGCGACGCCGAGTTCGCTGCTGACGTGAGCCATGAGCTCCGGAGTCCGTTGACCACCATGGCGGCCAGCGCCTCGGTGCTCGAGTCGCGTCGGGCCGAGCTGCCGGAGGTGGCGCAGGAGGCGGTCGACCTGCTGGTCGTCGACGTCCGTCGGTTCGCGGAGCTGCTCGAGGACCTGCTCGACCTCGCGCGCGACCACGAACCGTTCGACCCCGCTGCGCAGCCGGTCGTCGACCTGGCCGACATCGCGTCCATCGCGGTGGCCGGACGTTCCGACGTGTTGGAGCGACACGGTGACACGCGGGTGCGGGCCGACGCCCGACGCATCGGACGCGTCGTCGACAACCTTGTGCAGAACGCCGACCGTCACGGTGGGGGCGTCGAGCACGTGACGGTGGAGCGGGTCGGCAACGAGGTGCGGCTTGCGGTGTCGGACTCGGGCCCCGGTGTTCCGCCGGAGGATCGCGAGGCAGTGTTCGACCGCTTCTCGCGGGGAACGTCGACGCCGAGTCGGGCGGCCAGCACCGGAACCGGACTCGGGCTGGCGCTCGTGCGCGACCACGTCCTCGCGCATGGTGGCGCCTGCTGGTACGAGGATGCCGACTCCGGCGGTGCGTGCTTCGTCGTCGAGATCCCGGGGGTCGAGTCATGAGGCGGTGGCGGCGGTCGGCGTCCGTCGGCTTGGGGGCAGCGGCCTTGGCGGTCGGTTTGTCCCTGGTGACGGGGTGTGGTGTGCCGGCCGGCGACGGGCCGAGCCCGGTCGACTCCGACATCGCCGAGCTGCTCGTCCCCGAGCCCACCCCCACGGCGACAGCGACAAGCGAGCAGGTGAAGCTGACGGTGACGTGGGTACGCGGCGACTCGCTCGCGCGTGCGCAACGGCTTGGTCTCGCCGACACGCGACAGGATCGACTGGACGTCACTCTCGACGAGCTGCTGAGGGGGCCGCGTCCGGCTGAGCAGATCAAGGGGTTCACCACCTTGCTGCCCCCCGACGTGCAGGTCGCGGGAGATGTGAAGGGCCGGCGCGCCCTGATCGAGCTGACCGTGGGCACCGGCCTTGAACCGGTCGGGCTGCCCTTGGCCGTGGGTCAGATTGCTGTCACCGCGTTGTCGGTTCCGCGGGTGCGGTCGGTCGTGTTCACTGTCGACGGCGTCCCCACACCGGTACCGCTGCCTGGCAGTCGTGGCGATACCCGGGTCGTGCGGCTGAGCGACTACCGAACGGTTCTCGCCAACTGATCGGTGGGCGGGTGTGCACTCGGTGCGGTGTTCCGTCAACCAGGTGTGCACTCGGTGAAGAATTGCGTCAACCAGGTGTGCACTCGGCGGGAAGGGGGGGTGGGGGTCAGCCGTCGGCGCGGGGATCGGTTCCCGTGTCGAAGCCGGCCGCCGACACCTCGATGGCGTGCGCGTGGCCCATCCGCGAGCTCTGGGGAGGGGCCAGGTACCGCGGGCCGGGGTAGGCCTCCAGCTCGAGCAGGACGTCGCCGCCCATGTCGGACTCGACATGCAGCAGGTCGACGGGATCGCCGGTGTCCCACCCGCCCACGACCATGCGCGGGTTCGCCACCGCTGCCTGCGCCGAGGCGCCGGCCATCAGGTGTGAGAACACCTGCGTCAGGATCTGCGGCTGCAGGTGTCCCCCCATCGTTCCGACCACGAGTCGGTGTGTGTCGGGGGTGTCCACCGACTCCGCCAGGACGGGCGACAACGTATGCAGCGGCCGCTTGCCGGCAGCCAGCACGTTGGGTGACGCGGGATCAAGGACGAAGCACGCCCCGCGGTCATGCATCAGGATTCCCGTGCTGGGCTCGAGGATCAGCGATCCGAAGCCGTGGAACAGGCTTTGGATGAGCGAGACACTGCGTCCCTCGTCGTCGGCCGCGACGACGGCCACGGTGTCACCGTCGGGGTGAACCTTCGGCCCACCCGGGGGGCGGCCGGGACCGGCAACGACGTCCGACGCCAGCTGCTGTAGCGCCCGAGGCGTCAAGAGTTCGTCGACCGACTGCGTCATGAACCGGGGATCGGCCAGTACGTGGTCACGCTCTTCGGACAGGCGCAAGAAGGCCCGAGCCAGCTGGGCGGCCGGAAGGCGTCGATGCAGCGGCTCATCGGGGCGGCCGGTGTGCGGTCCGACGAGGTCGAGCATGCCCAGCAGCCGCAGCACGAGGTAGGCCTGCGAGCTCGGTCGGCCAGCCTGTACGCGCCAGTCGTCGACCGTCAGCTCGAGCGGCTCGGCCTCGTCGACGCGCAGGGCGCGCAGGTCCTCGTGCGTCATCGGGACGCCGCGGTCCACCAGTCCGGCGCACAACGTTGCCCCGACGTCGCCGTCGTACAGAGCAGCGGCGCCGTCGGCTGCAAGGGCGGCCAGGGTGCGCGCGAGCGCCGGCTGGCGCAGCGTCTGGCCCTGGCCCAGGGGTGTCCCGCCCGGACAGATCAGCGCTGCCAGATCGGGAAACTCGGCCAGGGATGCAACGGTCTCGGCGATGGACGCGGCGAGCCCGGGCGTGACGGGGACGCCGTCTGCTGCGGCGGCCTGCGCAGGGGCCAGCAGCTCGGTCCACGGCCGGGCGGCCCCGTGGGCTGCGAGCTGTGACCACCCCGCGACGGCGCCCGGAACGGTGACGGGGATCGGACCGCGGATCGGCATCTCACGATGCAGGCGGCGGACGTCGTCGACCTCGGTCGCCAGGGGTGCGCTGCCGGAGGCGTCGATGAAGGTGGTGCGACCGTCGGGGTCTCGGACCAGAGCCAGAAGGTCTCCGCCTACCCCGCAGCTGGCCGGGTAGGCCACGGCCAGCATCGCGGCGGTGGCGAGGGCGGCGTCGATGGCGTTGCCCCCGCGGTCGGCGGTCGCCAGGCCCGTCTCGGTCGCCAGTCGAAGCGGGCTGGCCACGGCCACCTTGGTCATGTCGACTCCGGTGTTCGGTCGATCGTCATCGGAGCAGCGTAGGGGTGTCATTGCGACATCCGGGCGCACTTCGCGGTGGTGCGATGACATTTGCCCGAATTACGGGCACGCTGTCCTTACCGGACTCACGACGGGGGCGAGCCGGGTTGCAGGTACGGGTGGGGGGCGATGACGCCGCCCAGAATCGTCGTGAGGAGGTGCGGTGTCCGACCAGACCCCTGATTCATCGCGCCCTCGCCCGTCCGACCTTCCGGCGGTCTCGCGGCTGGCCGCCGGTAATGCGCTGCGCAGTCGGCTCAAGAACACCGCCGGGCTCAATGGCATCGCGGGGGCGGCCGCCAGTTTCCTGTACGACTTCTTCGAGGCCGACGATGCCTCGATCTCGTTGTTGAAGGGTGACTGGTTCCGCACCCTGGTGTCGGTGGGAGCTGAAGCGCCGGGCGAGGTGACGCACCCGAACGGCGACACCTACCCGGTCTCCGACTATCCGACGGTCACCCGGCTCCTGCGTTCAGGGAGCGGCTACGTGTCGTCGATCGGCAACCCCGGCGGCGTCCCGGAAAGTCAGAAGTTCCTGGTCGAGTACCGCATGACCACGTGCATGGGTGCCCCGATCGGGTACCAGGGAACCGTGGTGGGTGAGGTCTTCGTCAGCCGCGTGCGCGGCCGATCGCACTACACCGGGCACGAGCTGGCCGCGTTGCTCGACCTGGCGCGACAGATCGGCTACCGCGTCGGACCCGCCGTCAAGGCCCAGGACCAGCTCGATCCCGCCTGGTGGCCGGAGGACCCGGATCCGGAGGTGGCAGAGGTCACCGCGCCCGCAGACCCGGACGAGGACACCGAACCACTAGCCTGACGCTGTCGTCGGATGAAGGAGCGGGATGCAGCGGTCGGGGGGTCTGTGGGCCACGGTGGGCCTTGCGACACTCGCGCTGGTCGCCGGTGCACTTGCCTATGCGGCCCTGCAGAGCACCGGGTCGACGTCACCTGAGCCGCTGGCCTCGGCGCTCACCACCCCGACCGCCAAGCCCGACAAAGTCCCCACACCCGACAAGAACGTCACCGATGCCATCCCGAGCACGATCGAGCCACCCCTGCTGATGGTGAACAGCTCGCTTGCCTATCGGGGACGGACGGGTACGTGCCTGGGCGGGGCCAACCTGGAACGGTCGACGAACGGTGGCAAGGCGTGGAAGCCGGTCGACGTCCCGGCGTCGGCGATTGTGGATCTGCGGGCCACGGGTGCGAACTCGCTGGAGGTGTTCGGCGCTGACGAGCGGTGTCGTTCCCGGCTATGGACCTCCGCCGACCAGGGTCGGACGTGGTCTGCGCCGACGCGGGTGCCGCCCACCTTCCTGCGGCTGCCATTCACCGCCTCCGAGATCGCCACCCCGACCGGCGTGGTCAAGAACCCGTGCCCTGATCGCAAAGTTGCCCCCCTGTCCGTCGAGGACATCTCTGACACATCCGCTGCTGTCCTGTGCGTCGGTGGCGACGTACTGACCACGGCTGACGGCGGGGCCACCTGGTCACCGATGACGCAGGTGGCGGGAGCACAGGCGATCGCGTTCGAAGGACCCAACCTCGGGTGGGTGCTTGTGCGCGATGGCGGTCGGTGCCCTGGGTACGAGGCACAGGTGACCCAGGACGGCGGTGCCACCTGGCAGCTCGGTGGATGTCTTGGCGACGCCCCGAACAACGATGAGCGCGTGCTACCGGCTCTGTCCTTCTCGACCCCGACTGATGGAATGGCCGACCTCGAGGGTGAGACGTACGTGACACGTGATGGTGGACCGACCTGGCAGCTGGCCGGCTAGATCTCGACGATGAGGGTGCGCGGGCCGTCGTTGACCAGGCCCACCTGCATGTCGGCACCGAACCGCCCGGTCTCCACCCTTGCCCCGCGCTGACGGAGTGCCTGGACGAAGGTCTCGACGAGTGGTTCGCTCACCGGACGCGGTGCGGCGGCTGACCACGAGGGGCGTCGCCCCTTGTTGAGCTCGGCGTAGAGCGTGAACTGGCTGACGACCAGCAGAGGAGCGCTGACATCGCAGGCCGAGCGTTCGTCGTCCATGATGCGCAGCTGCCAGATCTTCTCGGCGAGCCGGTCGGCATCCGACTCGGTGTCGCTGTGGGTCACGCCGACGAGGACGACCAACCCCGGGCCGTCGAACCCGGCGATGTGCTCATCGTCGACGCGTACCGATGCCGACGTAGCGACCTGGACGACTGCGCGCATGGACGCCATCCTGCCGGATCGGCGCTAGATGACCATCGCAACAGCCATCACGGCGATCAGCATGATGGCTACCACGCCCAACACCTTCGCTGCCGCGTCGCGGGAGCGGTACTTGGCCAGCGCGACGAAGGTCAGAATCCAGAAGAGGAGCGTGAGGGCGCCACAGGCTGCGAGGATGAACAGAGCGACCTGCGATTCTCCCCCCACGTAACCCGACCACTCCTGCCTGAGCGCGTTGGTGAGGTATCCGAGGAATACCGTCAACAGCGCAGAAACCACCCCGAGGACCCAGGTGATGACCGCCGCAACCTGATGGGACTGGCCGCGGTCCTGTTGCATCGTCATGGTGAGCTCCCTCGCGTTCACTTCCACCTTTCACCTGGTGACGAGAGATCGATAGAGGCAGACGACCCAACGTCGGCACGAGTTTGTTGCCGTGTGCCCCTGGTTCTTTTCCTCGGAGATCGCGTGCGCCATGATCGCGACATGCCGGACGAGACCAGGAGACCGAAGGGGCGGGGCACGCTGTCCACGGGTCGCATGGAGGCGTTCAGTGACGGTGTCTTCGCGATCGCCATCACGCTGCTGGTCCTGGATATCTCCGTCCCTCCCGGGTCAGAGCAGAACCTGCTGGAGGCAGTCCGCGGCGAGTGGCCCTCGTACCTGGCGTACTTCGTCAGCTTCTCCACCATCGGAGCCGTATGGCTGGGGCACAACACGATCACCGAGTACCTGGATCGCGCTGACGCCGTACTGCTGCGACTCAACCTGCTTCTGCTGCTGGTGGTGTCGTTCCTTCCAGTCCCCACGAGTCTTCTGGCGGAGTACATCGGTGACGACCGCCCCGAGCGGGTGGCCGTCACCATCTACGGTGTCAACCTGCTGCTGGCGTCGGTACTGGTATCGGTCCTGTGGAGATACGCACTGCGCGAGAACCTCATCAGACCCGATGCCACCGACGAAGAGGTTCAGGTTCTGACGCATCGGCTCACGCCAGGTCTGGCTGGCTACGTGGTCTTGATCGCTCTGGGACTGTTCGCCCCGCTCGCTGCGGTCGCCGGGTACCTGATCATCGCGTTCTACCTCATCCTTCCGATCCGGCACCGCAGACACCGTTCCAAGAGCTAGACCGCCGCCCTAGCCGAAGCGACCAGAGATGTAGGCCTCGGTGGCCGGGTTCTCGGGGGTTGTGAAGATCTTGGTCGTGGGGCCGTACTCGATCAGGTGCCCCGGTCGTCCGACACCGGCGAGGTTGAAGAAAGCGGTCGTCTCCGAGACGCGGGCCGCCTGCTGCATGTTGTGGGTGACGATCACGATCGTGTAGTCCTCCCTCAGCTCGTGAATGAGGTCCTCGATCGCCGTGGTCGAGATCGGGTCGAGCGCCGAGCAGGGTTCGTCCATGAGCAGCACCTGTGGCTGCACCGCTATGGCGCGGGCGATGCAGAGGCGCTGCTGCTGGCCGCCGGACAAGCTCGATCCCGGCTTGGTGAGGCGATCCTTGACCTCGTTCCAGAGGTTGGCCCGACGGAGTGAGCTTTCGACGATCTCGGACGCCTCTGTCTTCTTCAGCTTGCGGCTGTTCAGGCGCATTCCGGCGAGTACGTTCTCGGCGATCGACATCGTCGGGAACGGGTTCGGCCGCTGGAAGACCATCCCGATCTGACGGCGAACCTCGACCGGATCGACGTCTGGGTCGTAGAGGTCGGCACCGTCGATCAGGATCTTGCCCTCGACACGGGCGCCAGGGATCACCTCGTGCATGCGGTTGAGCGATCGCAGGAAGGTGGACTTGCCGCAGCCGGACGGCCCGATGAAGGCGGTGACGGAACGAGCCGCGATCGGAATCGTGACACCTTCTACGGCAAGGAAGTCGCCGTAGTAGATGTCCAGATCGCTGACATCGATGCTCTTGGCCATTCCTACGCCTTCGTCTTGGGTGAGAAGTAGTACGAGATCAGTCGTGCAACAAGGTTGAGCGCCATCACGATCACCGTCAACACCAAAGCCGCCCCCCAGGCCCGTTCGATCCCGAATTCGGGCGGAAATCCTGGGTTCTTGTACTGACTGTAGATGTATACCGGCAGCGTCATCATGCGCCCATCGAACGGGTTGAAGTTCACCGAGTCGGTCGCACCGCAGATGATGAGCAGCGGAGCCGTCTCGCCGATGACGCGGGCGATGGCAATCGTGATGCCGGTGATGATGCCGGCAATCGCGGTTGGCAGCACGACCTTGACGATGGTTCGCCACTTGGGGACACCGAGCGCATAGGACGCCTCGCGCAGCTCGTTCGGGACGAGCTTGAGCATCTCCTCGGTGGACCGGACGACGAGCGGGATCATCAGCACCGACAGCGCCACGGCGCCGCCGAAGCCCATCCGCACGCCCTCGCCGAAGAAGATGACGAACAGGGCGTAGGCGAAGAGTCCGGCCACGATCGACGGGATCCCGGTCATGACGTCGACCAGGAAAGTGATCCACCGGGCCATCCGGCCGTTGCCGTACTCGACCAGGTAGATACCGGTTGCCAGGCCGATCGGGATCGACATCAGGGCAGCCAGTGACGTGACGATCAGCGTTCCCCACAAGGCGTGGAAAATGCCGCCGCCCTCGCCGACGACGTTGCGCATCGAGCTGTTCAAGAAGCTGGAGTTGATGGCGGGGAGACCGTTGCTGACCACCTGCCACAGCAGCGAACCGAGCGGCAGAAGCGCGAGCACGAATGCGGTCGTCACGAGCGACGTAGCCAGTCGGTCCTTGGCCTTGCGTCGACCTTCGACCCGCCCCGAGACCGCCACCAGCACGACGACGTACCCCAGCCAGCACGCAACGATCGTCAGGGCCCATCCCCAGCCGACCATGAGGTGCAGCGCCAGTCCCACCGCCACAGCGCCGGCCACAAGTGCCCACGGCACCCAGCGGGGGAGCTGCGGCGAGTGGAGCCGGGCTGTGAACTTGGGCGTCGTCGGTTCGCTGGTGGGGGGCTGCGTGGCCACTGATGAGCTCATGTCAGTTCGCCCCGGAGAACTCAGCGCGACGTCCGACGATGGCCCGAGCCAGGAAGTTGACCAAGAAGGTGACGATGAAGAGCACCAGGCCGGTCGCGATCAAGATGTTGACCTCGATGCCGCTGGCCTCGGGGAACTTCAAGGCGATGTTGGCGGCGATCGTTCCGGGGTTGGTGCTGGATATCAGGTTGAGGCTGACGACGTTGCTGACCGACAGGATGGTGGCTACGGCGATGGTCTCACCAAGAGCCCGGCCGAGAGCCAGCATGGCGCCGCTCACGATGCCGGACCGTCCATAGGGGAAGACGGTCATCCGGATCATTTCCCAGCGGGTGGCGCCGAGCGCCAGTGCGGCCTCCTCGTGCAGCCGTGGCGTCTGCAGGAAGATCTCGCGACAGATCGAGGTCATGATCGGCAGCACCATGACGCCCAGCACGAAGCCGGCGGTCAAGATGGTGCGTCCGGTGACCGAAGCCGGTCCAGCGAAGAACGGGATCCAGCTCAGGTGGCCCGCCAGCCAGTCGTACAGCGGCACGAGTCGTGGGGCGAGGAAGAAGATGCCCCAGAGGCCGTAGATGATGCTGGGCACCGCCGCGAGCAGGTCGACGAGGTAGCCGAGCGAGGACGCGAGCCGGCGAGGGGCGAAGTGCGAGATGAACAGCGCGACCCCGATGGAGACGGGAACGGCGAACAGCAGCGCCAGGACCGAGGCGAGGAGTGTGCCGTACAGAAGGGGCCAGACATAGGCGGCGAAGGAGTCGGCGCCGGGAATATCGGCGGCCTTGGCCGTCAGGGCCGGCAGCCCTTCGTAGGTCAGGAAGAGCGCGACCCCCGCGAGGGTGACCAAGATGACGGCGCCAGCGGCCGTGACCAGCGCAGGGAAGACGCGGTCGCCAACGCTGCGTGGAGGGCGGTGCGTGCCCTCCACTGCGTGACTAGTCATATGGTGCGCGGTCCCTCGCTGGTCGGATGCGGATCGTCGTGGGCCATCCACACGCCCGGTGCGGATGGCCCACGAGAACCGGATTAGCTGCTGGTACTGATCTTGTCAATCGCGGCCTGGGCCTGCTGACGAATCGAGTCAGTGATTGGCGCGGAGCCGGCAGCCTGGGAGGCCGCCTGCTGTCCGTCCGCGCTGATCACGTACGACGCGAAGCCCTGGACCAGGTCGACCGTATCCTGCGAGTCGTACGTTGAGCACACCATCTGGTAGGAGACCAGGACGATCGGGTAGACGCCCGCTTCGCTGGGGGTGCGGTTCACCTCGATGGTGATGTTGGTGTCCGTGGCACCCGGAGCCGGCTGGGACACGTCAAGGATCTGCGAGGCCGCCTCGGGTGTGGGCCCGACGAACTCGCCGCCGACCTCAACCAGGGCCTTGCCGAGGTCACCTGCCTGGCTGGCGTCGGCGTATCCGATCGTGCCGTCACCACCCTTGACCGCAGACACGACGCCGGACGTGCCGTCGGCTCCTTCGCCGCTCTTGATCGGCCAGCTCTCGACCGGTCCGTAGGTCCACTGCTGTGGCGCGGCCTGCGAGAGGTAGTCGGTGAAGTTGCCCGTGGTGCCGGACTCGTCCGATCGGTGCACCGGAGTGATGTTCGAGCTGGGGAGCTTGGCGTCGGGGTTGTCGCCAGTGATCGCGGGGTCGTTCCACTTGGTGATCTTGCCGGCGAAGATCGACGCCAGCGTCGCCGGAGTGAGCTGCAGCCCGTCCACGCCCGGCAGGTTGTAGATGACCGCGATGGGGCTCACGTAGACCGGGTACTCGAAGGCCTCGCCGTTGCAGGTCTTCTGGGCCTTGGTGGCCTCGTCGTCGGCCAGGTAGTCGTCCGACCCGGCGTACTGAACGCCGCCAGCCAGGAACTGTTCGCGACCCCCGCCGGAGCCGACCGCGTCGTAGTTGACGGTCACGTCCGGGTTACTGCTCTGGAAGCCGGCCTTCCACGCAGCCATCGCTGCCTCTTGGGCCGACGATCCGGCTCCGTTCAGGTCGCCGCTCAGTGACGACGAGGTGCCGTCGCTGGTGCTGCTGTCGCTCTCGTTGCTGGCGCTGCAGGCGGAAATTCCTACTGCCACGACGAGTGCGGCCGCGCCGAAGGCGGCGGCTCTGGGTCGAAGGATGCGGTTCACGTTGCCCTCTCTGGGTCAGGTACCTGTCTCAGGACTGCTAGTCGCAGGCGACGCTAGGGAGCCCAGGTACTGATTTGGTGAGCCAAAGGTGAACGTGCGGTGAACGGTGGCGGGCTACTGGGTGAGGGAGGACCTCTAGCGGGCGCAGCCTGTCCGGTCATCCGGGGTGTTCCCACAGACGACGCCTGTCCAGGCGGGTCCGTCTCGACGCCTCGTCCCTGCCGAACCCACCCCGGAGGTCTCAGTAACCCATACCGCCGGGGGGTGGAAACCTCGCCTTCATGACGCCCTTCGCCCGCATGTCGCTACGTTCTTCGGCATCACGTTGTTCGGCTGCTGACCGCCGCTGCTTTTCCTCCCAGCGGTGCATGCGCAGCATCCTCATCCAATGGGTGAGTCGGCGCCGAATCATGGACTGATTGTGGCATCTCGATGGGGGACTCAGTGATCTCCTACCGACCGAAGATGCCCTTCTTCTTCTTCTTCTCGGTGTCCTTGGTGACCGGGCTCGACCTGACCGGCGATGACGTGGTCGTCGGTGCATCGGACTCGCCGTCGCCGAATCCGCCAAGGCTGGCCAGCTCCCGCAGCAGGGCAGCGGTGTCGACCGACTGTCCACGGTCCGGACCGGGCTCACGGTCGAGGACCTCGACGACCTCGGTCGTCTCGATCGGCTCGGGCGCTGGGACCGGGTCGTTGCCCAGGTCGGCGAATGACTCCGCCACGCTGGGGGCCTCCGCTGCGGCCAGCTCGGCAGCCAGACGCTCACGCTCGGCTGTCTCCTCGGCCTCGCGCGCAGCTGCGGCCTCGGCGGCGACGCGGGCGGCTTCCTCGGCGGCCAGACGATCGCGTTCGGCGGCCGCTTCGGCCTGCAGCCGCTCGGCTTCAATCGCAGCGAGTCGTTCACGCTCGGCTGCTTCCTCCGCCTCGCGGCGGGCACGTTCGGCGGCCTGCTCGGCCTCGCGCGCAGCTGCGGCCTCGGCTTCGATGCGGGCGGCTTCCTCGGCCGCGAGTCGCTCGGCCTCCAGGCGGGCGGCTTCCTCGGCCTCGACACGTGCTCGTTCGGCGGCCTCTTCGGCCTCGACACGTGCTCGTTCGGCGGCCTCTTCGGCCTCGCGCGCAGCTGCGGCCTCGGCTTCGATGCGGGCGGCTTCTTCGGCGGCGGCACGGTCGGCCTCTTCCTGACGCCGACGTCGACGCTGCTCCTCGGCGCGGGCCTCCTCCTCGAGGCGCTGCTGCTCGGCCTGCTCTGCTGCCTGGGCGGCCGCCCGGGCGGCCTCGGCCTCGGCGCGAGTGCGTTCTTCCTCGGCCAGCACTGCCCCGTGGGCTTCCCACGCTTCGGGCTCGACGCGGACCCGTTCGGACTCGAGCCACGCGATGTGGGCGACCCACGCCTCACCCTCGAACGTCGCCCGGTGCCATTCCAGGTACTTGGCGTGGACCAGCCACGCTTCCTCCTCTACGGCCGCACGCTCGGCTTCCAGCACCGCGGCGTGGGCCTCCCAGGCCTCCGTCTCAGCGGTCCGGCGCTCTTCTTCGAGGGCAACGGTGTGGTCGTCCCACGCCTCGGGCTCGAGCCGGACGCGGTCAGCGTCCATCCAGAGCTGGTGGTCGTTCCAGGCGTCGGATTCGACGCGGGTGCGCTCGGCGGCGAGCCAGGTCTTGTGTTCCTTCCACGCCTTGCCCTCAGCTGCCTTGCGCTCTGCCTCGAGACGAGCTGATTCTTCGCTGGCAGCCTCGTCGAGCCACTGTGCGTGGGCTTCCCACGCCTCCTCCTCGACGCGGACGCGGTCGGCGTCCATCCAGAGCTGGTGGTCGTTCCAGGCGTCGGATTCGAGGCGGGTGCGCTGGGCGGCGAGCCAGGTCTTGTGCTCTTTCCAGGCTTTGCTCTCCATCGCCTTGCGCTCGGCTTCGAGGCGGACGACTTCGGCGGCCTGGCGCTCGGCCAGCCATTCCTTGTGCTCAGTCCAGGCCACCTTCTCGCAGCGGCGACGCTCGTCCTCGAGCCACTGGTAGTGCGTCAGCCACGCCTCGGCGGCGGCGTCGACGCGTTGCTGCTCAAGCCAGTGTGCATGGGCCGCCCAGGCGTCTTCCTCGACGCCCTTGGCCTGCTCGGCCAGCCACGACTCATGTTCGAGCCACGCCTCGACCTCGGCCCCCAGCCGCTCCTCAGCCTCGCGGATCTGACGCTCGGCCTCCAGCGTTTCCTCGTCGATGGCCGGCTCGGGGTCCGTGACGTCGATGACGTCGTCCTCGGCCTCCAAGGCAGCAGCAGCGTCAGCCAAGGAGGTTCCGGCACCTGGCGGCGTGACAGACTTGAACAGGTCCCCAAGGGCTGCGGTCACCTTCTTGACCGCGCCGGCCAGCTCGTCACCGGCAGGATCGGGAGCCGGCTCGAACGCGGGGCGCTTGCCGCGGGCGTCCTCCAGAGAGGTGACGGACGCCACCGGCTCGTCATCCGGCAGCTCGACGTCGATCAGGCCGCCGTCCATCAGGGCCCGCACCACGTGGGCCGCTTCGAAGACGGTGAAACCGCACTCTGCGGCGAGCTCGGCGATGTCGCGGGTGCCGTCGACCTTGCAGAGCAGCGCCCAGTCGGCGCTGGACAGCACGACGTCCGACGACCCATCCGGACGCGCAGAGAGCATCGGGACACCGCGCTGTCCGCCGATCTGCGCGACGAGCTCGCTCCAGCGGTGCCGACGCATCTCGACCTCGGCCAGCAGGTCGCGCACGGTGCTCGGCGGGGCGACGTCCTGCCGGGTCTTCTTGGACTTGCGGAACTTGTGGGCAGCGACCGGCCACTCGAGCAGCGCCGCCGTTGCGTCCCGCAGCTGTTCGACCACGAACGCCTCGACGACCGGGCGCTCCACGTAGCCGAGGTGCACCAGGAGCTCGCCCAGACGCCAACCCTGCAGTTCATTGGTCTGCACGTCGAGCGCTGAGGTCAGGGCCTCCGGTGAGAGGTCGCCGGACGCGATCAGCCGGGCACCGAGCTGGGCCCGACGTCCGGGGACGTAGACGGAGTAGACCTGCCCGTCCTTGAGGTAGACCTCGGCCTGCTCGCCGGCGGGGTCGGTGACGGTGAGACAGCCGGTTGCCCCGGCGTCACTGAGCTCAACAAGCACCTGCTCGACGGTGGACGACGCGACCTGCGTTGAAGCCAACGGTCGGACCCCCTCCGTATCCAAGCGGGCGCGTGGCCAGCAGACTGGGCATGCGGACGCTGCCGATCACCGCATGGCCGAGCCACCGTGAGGCGAGGCTCGACACCTGTTCCTTCGGCACTTTGGCCCCATTCGTTGAGTCTTGGGGGTGGCCAAGTTCACTGGATCGGCCCTACACGACCACCGATCGACGGGGTCGTGGCAGGATCGCCCGCATGGCCCACACCATGATCACCGTCGCACCCACCGGGGCGGAGTCGAGCAAGGCCGATGTGCCGGCGCTGCCGGTCACCCTGGACGAGCTGGTCACCACCGCCCAGTCCTGCGAGGCGGCGGGGGCGGCCATGATCCACATCCACATCCGGGACGACGACGCCCAGCCCACTCTGGACATCGGCCGGCTGAAAGAGACGGTGGCCGCGGTCCGGGGGGCCAGCAACCTGATCGTCCAGCTCTCAACCGGTGGGTCGGTGCACGACGGGTACGACCTGCGGCTGCGCGTGCTCGACGCCGAACCCGACTCGTGCTCCCTCACCTGCGGCACGGTGAACTTCGGCGACGACGTCTTCATGAACAGCTGGCCGTTCATGGTCGAGCTCTACCAGCTGACCCAGGAGCGCCAGATCGTGCCTGAGTTCGAGCTGTTCGACCTGGGGCACGTCCACGCGCTCAACCGGCTGCTCGACAAGTACGGCGCGCCCTTCGGCGGCCAGGTGCACTGCGATCTGGTGATGGGGGTCCCGGGTGGGATGCCCGGCACCGCCGCCGCCCTGGTCTCGGCCGTGGAGGCCCTGCCGTCCGGCGCCTCGTGGTCGGCTACCGGGGTGGGACGCTCGACCATGCCGGTCATGTTCGCCGCCCTCGCGGCCGGAGGGCACCTGAGGGTCGGCATGGAGGATGTCGTCACCTGGGCGCGCGGCGTCCCGGTACGCGACAATGCCCAGCTGGTCGAACGCGCAGCCGAGGCTGCGACACTCTTCCAACGTCCGCCCATGACGCCGGACGATGCCCGTACCCTGCTGAAGGTCAAGGATCGCCGAGGAGTCCCCGCATGAGCAGCGAGTCCAGTTCGGCCAGTGCCCCTGAGGTCACCGGCATCGACCCGATGCCAGGTGGACGTCGGCGCATCGACCACGTCCTTGACGCCGACTTCCTCGACGACCTCGGGTCGGTGGCGCTTGCTGACGTCCGGGCCCGCCGTCATGAGGCCGAGCAGGAGGAGGCCGACCTCTCGTACGTTCGTCGCCTGCTGCAGGGCCGGATTGACATCGTGCGTGCCGAGCTCAGCCGCCGAACCGGCGACGAGCGGGGATCGCTCGTCGACCAGCTCGCGGGGATCCTGGCGGACGGCCCGGCCTCCGCACCGCACGGACTGGGCCGTCACAACACGACGGAGCCGTCGCGGGTCGCCGAGCACCGTCGGTCGGTCGAGCAGCTGGTTTCTGACGTCGGCGTCTCCGACGTCGTCAACCGCTCGGACGACGAGCTCGCCGAGTCGCTCTCGCGGTTGACCAGCTACGAGTCGGCCGTCTCGCGCAACCGTCGCCGCGTCCAAGAAGTCATGGACGCATGCACGGCCGAGATCGCACGGCGCTACCAGTCGGGCGAGGCAACCGTCGACGATCTGCTGGCCGGCCGCTGAGCACCTCGGGCTACGTTCCTGTCGCCGCCGTCGAGCGCAGTGGCTTTGACGAGGGCCTCCACTTCGGGCGACTGATCGGGCTGCAGCCAGATGGCACCGAGGCCTTCGCCTTCGGCGACGTGGACGCACCGATCCACCCGCGCAGCACTAACAAGCTGATGCAGGCCGCCGGGATGCGCGCTCTCGGGCTCGTGCTCGACGGCGAGCTGCTCGCTCTGTCGGCAGCGTCCCATGACGGGGAACCGAAGCACGTTGCAGGTGTCCGAGCGATCCTGTCGTCCGCGGGCCTGGACGAGAGTGCGCTGCAGACGACCCCAGCTCTTCCGGCGAACCCGGCTGCACGCCTGGCGGTGCTCCGAGGCGACGGTGCCCCGAGGCCGATCCTGCACGGGTGCTCGGGAAAGCACGCGGCGATGCTGGCCACCTGCGTCCATGCTGGATGGGACACCGCGACGTACCTCGAGCCGGAGCATCCGCTCCAAGTTCTGCTCAAGGACACCGTCGAAGGGGTGATCGGCGAGCACGTCGCCCACACGGCCGTGGACGGCTGCGGTGCGCCTGCCTATGCGATGCCGTTGCGCGCCTTGGCTCGAGCCTTCCGGACGGCCGTGATCGCGCGCGAGGGAAGTTTGCTCCGCGACGTGGCCGACGCGATGCGGGCTCATCCAGAGTTTGTGTGCGGTGAGGAGTCGGAGGTGACCGGACTCATGCGCGCTGTGCCAGGCCTGCTGGTCAAGGACGGCGCCGAGTCGGTGTACGCGGCGGCGCTACCTGATGGCCGCGCGCTGGCCCTGAAGGTGTCCGACGGTGGCTTCCGTGCGGGGCAGGCCGTGCTCGTGGCCGCGCTGGGCTCGATCGGAGCAGCGTCCGGGCCGGGGGTGGACGCTGAGGCGTTCAAGCGCTGGGGTCTCGTCCCCGTGCTGGGCGGCGGCCGTTCGGTGGGCCGCATCCGCCCGCTCGTGCCCTGAGCGTCGGCATCGTCGCGTGCCTGAAAGAGGTAGTCCCTCTGACTCATAAACGATCAGGAAATGGTACATAACGGACACATTGTGCGCCGAGGGGTCAAGCGTTACCGCCCATCACCCGAAGGGACGAGTGGAGCGGGGTGTGCCCGCTGTTGCTGATGGGTGTTGTCATGCGGACGTGGGGAAACGGGATCGCCGGCAAGGTGCTGGCGACGGTAGCCGTCGTTGGAGCGATCCTGATCGGGCAGCCGCTTGCGGCCTCGGCCGCACCTGGACCGCTCACGATCACGCCGCTCGGCTGGAACGTCATCGGCCTCGACAGCAACAATGTGAACGCCGGACCGAACGTGTACCCGGTCGGTGGACGTGTCTGCAACACCGGTAGCAGTCCAGTGACCAATGTCGCCGTCAACTGGAACTGGTTGAGTGCGAACGCCTATGTCAATCTCACCAACACCACATCTTTCACCACACCTTCACTGGCCGCAGGAGCTTGCCGCGACTACTACTTCAACGTCGAAGTGACCCGCATCGCGGCTGCCCGAAACACGGCGCGCCAGTTCCAGATCACAGCAACTGGTGACTCGGTAAGTGCGGTTTCCACTCCGGCAGATCGCGAAGTGTATGTCGAGAAGTTGGTGTCGCAGAACCGCAATGCGGTAACAGCCCTTTCCTTGGCGAACAACCCCGCCGCCGGCTGTATCGCTGCCACTGAGACGGTGTACGTCGGAGCCACCTGCACGGTCAACATCACGGCGAAGACCGCGCCCGGCGGGTACGAGCAGCTGGTGACGGCGTTCTACTTCAACAACTCGATGTTCCAGGTCGAGTCGTTCACTGCGAGCTACCCGACGCCCGCGGGTGGTACGAACACCCAGATGTACGCAGATGGATGTGGCTGGGACAACAACCGGTTGAGTATCAACTACCGGTCCTGTATCGGACCGGATGGATTTACTGGAGGCAAGGTCGGTGGCGCCGGCATGACGTTGGCCATCACCTTCAAGGTTCTGGCAACCGGATCGCAGTCGATCTCAGGAATGATCTATGACTACTCCGGTGCTTCTTACCACTACAACGACGATGGTGGGTCAGAGCCGAACCTGCTGGTGCTGACCTCCACGTATGCGCCCGCGCCACCCACGGCCGTCGACGACAGCGCCACCACGAACGAAGACACCAACGTCGACGTCGATGTGCTGTCGAACGACTCGGACATCAATGGGAACCTGAATCCGTCGTCGCTCTCGGTAGCGACGCAGCCGTCGAACGGATCGGCCAGCGTCGTCGGCGGGCAGATCCGCTACTCACCGGCGCCCAACTTCAGTGGCACCGACTCGTTCACCTACACAATCTGTGACTCCACGTCCCCAACGCCCCTATGTGACACGGCAACGGTCGACATCACGGTGAACGAGGTGAATGATCCACCGACTGCGGTGGACGACTCGGACTCGGTGGATGAGGACTCGTCAGTCACCATTGATGTGTTGGGTAATGACTCTGACCCGGACGACGGCCTGGACATCAGCTCGGTGAATGTGACCAGTGGTCCGTCGAACGGGTCGACGTCGGTGAATGTGGACGGCAGCATCGACTACACACCGGACCCGAACTTCTCTGGTACTGACAGCTTCACCTATGAGGTGTGTGACCTGGCCGGGGCGTGTGACACGGCAACGGTCGACATCACGGTCAACCCGGTCAACGACCCGCCGACTGCGGTGGACGACTTCGCCAACGTCGACCAGGACACCGCGAAGGACATTGACGTCCAGGTCAACGACGGCGACATCGACGGCGACGCGTTGACGACGCTGCTGACGTCCCCAGCCTCGCACGGCTCGCTGTCGGTCAACCCCGACGGCAGCGTGCGCTACACGCCGGACTCGGGCTATGTCGGTAGCGACTCGTTCACCTACGAGGTCTGCGACCCGAGCTTGGCCTGCGCTCCGGCAACGGTCTACATCACGGTCAGTGATCTGCCCGAACCGCCGGACGCCGTCGATGACTCCGACTCGACCGACGAGGACACGACCGTCACCGTCGACGTGCTGGGTAATGACACCGACCCTGAAGGCGACATCGACCCGAGCTCCGTGACCGTCACCAGCGGCCCAAACAATGGGTCAACATCGGTCAATCCCGACGGCAGCATCGACTACACGCCGGATCCAGACTTCTTCGGCTCGGACAGCTTCACCTACGAGGTCTGTGACACCACGCCACTCCCTGTCGGGCCGGGATGCGACACCGCCACCGTCACCATCACGGTGAGCCCCGTCAACGACCCACCGGTCGCGGTCAATGACTCGGACTCGGTCGATGA
>JAHELE010000143.1 GCA_024644345.1 Actinomycetes bacterium | reverse complement strand
GATCAGGTATCCGGCGCCTAGTACGACGGCCACCGGCCCCAGGCTCGGGGAGTCTTTGGTGGTCGCCACGATCACGTCCACGATCGCGGCGAGACCGGCTCCGACCACAGCCCCGGACGCCGACGCCGGCGCCCCCAGCGACCGGTGCCAGGTCAGCACCAGCACCGCCTGCAGCCCGACGACCGGCCCCCAGAGCCACGGCAGGTCGAGCAGCGCCCCCACCAACACCAGGCCCGCAGCCATCGCGCCGACCAGCGCGGGACGCCAGTCGGGCAGATGGAGGTGATGCGGAGTCTGGAAGGCCACACCGGCGTCATCGGATGCGGCGGATCGGTCGGCGGTCACCGGTCGATCATGCCGGAACCGCCGGCGCTCAGCCCAATGTCGCCGGCCCCGCCGGCACTCAGTCGGAAGTCGCCAGCTCCGCCGGCGAAAGGCGGCAGCACCTCGACCACCGAGTCCGGCGTCAGCGACACCTGGTCGTGCGGCGTCGAGCCGACCGGATGCTCGTCGACGACGAACGCGCACGCGCCGACGACCCGGGCGAAGGCCGCATCACGAGGACCACGAGCGGCGTCCAGCGCGACGTCAAGGGTGGACGCATCCACCGACTCCTCAGCCACACCGGCCGCGGCACGTGCACCCGCCCAGTACCTCAGTAGCGCCACCACAACCTCCGGTCCTCCACTGTGCCGCACCGACCAGCGGAGCCTGACCCCGGACCGGACGCGGACCGGAATTTGTCAATCGCGAGATTCCGCAGGTACCGTTAGTTAGGTTAGGTTGTCCTAACTTCTCCTCGACGATCAGACCGACCCACCACCGGCCCAGCCCGACAGAGCCCGACAGACAGGACCGCTCATGCTCGCCGCCTTCCTCATCACCCTCCGCGAAGGGCTCGAAGCCGCCCTGATCGTGAGCATCCTGATCGCCTACCTGGTCAAGACCGAACGGACGGGCTCGATTCGCTACGTCTGGGCCGGCGTCGGCGCGGCCGCGGTGTTCTCCCTCGCCGTAGGTGGTGCCCTGGCGCTGGCGGCCGACACCATGCCCGAGCGTGCCCAGGCCGCCTTCGAAGGCCTGATGGCCCTGCTCGCCGTCGCCTTCGTCACGTGGATGGTGTTCTGGATGGCACGCAACGCCAGGGCGCTCAAGGGCGAGCTGCACGCGCACGTCGACAAGGCGGCGGCGGCCGGCGCCGGCGCAGTCGCGGCGATGGCGTTCATCGCCGTCGCGCGCGAGGGCTTTGAGACCGCCCTGTTCCTGTGGTCGTCGTTCCAGACCACCGGCGGTGGCTGGGCCGACATCCTCGGCGGGCTGCTCGGACTGGCCGCAGCGATCGCGCTCGGCCTGCTGATCTACCGTGGCGCGCTGCGGGTCAACCTCGGAACCTTCTTCAAGTGGACCGGCGTCGCCCTGATCATCATCGCCGCCGGCGTCTTCACCTACGGCATCCACGAGCTGCAAGAGGCCGGGCTGCTCTTCGGCGAAGACTCCATCGCCTTCAACATCAGCGGGGCCTTCCCCGAGGACTCGGCACAGTACGCGGTCTTCCGCGGCCTCTTCGCCGTACGCACGGTGCCCAGCTGGCTCGAGGTGTTCGCCTGGTTCGCCTACCTCGTGCCGACCATGTGGATGTTCTTCCGCACGCTCCGGCGTCCGTTGGGGGCACCGGCCAGCGCGCGGGCGAAGGCCTCCGCCTGACCGACTGACCGGCACCGCGTCTTCACCGCCCGCCCCAACCGGTCGATAGCCTGGGGGGACGAGGACGAGGAGGACGCGTGGCGCGGCTGCTGCTTCTGACTGATGGCGGTCCCACCGCCGAGTCGGTGCTGCCCGCCCTCGAGCTGCTCCCGCACACGGTGCGCGTACTGCCCGCCGAGGCCGCTGCGTTGCTCGACGCCGGACCGGCCGACGCGCTGCTGGTCGACGGTCGTGGCCACCTGCCCCGCGCCCGCTCGCTCTGCCGGCTGATCCGCACCACCGGTGTGGGTGTGCCCCTGCTGCTGGTCACCACCGAAGGCGGCCTCACCGCGGTGAATGCCGAGTGGGGCGTCGACGACGTGGTCCTCGCCACCGCGGGGCCGGCCGAGGTCGAGGCGAGACTGCGTCTGGCCACCGAACGGATGGCCGCCGAACGTGACGACGTCCAGCCGCTGATCAGCAACGGCGACCTCGTGATCGACGAGTCCACCTACACCGCGAAGCTGCGCGGCAAGACGCTCGACCTCACCTACAAGGAGTTCGAGCTGCTGAAGTTCCTGGCCCAGCACCCGGGCCGCGTTTTCACCCGCGGACAGCTGCTGCAGGAGGTGTGGGGCTACGACTACTTCGGGGGCACCCGCACGGTTGACGTCCACGTTCGTCGTCTGCGGGCCAAGCTCGGTGGCGAGTACGAGCAGCTGATCGGCACCGTGCGCAACGTCGGCTACCGCTTCGTCGCCGCGTCCACCTCTGCGTGATCGGAGCATGCGTGATCGGAGCACTTCCGGCGTTTTGAGGGCGTCCGGGACGCCGGAAAGTGCCGGAAACGCTCCGATCACGCCCAAGCGGGGGCGAGGGTGGACGCCTGCGCCGGGTCTGCCCTCCTCCGCCTAGGGTGAGCCTCATGCCAGAGCGCCCGTTCCACGTCGAGGTGCTCGCCAAGCTGGACACCGACGAGACCGACGCCGTCACCCTGCTGAGCGAACGCGCCACCGAACACGACGGCGTCCGGCCACTGTCAGAACATGTCTCGCTCCACCTCCGCCACGGAGGCGACGAAGGCGTCCGTCATCTGCTCGCCTACGGCGACGGCCGCGGCGAGCTGCCGCACCTGGCCGGATACGCCCACCTCGACGTCACCGACGTGGTGGCCGGCTCCAGCGCCGAAGTGGCTGTCGACCCCGCCTGGCGTCGCCAGGGGGTGGGCCAGCTACTCGTCGACGCCGTAAGGGGCGAGACGCCCGACGGACGTCTGCGGCTCTGGGCGCACGGCGAGAGCCCGGCGGCGTCCGCCTTGGCGTCGGCCATGGGCTTCAGCAGGATGCGTGAGCTCCTGCAGCTACGCCGGTCACTGTCGGCACCGACGCCGGTCGCCGAGATTCCTGGTGGGGTCACCGTTCGCACGTTCCAGCCGGGGAAGGACGACCAGGCCTGGGTCGACCTCAACGCCCTGATCTTCGCCGACCACCCAGAACAGGGCTCGCTCAGCATCGACGATCTGCACCGACGCCTGGCCGAACCCTGGTTCGACCCAGCGGGCTTCTTCCTCGCCGAGCGCGACAGCCAGCTCGTCGGCTACCACTGGACGAAGGTGCACGGCGGTGAGCCGGTCGTGCATGACCACGACGGACACGGACCGCACACTCACGACCAGCACGGGCACGAGCCGATCGGCGAGGTGTACGTCGTGGGGGTCCACCCCTCTGAGCGCGGCAGCGGGCTGGGGACGGCGCTGATCCTGATCGGCCTGCACCACCTCCGCAGTGCCGGCCTGTTGGAGGTGATGCTGTACGTGGACGCCGACAACACCGCGGCCATCGCCGCCTACGGACGGTTGGGCTTCACCCACTGGGACAGCGACGTGCAGTTCCAGTCACCGCGCTGACGCCGACTGCTAGGTCAACGCCAGTCGCGCCCCGCGACGTTTGCCGTACTCGCGATACGTCAGCCACACCATGAAGAGGTCGAACGCCGTCAGCGCGGCGATGCCGACGGTCGGGGCCACAACGAGGAGATAGCCCTGATAGGCGATGAAGGCCAGCAGGAAGGCGATCATCCAGGGGTACGCCCACAGCTTGTCCTTCAGCACCGCCGCCACCAGCACGACCTTCACGATGCCGTGCAGCAACAGGTAGAGCGCCGCGAAGGTCTGCGAGCCTCCCGAAAGGTTGCCCTCGGCCGAGAGAAGGTGCGTCGCGATGACGTCATGAGGGTCCTCGGACAACTCATGCTGGGTGAGCGCGACGACCACGGAGTCGAGCTGGGCTTTCGACACGACGAGCAGCAGGATGCCGCCCACGATCTCCAGGATTCCGTCGAGCCCCTTGAGGAACAGCGCGATCTCGAAGGTCCAGTCGAGCAGGCCCGACGGGCGGAACCGCGTCACCCGTGGACTGGCGAGGCGACGATCACGGGACGAAGGAACGAGCCGGACGCCCGATCGAGGAGGTGGCTGACCGGACCGCGCAGCACCAGGATCAGGCCGACCGTGACCGCCGCACCCCACGCCAGCCCCACCAGGACGTCCAGCGGCCAGTGCGCGCCGACATAGACGCGGGCAAAAGCCATCAGGCCAGCCCCCAGCGCGGCCGCCCAGCCGAGTCGCCTGTCGACGAAGAAGAGCCCGGCGGCGACCGCGCCGACGGCGCACGCGTGATCGCTGGGAAACGACGGATCGGTGGTCTTGGCGATCAGGATCAGTGCATGGGGCTCGAGCACGTAGGGACGTGCCTCGCCCACCCCGCTGTTCACGAACTGCTGCAGTGCCAGGGCCACCATGGCGCCGATCGGGGTGAGCAGCAGGGCCGCCATCGCCCGACTGTCCCGACCCCGCGCGAGCCACCAGCCACCGATCAGCAGCGCGAAGAAGAGCACGATTCCCCACTTCGCGTAGGCAAGCATCGGCAGATGCAGCCACGGGGTAGCGATGGCGAACTCGTTGACCTCGTCGAAGAGACCACTTCCAGGGGGCACCTGAGCATCGTAGGGCTCGCGAAGGCATGCTCAGGACGCCTCCCAGCCCCTCACTGGCGGCGACCGGATAGACCCAAGGGGATGACCAGGACCTAGGTCCGGTGACGAAGATCGCCCGACAGTGTCACCATGGAGCGACCTATGGAAAGGCACAGCCTGTGAGCGCAGCCACGGACACATCGAACGAACCCCTGCCGGCCGACCGCTTCTCTGACCGTGAGCTGTCGTGGCTTGCCTTCAACCAGCGGGTGCTCGAGCTCGCCGAGGACACCGCCGTCCCGCCCTTGGAGCGGGCGAAGTTTCTGGCCATCTTCGCCAGCAACCTCGACGAGTTCTACATGGTCCGCGTGGCGGGGCTCAAACGTCGGATGGCGGCGGGAATCGCCGTGCAGGCAGCCAGCGGCCTCACGCCACGCGAGCTGATGAAGCGGGTGCACGACCGCACCCGCTCCTTGCAGTCACAGCAGGCCCAGGCCTTCCGCGACCTGATGCCGACCCTCCGCGACGCCGGCATCCAGATCCTGCGGTGGCGCGACCTCGACGTCGACGAGCAGAAGGCCATGACCCAGCTGTTCGACGAGCAGATCTTCGCGGTCCTGACGCCGCTAGCCGTCGACCCCGCCCACCCGTTCCCCTACATCTCCGGCCTGTCGCTCAACCTGGCCGTCGTGGTCCGCAACCCCAACACTGGCCAAGAGCACTTTGCCCGTGTCAAGGTGCCGCCCACCCTGCCCCGCTTCGTCCCCCTTGACGGCGGTGAGCACTTCGTGCCGCTAGAGGATGTCATCGCCGCCCACCTGGGGTCGCTGTTCCCGGGTATGGAGGTGCTGCAGCGGCACACCTTCCGGGTGACCCGCAACGAGGACGTCGAGGTCGAGGAGGACGAGGCCGAGAACCTGCTCAAGGCGCTCGAGCGCGAGCTGTCGCGTCGTCGGTTCGGCCCACCCGTACGGCTCGAGGTGGAAGAGACCATCGACCCGCATGTCCTCGAGCTGCTGATCGAAGAGCTCGACATCGACCGCAACGAGGTCGTCACCCTGCCATGGCCCCTCGACCTCACGGGCCTGTTCGCCATCTCGGGGCTCGACCGACCGGAGCTGCTCTACCCCCCTTTCTTACCCATGACCTCGCCGGAGCTCAACGAGGTGGAGACCTCTGACGCACCCGAGATCCTCGAGGTGATGCGCAGCCGCGACGTCCTGCTGCA
>JAHELE010000142.1:3750-5910 GCA_024644345.1 Actinomycetes bacterium | reverse complement strand
GCACTCGGTCGGGAACGTCGTAGGCCCGCTCGAAGCCGCGACGCTCAGCCGTGGTGATCTCACCGCTCCAGAAGAGGAACTCCAGGGCCTTCTTGACGTCGGACCAGTCCCACCACGGACCTGTGCGTCGAGGCTGGTCCCGATCGTGTCGAGCCGCGAGCTCGGCCGCCGTAAGAGGCCCTTCATCATGGATGTCGGCCAGCAGCCCAGGAAGCAGTTCGGGCCGCTCGGCTGCGACTGCTCTCATGCCGCCCCACGCGTGTTTCTCGGCATCGTCCATTCGCCACCGGAGGAAGGGTTGCAGATCGACGGGCAGCAAACTGGCTTCGTGGCCCCAGTACTCGAAGAGCATTCGCGGCGAACGATAGGCCGCCTTCTCCAGCAGCGAGGTCGGATACGGACCGACCCTGCTGAACATGGGCAGGTAGTGCGCACGAGCGAGCACGTTGACCGAGTCGATCTGAAACAGCCCGGTGCGCCCGAGCACACGACGCAAGGTGCGACGATCCGGGGTGCCGCGCGGTACGGAGTCTGTGAAACCTTGCGCCGCAAGCGCGACGCGACGTGCCTGGGCGTTCGTCAGGAACTCGCGTGGACGCGGCATGCTCCGGGAGCGTAGTGGCGCCCCCTGACAGATGGCGCGGCCCATCCTGTTCTAGTCGACCCTGTTTCAGTCGACCTCAGGGCAAGTGGCCACGAGGTCAGGTGATCAGCAGCTCAGGTGATCTCGAGCAGCTTCTCGCGCACGGCATAGACAACGGCTTCCATGCGCGAGTGCAGCTGCAGCTTCTCCAGGATGTTGCGGATGTGGTTCTTGACCGTGTTCTCGGAGATGAACAGTTCTTTGGCGATGTCGCGGTTGTTGAGTCCACGCGCGACCAGCTTGAGCACCTCGAGCTCTCGCTCGGTGAGCCGAGGCGTCGGAACCTGTTGGCTGCGTTCGTTCGAGCGCTTGGCCATCAGCGCGAACTCGGTCAGCAACTTGCTGGCCATGGCGGGGCTGATCAACGACTGGCCGTCGTACACCGCGCGCACCGCACTGGCCACCTCGTCGATCGAGATCTCCTTGAGCAGGTAGCCGGTGGCGCCGGCCTTGATCGCCTCGTAGAGGTCGGCCTCTTCATCGCTGATGGTCAACATGATGATCCGGGCGCTCGGGGCGACCTCCTTGATCGCCACGCACGCCTCGATGCCTGAGCCCTTCGGCATGCGAACATCGAGCAGCACGACGTCCGGCAGCAGCTCGGAGGCGCGGTCGACGGCGGCGACAGCGTCACCGGCCTCCCCGATCACCTCGATGTCGGACTCTTGGGCGAGAACCATCTCGAGCCCACGGCGGAACAACGCATGGTCGTCGACGACAAGGACCCGAATGGGGTCGTTGCCTCGAGCAGGGCGCGGGGTCTCCCCCGTGATGTCCGCGGTCACCTGGCCATGATGGCACGGAATGCCCCGTTCGGGTCACCCATTTGGCCTAGTCCACCACCCATTGGAACCAGGACAAGTACCGGCCTGGGCTAGCGCACTCACCGCCCGTTGCCACCAGGCAGCCCGTTACGAGCTCAAGACGGCGACGTCGAGGCGGCGAACAACGAGCCGCTAGGACGCCGTGGCTCCTGCGCCGATGACCGCTGCTGCGTCGACCTCGAGGTGAAGGACGCCGTAGTCGTAGCCCTTGCGTCGGTACACCACGCTGGGCGTGCCGGACGCTGCGTCCTGGAAGAGGAAGAAGTCGTGACCGACCAGCTCCATCTCGTAGAGCGCTTGGTCCAGGGTCATGGCCGGCGCCCGGTGGGTCTTCTCGCGGACGACGAACGGCCCTTGGTCACCCTCGTCGGCGCTGTCGCTTCCATCGGCAGAGGTCGGCACCTCGGTGACCGCCGCGGCGTGCATCCGCTCGGCGAACGCGCGGCCCTGGCTTCGGTGGTGGTCATGTCGCCGGTCAGCGGCGCGACGCAGACGTTCGACGAGTCGGCCGTAGGCGACATCCAGTGCGGCGTACTTCTCGTCGGCTGCCGCCTCCGCCCGGATCACGGGCCCCTTTCCGTGACAGGTGATCTCGACCCGGAGGGCTTGGTCGGCCAACCGCGGATTCGACTCCTGCGACACCTCAACATCGACACGGTGACACTTGCCGTCATACCGCTCGATCTTCGACAG
>JAHELE010000142.1:0-3740 GCA_024644345.1 Actinomycetes bacterium | reverse complement strand
AGCTTGTGCGCTACGTGCTCGCGGAATCGGTCCGAGACCTCAATGTGGCGTCCCCGAACAACGATCTCCATGTTCCGCCCCTTCGCGTGGGGTGGGCTCAGCACCCACCCCTAGACCAGAGTGACGTCGGTGCTGCGCACCTCAGTTCTTGCCCTCACGGTATCGGAGGGGAAGGTGCGGGGCGAGGGCCCTTCGGGCATCAACCGCAGCCACGACACTGACGCCCGCCACCCTCCACCCAACCGAGGTGAGGGCCTGGAAGGCCTCATCCACTGTGGCGCCCGTCGTCATGATGTCGTCGACCACTAGGGCGGCCGAGCCCGGTTTCCTGGGTGCGCTCGCCACCATGGCACCTGCCACGTTGTGGCGCCTTTCAGACGCCGTGAGCCCGGCCTGGTCGGTGATCGGTCTGCCCCACCGCAACGCCGTCAGCGTCGTCATCCCCGACCTGACCCCGGCCTGCCGAGCAATCCGACGGGCGTGGTCGTTGCCGCGCAGTCTCGTCGCAGCAGTGGACGACGGGACGGGGACGATCGCCGCCCCCGCAAGGCCACCGCCTGGCCTCGCCTCCGCCAGAGCTGCGGCGAGCAGGCGCCCGAGCGGCGCCGCCAGAGCCAGATGGCCATGCTCCTTGTAGGCCACGACAGCCGTTCGCACCTGACCGGCGTACCGGGCCGCTGCGACCACACCATGGCCAAAAGGTGTTCGGCGCTCGTGGAGGTCCACCACCGACCGAAGACACCGGTCGCACCAGGCTGGTCCTGCCTGGTCGCAGGCAAGACACCGTCGGCCGACTGCCAAGTCCCACAGCGCGTTCGTCACCAGCATCACCGAACGATGCCGGATGGGGCTCCTCTTGACCCGGACGGCGCCGTGCGTTGTGGAGGACCGACGCCCTGCTCAGCCTGGGTATGCCGGATCACGGCCGGCGACCAGGAACACCCACGCTGCACCGGACTCGGCCCACACACCGTCGTTCGGGGTGTCGGCCAGCAGGGGTAGCCCCGGGGCCGCCGTCACGCTTCGGATGCCGACCGCTGGGGAGCCGGACAGTGACGACACGCTCCGGTTGACGTTTACCAGGGTGGGTTCCAGCACCGACCCCACCGTCCCACCGATGACGACAAGGGAACTCGCATCGATCCAGGATGCGTCACGAACCTCGACCAGGGTCCTTTCCACGCGTCGGAAGGCCTCGACCTGTAGGCCGTCGGCCCGGTTGACGACACGACCGAAGAGAAGTTCTCCACGTCGCCCGGACCCTCGCGGCGGATCAGTCACGACCGCAACGCGGGTGCCGTCGACCGAGACCCGGAAGGTCGCCAGAGGGCCTCGCAGTCCACGCACAGCTACCGGCTCCCAACCACCCTCGCCGTCGAGCACTCGGATGCGCGGCCTCGAGTCGCTGACGTCGACCGACCAGACCCTGTCCTGTGCATCGATCGACGCCGGGAGCAGCCGGGTCCCCGTCACCCGCGTCTGCACGCCGGCCGACACGAACGGACGTGTGACCAGCAGTGTCCGCCCGCCGTCATCGAGTGCGGTCACGGTGCCGCCATCCCACGACTGCGAGGGTTCGTCCACCGAGAGCTGTCCGGTGCCCAAGAGCCCCTGCACGGGGGCACTGCCGTCCTCGGTGAGACGTCGCACCACACCTCCGCGGACGAAGAGCCCACCCAACGCCGGCGACAGCGCATCGGAGTCGTACGTCTCCCAGGTGTCACGCGTCATGATCGGTGGGGCGTCGGGCAGCTGGAGAGGTGACCCTTCGACGCTGATGGCAACGCCGGTGACCGTCGACGAGAGTCCTAAGAGTGTCGTCGTGATCTGGGCGGCGGCCAGCTCTCGCTCGTCGACATCGGAATCCAGAAACTCAGCGGAAAGGTCAACTCGAGCAACACCATTGTCGACCGGCACCGAGTCGACAACCAACGTGGTTTCGGCCGGTATCAGCGTTTCGACCGCTGGACTCAGCCAGCGGGTCGGGCCGGCCAACAAAGCCTGCACGGTGCTCGTCGCGCTGCCGGCCTGGTCGAGCGGGAGATACACAGGGTCAGGCACGAGAAGGGTGCGTTGGGGGTTCATGAAGAAGATCTCGAAAGCTCGAAAGGCCAAGGACGTCTCGATCCGGTCAAGGATCAGGCCTTGCGGCACACCAGTGATCCGCCAGGAGTCGCCCACGCGGTCCAGGTCGAACGTCCGCTCTATCGCAGTCTCGCCGCGCGGAAGGTACGCGCCGTCGGCTCCGATTCGCGCCACCTGCTGGGCGACCAGCTGCACACCTCCACGCACACGCCTCAGTCGATAGTCAGGATTGTCGTCGATGACGGTCACTCCAGCTTCGGGTTTCCACCCCTCAGCTGCACTCGGTGACAGGAAACGTCGAGCGACCTCATGGTCGTTCTCAAAACTCGCTGACGCGTCCAAGAACCCGGCGACGACCTCCTCCGGCGACTGACCCCCCACCGGGTCGCGCGGCAGCACCCGGACCGCCGGCTCATCAACGACCGCACGCACTTCGTCGCCCCGCACAACGGGGCCGCTGGTGGGGATCTGCGAGCAAGCCGTCAGTGACAGGCAACCGATCACGAGCGCGGCGAGCGCCCGCCTACTCCACATCCGACGCCCCATTGGCGATGGAGCTCGACGTGGCGACCGCCCCCACCGAGAGCGGCATCAGCCGGCCGGTGCTGGCATCGGGGGGCTCCAGCGGAAGCGGTGACGAGCTGATCTCGGTGCCGGGCGCACGTGGCAGGGTCAGGCGGAAGCACGCGCCGTCGCCTGGCGCTCCCCAGGCCTGCAGCCATCCACCGTGCAGCCGAGCGTCCTCCAGCGCGATCGGCAGACCAAGACCAGTCCCCCCGATGGAGCGGACCCGCGACGGATCAGCTCGCCAGAAGCGGTTGAACACCAGGGACGACTCCCCCGGCCGCAGTCCGGTGCCGTGGTCACGCACCACGATCGCCACCGCCTCGTCCGAGAGCCCAACGACGATGTCGATGGGCTTCCCGTCGCTGTGCTCGATCGCGTTCGCCAAAAGGTTGCGCAGGATGCGGTCGACCCGGCGCGGGTCGTACTGAGCCGTCGCTGGCTCGTCGGACAGGTGCACCGTGATCTGCGTGCCACTGGGCTCGGCCAGGGGCCGAAGCGACTCCACCACCGACGAGACGGCGTCACCGAGATCTCCTTGCACGGCGTCAAGAGTTGCTGCTCCGGCATCGAACCGAGAGATCTCGAGCAGGTCGGCCAACAGGGCCTCGAACCGATCCAGCTGGTTCTGCAGCAGCTCGGCCGAGCGAGCAGTGGCAGCGTCGAACTGGTCCCGCGACTCGTGCAGGACGTCGGCGGCCATGCGGACAGTCGTGAGCGGGGTCCGTAGCTCGTGCGACACGTCGGAGACGAAGCGGCGTTGGACGCGGGACAGATCCTCCAGCTGACTGATCTTCAGCTCGAGGCTGGCTGCCATGTCGTTGAACGAACGCGCCAGCCGGGCCAAGTCGTCCTCGCCGCGAACCTTCATCCGCTCCGACAGGTGGCCCGCCGAGAACTCCTCCGCGATGGACGCCGCGTACCGGACCGGGTCGACCACCTGCCGAGTCACGAACCACGAGATCCAGCCGAGCAGCAGGACGAGCACCAGACCGGCAAACAGGAGCGTGCGCCGGACCAGGTCGAGTGTCTGCTGCTCTTGACTGAGCGGGAACAGGTAGTACAGCTCGGCGGTGCCGATCCCTGGAACC
>JAHELE010000141.1 GCA_024644345.1 Actinomycetes bacterium | reverse complement strand
CCCCTGCTGCGAGTTGCCTGCCGCGAGCGAAATGCCGGTCAGGACGCCGCGTAGTACTCGTCCGACTCCTTGTGGCCGTAGAGCGCCCAGATGACGAAGGTTCCGACGAGCAGTGTCACCAGGCCGGTCGTGAAGTAGGCACCGTGTGGGTGGATGACCATTGCGTACAGCGAGAAGGCCATGCGAACACCCACCACGAGGACGGTCAGGAAGCGCCAGACCTTGCTTCCGCCCAGGATCCCGAAGCCGGCCACCCCGAGAACCAGACCGATGATGATCCCGGCGATCGCTGTTCCGGTGATGGTGCCGTCTGACAGTGAGTCTCCGTACTCGGCCAAGAAGTCTTGCAGGTTGTCACGGAAGGCCAGGAGAACGACGCCCTCCACGAGGGCAAGGAAGGCCTGGAGGATGAGGATGACACCGACGAAGGTGACGATTCCAGGTCGACGAGCGACTCCGGTGGACATAGCGTTCCTTTCGGTCGGCCAAGCGGTCGCTCGGCGCGGTAGGCCCCACTGACGAAGGACCGGCTAGACCCTACCCGCGGACCGGGGAATCGCGCACTTCAACGCGCGGCTGCCTCGTGGGTCGCTACCCGTCTGTGACGGCGGCCTTGAGTCGTGAGAGCGTGCGTTGACGTCCGAGGATCTCCAACGACTCGAAGAGCGGGGGTGACACCCGGCGTCCGCTGACTGCCACTCGTACCGGTCCGAAGGCAAGTCGTGGCTTCAGACCCAGGCCCTCGACGAGTGACGTCCGTAGCGCCGCCTCGATCTCGGCCGAGGTCCAGTCGGTCAGCTCCTCCAAGGCGCGAATCGATGCCTGCAGGACCGGCGCAGCGTCTGCCGTCAGCATCTTGGCCGAATCATCGGGATCGACCGAGAACGCGGCCTCCTCAACCAGCAGGAAGTGGAGCATGTCGGACGCCTGCGCCAGCGTCTCAACGCGCTCCTGCACGAGTGGCGAAGCGACCGACACCACTCTCTGTACCGATGGGTCAATGCCGATCCCACGCTCGGCGGTGAGAAAAGCACCGAGCCGCCTGGCGAACTCCTCGGCGTCGAGCAGCCGGATCCAGTCGGCATTGAGCGCCGTGCACTTCTTCAGGTCGAAGCGGGCGGGACTTGAATTGACACGCGTGATGTCAAAGGCATCGGCCATCTCCTGCAAAGAGAAGCGATCACGATCCTCGGTGAGCGACCAGCCGAGCAGCGCCAAGTAGTTCGTCATGCCCTCAGGCAGATACCCCTGCTCCACGTAGAAGAGCAGGCTCGATTCGGGATCACGTTTGGAGAGCTTCTTGTTGCCCTCTCCCATGACGTACGGCAGGTGGCCGAACTCCGGGATCGCTCCTTCGGCGACGCCGAGCTCCCTCAGCGCGCCCCAGAGCGCAAGCTGCCTCGGCGTTGACGAGAGTAGGTCCTCACCCCGGAGGACGTGGGTGATCTGCATCGCCGCGTCGTCTACCGGGTTCACCAAGGTGTAGAGCGGCTCACCATTGGCCCGTACCAGTACGTAGTCGCGGACTTCGCCGGCCGGGAAGGTCACTTCGCCGCGGATCAGGTCGATCCACGAGTAGGACTCCGCCTCCGGCATCCGGAACCGCACGACGGAGGTTCGCCCCTCGGACTCATAGGCACCGACCTGCTCGCTGGACAGCTCGCGGCAGTGCCCGTCGTAGCCCGGGGGACGTTTGGCCGCTCGATCCGCCTCGCGCCGCCGCTCCAGCTCGTCAGGCGTGCAGTAGCAGCGGTACGCGTGACCCGCGTCCACCAGCCGGGCAGCGACGTCGCGGTAGCGATCGAGCCGATCGGACTGCCGGTACGGACCGAACGGGCCCCCCACCTCAGGACCCTCGTCCCAGTCAAGTCCGAGCCACCGCATCGAGGTGAGCAGCTGCTCGTACGACTCCTCGGTGTCGCGCTGCGAGTCGGTGTCCTCGATGCGAAACACGAAGGTACCGCCGTGGTGTCGCGCAAACGCCCAGTTGAAGAGGGCCGTTCTGGCCATGCCGACGTGCGGGTTGCCCGTGGGTGAGGGACAGAAGCGGACGCGAACAGGATGTGCGGCAGGTGGGGTGCTCATGGGTTCCTTCGGCTAGCGGTCACCTGAGGGTACCCAGCCGCCCTGGGCCTCGAACCCTCAGATGTCCCCGCGGCGCTGAAGAACGGTGAACCCGATCCATCCAGGGATCACCGGCAACCAGAACGTCGCCAACCGGTAGAGGAAGACGGCCGGAACCGCCACCGCCGACGCGAGCCCGAGAGCGGTCAGACCGGCGACCAGAGCCGCCTCGACCGCTCCGATCCCGCCTGGCGTCGGCGCGGCGGACGCGATCGACGCCCCGGCCAGGAAGACCACCGCGATCCCGGCGACCGACAGACCGCCACCGAAGGCCTCCACACTGGCCCAGAGGGCTCCGATGTAGCTCAAGGTCAAGATGGCCGAGCCGACGACCAGCACCAGCAGACGACCCGGCCGTCGCAGCAGGTCGACGAAGCTGGCGCGAATCTTCGACAGCTGCGGGCGTACGACGGTGCGAAGGAACCGGCGGATTTTCGGAACCGCGATGGCCACGCCGATCACCGCGAGGACGACGGCTGCCACGATGAACACGACGGTTCCCGATGGCAGGAACTCGGTGATCGAGACCGTCCGTCCGGCCCACAATCCGAAGGTCAGCAGCAGGCTCAGGTGGACCGCGATGCCGATGCCTTGGTAGAGACCGATCGACGATGCGGCCACCGCCGTCTCCACGCCCTGCTTCTGCAGATAGCGCATGTTCAGGGCTATGCCACCGACCTTGGCCGGCGTCACGCGGTTCACGAACGACCCGCCGAGCGTCACCAGTGTGGTGCGTCCGAGCGAAAGTCGCTGCGGGACTGACGCCGAGAGCGCCATCGCCGCGCCGACGTACGTCAGCATCGAGAAAACTACCGCTGGAACCGCCCACGCCCAGTTTGCACCGCGTACCTGCTCCAGAATCCTTGGCAGGTCGGCAAACTGCGGGATGAGAACCCAGACGGCAGCGAACAGCATCAGCGCAAGCACGACGGTCCGCGGCTTGACCCGCTCGACCTCGGCGAGCTCGATCTCATCGAGTTCGGTGCGCGCGACGACCCGGTCGTGCACCGCCGCCATCAGGCCTTTGTCCTTCTTCAGCGCCGTCTGGGTGGCTCCTGAGAGGGCCAGCGGCTGCATGCGGGGGGCAGCAGCGGCAACCGCCGCTGGGCCCAGCACGTCGACGGCGGCGTCGACCGCGCGCTCAGCACCCACGTCGAGCGCGGTGGACACGACCAGCTGGGCGACGTCCTGATCCAGCAGCAGGTCGCTCACCGCCACCTCGCCGAAACCGAAGTCGATCAGCATGGCGTGACCGGACGCTGTCAGGAAGACATTGGCGCTGCGCAGGTCGCGATGCCCGATCCGATGGCTGCGGAGCAGCCCCACCTGCTGCCAGATGTCGTGCAGAACACCGTCGGTGATCTCACTCGGGTCGACCGAGTCGAGGGAACGCCCGTCGACCCTCTCGTAGACCAAGGCCATCGAGTCGTCCTTGAGCGAGATCGGCGCCACGATGGCTGGCGTTCGCACCCCAGCGCGATCGGCCAAGGCCGACACCATGGCCTCGTGCTCGACGGCGCGACGCAGCGAGCTGAACGGTCGCTCGTCACCGACCCCCGACAGCCGAAGCCAGCGGAAGACGCGGAACATCAAGTCGGCGCTGCGCTCATCGGCGCCGAGAACCTTGACGAAGTACGATCGGCCCTCGTCATCTGCTCCGAAGTACGGCGTCGACCCTCGAGCGTCCACTCCGGCCCGTGCCAGCTCGACAAGCGGCAGCCCGGCATCCGATAGACCCGCAAGCACGTCAGCGTGCGTCGGGTTGCGCTGCGGGGCTCCGAACGCAACGACGGTCGCCGATCCGACGAACCACCCGGTCGCCAGTCCCACCAGCAGCCCCGACGGGGCAGCCAGGCCGACCAGCATCTCAGCGGGAACCACCAGCAGCAGCAGGAGCCACGCGGTCCGTCGCCAGCGTCGAGTCATCCAGGGCGCGCTCACGACCAGCGCTGCTGCCAGCCCACCGACACCTTCCGGAGTCCACACCAGCTCGCTGGCCCACGACGGCAGGTCGTCAGGCGGGTTGGGGACCCCCGGCACGCGGGAATCGATCGAACCGGCCAAGGCGTTCAGGACGAGACTTACGACGAAGCTCGTGATGAAGTACAGACCCAGCAGCCGCCAGTGTCGCCGCACCAGGATCCAGACGAGGACTGCCAGCGGGACCAGCGAGGCCACCACGTCAAAGGTCGCGTAGATGCTCAGGGTGAAGAAGCCCGGGGCAGTGCGGGTGATCTGCGCGAAGTCACTCGAAAGCCCAGCGGCCGTTCCCTGCAGGTACCCGAGGCCGAGGACGCTCAGCCCCACCGCCAGGGCCGACACGATCAACCGCATGAAGTCGACGGGACTGCGGACCCAGGGGCGTTGCTCGGCCTTGACCGTCTTCGCCTGGATCTTCCGGTCGTCATCGATAGCCGGTGAAGCCGCTGCCGTCCCGAAGTTGCCGACCATGAGGCATCATCCTGGACTATCGGCCCACCAACGGCCACAGCGACGTACCGAGGGAGCCTCGTGTCCGCCACGATCGTGCGAGCCCGCGGCTGGGCGTGGACCGCCGCGGCCAGCGCCGGCATTCTGGCTGCCACATCGGCAATCGCCGCCCGCGGCGTACCTGACTGGGAAGCGGAAGTCTTTCGGGTTCTGCACGACGTCCCGCGACTCGTTGACCACGCACTGTGGTTACCGATGCAGCTCGGCAGCGCCTGGGCTCCCGCGCTGGTGGCTTCGGTCGGCTGGTGGGTGTCGCGCTCCTGGCGTCCGACCTTCGGGGCCCTCGTGGCCGGCTGGGGCGGCTGGTGGCTGGCCAAGGCCATCAAAGAGAGCATCGAGCGTGGTCGGCCGGCCGCAGAGCTGAGCGACGAGTTCGTGCGGACATCGGCAGTGAGTGAGGGGCTCGGGTTCGTCAGCGGTCACGCCACCGTCGCCTTCGCCTGTGCAGCGGTCATCGCTCCCTACCTGCCCAGACGCTGGCGAGTGGTGGCCTGGGTTCTCGCCGTCACCGTCGCGCTGTCTCGCGTCGTGGTCGGAGCTCACCTGCCGCTGGATGTCGTGGGCGGCGCGGCGCTCGGGTTACTGCTGGCCTCCCTGTGGCACTTGGCTGTCGGGGCGCCCCGCATGACATACGGCACGTGACCACGGCGCCTCAGTCTGCGGCCGAGACCACCCGGTGATCGAGCCGGCCGACACCAGCCACCTCCACCGACACCGCGTCACCATCGGCGAGCGGTCCGACACCGGCCGGCGTCCCGGTCAAGATCACGTCACCGGGAATGAGCGTCATGACCGAGGACACGAAGACCACCAAGTCAGTGATGCTGTGCACCATGTCTGTCGCCGGTGCCTGCTGACGCACCTGCCCATTGACGCTGGTCGTCACCGAGAGCACCTGGTGGTCGACATCAGTCTCGATCCACGGTCCGAGCGGGCAGAACGTATCGAAGCTCTTCGCCCTGGTCCACTGGCCGTCACTGCGCTGCAGGTCGCGCGCGGTGACGTCGTTGGCGCACGTGAACCCCCGAACCACCTCCGGGACGCGTCCGGCAGGAACATCGCGCGCCAGTCGCCCGATGACGACGGCGATCTCTCCCTCGAACTCGACCTGCTGCGACTGTCGAGGAAGTGCGACTGCCTCTCCTGGACCGATCACTGACGTCGACGGCTTGAGGAACATCACCGGTGTCGACGGCGGCTCAGCCCCCATCTCGCGGGCGTGGTCGGCGTAGTTCTTCCCGATGCCGATCAGTTTGTTCGGCAACACCGGTGGAAGCAGACGGACGTCGGCGAGCGGGAACACGACCTGGGTGCGGTCG
>JAHELE010000140.1 GCA_024644345.1 Actinomycetes bacterium | reverse complement strand
CGCCGACCTTGATGACTGCAACGCCGCCGGCGAGCTTCGCCAGGCGCTCCTGCAGCTTCTCGCGGTCGTAGTCGGAGTCGCTCTTCTCGATCTCGGCACGAATCTGCGCGACGCGTCCAGCAATCTGCTCGCTGTCGCCAGCACCCTCGACGATGGTCGTCTCGTCCTTGGTGACAACCACCTTGCGGGCGCGGCCGAGCAGCTCGAGGTCGGTGTTCTCGAGCTTGAGACCCACCTCTTCGCTGATGACCTGTCCGCCGGTGAGGATCGCGATGTCCTGCAGCATGGCCTTGCGACGGTCGCCGAAGCCGGGAGCCTTGACGGCCACCGAGCGGAACGTGCCACGGATCTTGTTGACGACGATCGTGGCGAGCGCCTCGCCCTCGACGTCCTCGGAGAGGACCATCAGGGGCTTGCCGGTCTGCATGACCTTCTCGAGGATCGGCAGCAGGTCTTTGACGGCCGAGATCTTGGAGTTGGCGATGAGGATGTAGACGTCCTCAAGAACCGCTTCCATGCGCTCGGGGTCGGTGACGAAGTACGGCGAGATGTAGCCCTTGTCGAAGCGCATTCCCTCGGTGAGCTCGAGCTCGAGGCCGAAGGTGTTGCTCTCTTCAACGGTGATGACGCCCTCTTTGCCGACCTTGTCCATCGCCTCGGCGATCATCTGGCCGACCTCGGTGTCGCCACCTGCGGAGATGGACGCCGTCGAGGCGATCTGCTCCTTGGTCTCGACGTCCTTGGCCATGCTCGACAGCTGCTCGCTGATCGAGGCGACTGCCTGCTCGATGCCGCGCTTGAGCGCCATCGGGTTGGCGCCGGCTGCGACGTTGCGCAGACCTTCGCGGACGAGTGCCTGGGCCAGGACGGTCGCCGTCGTCGTGCCGTCACCGGCAACGTCGTCAGTCTTCTTGGCAACCTCTTTGACGAGCTCGGCGCCGATCTTCTCGTACGGCTCCTCGAGCTCGATCTCCTTGGCGATGGAGACACCGTCGTTGGTGATCGTGGGGGCTCCCCACTTCTTCTCCAGCACGACGTTGCGGCCGCGCGGGCCGAGCGTCACCTTGACGGCGTCTGCAAGCACGTTCATGCCGCGCTCAAGACCGCGCCGGGCCTCTTCGTCGAACGCGATGATCTTTGCCATGCGTGGTTTCCTTTTCGGAACGTTGGGGTCAGGCGCTGCGTGCCCGCGACGGACGGCCAAGGTGACGGACCGACCCTTCCGGCCCACCACCACTGACCTCACTCAGCGCCTGTGGTTTGTCACTCCCCATAGGAGAGTGCTAAGTCAATTGTTAGCACTCTCACCCCTCGAGTGCAAACGGTTCGGCCCGGTCGGAGGTCAGCCGACCAGGTTCGCGGCGAAAGAGGCCGTGGTCGTTCCGGGCGGGAACGTGCTGATGACCGTGCTGACGCCGGCGCTGTCGACCGTGACGACGTCCAAGGGGACCGGTTCAGGCCGGGGCTGGTACGAGGGGACGGACTCCAGGCCGGCCTGGTCGGGCTTGAGCGCCAGCAGGACGCCCGATCGCCCCGGCTGCAGGGCCACCGGGGTGCAGAGCCGCCCGTCTCGCTCCGGGACCGGGGTCACCTCGACCGGGGAGGTGAAGCGGGCATCCCAGAGGACGCAGCGCCCGCCGTCCGGGGTCGTGTCGGCCCCCAAGGCGTAGATCGAGGTGATGCCCACGCTGAGATAGACGGCCGGTACCGATTTGGACGCGGCCACCGCCGCCGCGTCGCCGAGCCCGCTGACAGCAGTGCCTCCCCGCGTCTGGGACACCCAGCCTCCGCTCAGTCTTCGGCCCAGCAAACCCTCCAGGCCCCAGGCGACGTCGGTGAACTTCTCGTCGGTCGCCCACTTGAGCCTGGCCTTCGGTGTTGCCTTGTCGAGGTCGAAGACACTGAGGCGGCCGTCGCAGACACACGCAAAGGCGCCGACCCCGGGAGCCCACGCAAGAACGGTGTCGGCGATCGAGTACCTCCCCACGGCCTGTGGCGCTGGGTTGGCGTCCCGCACGGGCGTGACCTCGCCAGTGGAGATTCGAACGAGGTAGAGATCTCCCGGCGAGTGCCGGCCGAAGCTGGGCTCGCCAGCACGCTGTGGGCGCCCTTGCGCCTGGACCAGCAGCAGCCACGCCCCGTCCGGTGACAGCACCGCCTGCGTCCAGGGGGGTCCGGGGCGCAGGACGCCGTTGACCCCGCCGTCGTACCACTCAGGTGTGGGGCGACCGGAGAGCACGGTGCGGGAGGTACCCGTGGCGGCGTCGGTGACGACCGGAACCCCCTGCGAGATGTACGCCATCGACGCGGTCTCGATCGGCTCGTCCACCAGGGTCGGCAGGTTCCGCGACAGAGGGGGCTCGGCTGGGATCCCCCAGCGCTCGATGTTGGCCGCTACCGCGTCGGCGGCTCCGCCGGAGTCGGGCTCGGGCTGCAGCGCCACGGCTCCGGCGACCACTGCCCCAGTGGCGACGACAGCCACCGCCGCGATGGCGAGCCCGCGCCGGTTGCCACTTCCGGACGCGGCGAGTGCTCTCGCTTCTAGCTCGTTCGGGGCTTCACGCGAGGCGGCCGCGTTCAGCAGCGGCAGGAGCGGGGCGTCCGGCGGCACCCCGGCGGCTCGGCGGAGCTGTGTTCCCGCCTCGTGCGTCAGCGGATCGACGTCACCGCGCTTGATGCGGAGCAGCGAAGCGATGTCAGTGTCGTTCAGCGACTCGAACACCGAGAGCACGACGCAGGCACGCTGCCGGTTGGTGAGGCTGGCGAGAGCCAGGCGCTCGGCGCTGGCGTTGTCGCGGACCGCCGTAGCGGCTGGCACCGCGTCGAGGAAGCCCGACCGCTTCCAGTGGCCCGCCAGGTCGCCGTACAGCCGGTGGCGTACCTCTGCCTCGGCGTTGCCGTCGCGCGAGATCGCCCGCCAGCGCCGCGCCGACCAGCCGAGGGTGGTGACGAGTGCTTGCTCGGCAACGGCGTCGTCCATCTCGAGGAGCGACGACGTGCGCGCGAGCGCGGGAGCGCGGGTGTCGACGAACTCGGCGAATCCCGCAGGAGCCTTGGCCACCAACCGAGTACACCACGTGCACGCGGATGCCGCCCGTGCCCGCGTCCGCGGCTCCGCGGCGACCCCGGCGACCCCGAGCCCCACAACGCGGTAGTTGAGTGACGCTATGACGTCACCTAGCTCACGCAGTGTGGGCTAGGGCAGGTCGGTCGCGAAGGAGATGGCGGCGGTGTCACGGGGGACGGTGGTCAGGTCGTGTTGCCCACCGTCATCGAGCCTCAAGACCTCGTTCGGATCCCCTGGCTTGGCGTAGCCGGGGCGAATCACGACGAAGTACCCGTCGGCCAGCGCACCCCACGACAAGCGGCGGCCGCCGATCGACATGTCGAACTGAGCTTCGGGGGTGTTGATTCGGTAGAACGGCAAGCCGGAACTTGTCAGATGGCCACCGTCCGGCCCCATGCCCATGACCACCGTCGTGGACGGCGCAACCGTGTTGTCCCAATAGGGCGGCAGCTCCCATGTGCCGGGATCAGTGCTGCCACCGTCAGGCGGCACCATGCGCCACATCGGACCGTCGGCCGGTCCTTCGAACTCGGCGACCAGGCCGTCCGTTCCCCACGAGATCTGGCGCGGTGTGACGTCCAAGCGTTCAGCACCGTCCAGACCCAGGTCTCCGTCACTCAAGGCGGACGTGTCGATGACGTACAACTGCGGACGGGACCCCCACCTATAGGCGACGCAGAGACAGGCCAAGCTCTGGACGTCGGGAGACCACGCCAGACCCGCGCCCCCCTCATCGAGAGTCGCATCACGGCTCACCGCGAAGCCGTTCTGCGGGGCGATCTCCCCCGTCTTGACATCAACCAACAGAATCGCGGCGTTCCCGCCCGCGTCGCGTGCAGAGCCCCCGGCCGTCAGCGCGAGAAAGCGGCCGTCCGGGGATAGCGCCAGCGGCCCTGCAGCGACCAGGTCTGTGCCGGGGCCGACAAAGCTGAGGTCCATCGCCGAGAAATCGACTCGCGCACCGTCGCCGGTCGCCGCGTCGACCACGACGACCTCACCGTCGTCGATATAGGCGGCCGAAGCGGCGTCCATGGTGTCGGCGGTGAGACGTGGGAGCCCCTGGGGACCCGGCAACGCATCCGGCACCTTGGTGACCAGGTCTGGCTCAGGCGCCGGCGGCGGAGGTACCTGCAACCGGTCGGCGGCGAACGAGGCCACCACCACGCCGGACGGCAGGGTGGTGACGAGGCCCTGCGCTCCGTCAGTGCCGACGAGCAGCACCTGGGCCGGGTCGACCGGTGGTGCTGAACGAAGATTGCGAGCCAGGCTGTTGGTGGTCACCACCACGACAAAACCGTCACGAACCGCCTCGACGGAGGGGATCTCGACGACGTCACCCAGGTGACGCTGGTACTTCAGCGATCCTTCTGCACTCAGCGTCACAGGGTCGGAGAAGTTACGGCCAACCTCGCCAATCGTGAATCCATCGCCGCCGAGTGCGAGGTAGGTGCTCGCCGTCCCTCGTCCCAGAGCCACCGCCTCAGCTGCAGGGATGGCGGGTCCACCCTCGCTGATGAACGTGAGCGGCCACGGGCCGCCGGGCTTCCGCTGTACGGCGAGCCCGGCGGTGCCCACGGCCACCTGGTACGTCCCGGTCTCTGACTGTATGCCCACCAACGGACGAACGTCCGCAGCCAATGGATCGCGATCACGCAGCAGCACCTCATAGAGCGCGAGGAGAGAGCCTTCGTTGTCGGCACACACGCACGTCACCGATAGCGAGTCGTTCGACCAGGCCGCAACGGCTGGGCGTTCGATCTGGGAGACGGTAGACGGGTTCCACGGTGTGAGGTCTGGAACCACAGTCTCTTGGGTGGTTGCCAGGTCGACCACGCGCAGCGTCGGCCGGGCACCCTGCCAGCCGGTGACCGTGACCAGCGCACGACGCCCGTCCGGCGAGAGCACCACGTCGGTCGGTGTGATCGCGATCGAGAGGACTGCGCCGTCAACGGGTGGCGGACCGAACGTCCTGCTGAACGCCTCGCCGCTCGACGCGTCCACCACGACCATGAAGCTGCCATCGAGGTAGGCGACCGAAGCGGCGTCCACCATGCCGGGCTCGAGGTTCGGCAAGCCGTCGGCCGCCGGAAGCGCGTCTGGCAGATTCGCCACATCGATCGGACGTGGTGACGCGTCGGTCTGCAGTTGCCCGCTGACGACGACGACTCCCAGCACCATTGCTGCCGAGGCGACCACGGCCCCGACCATGGCGTAGCGCTGCCGACGTCGGCGAGCGCCCGCCATGGCGCGTTCGCCGAGGTCGTACGGCGGCTTCGACTCGGCCGCGATGTCGAACAGCTCGCGCAGCTCTGTACTCATGCGTGCACCTCCTCGGTGCCGGGCTTCTCGCCGTGGTCTGGCGCCTCGGGGTCGCCGAAGGCGGCCGCCAGCTCAGGTGCCAGCTCGCGCAGCCGCTTCAGGGCGTGACGGGTCTGGCTCTTGACGGTGCTCGTGGAGCAGTGCATGACATGGGCCGTCTGCACCTCGGTCAGGTCTTCGTAGTAGCGCAGCACGAGCACCTGACGCTGTCGGTCGGTGAGGCGCGCCAGGGCGTCCCGCATGACGAGGCGCTGATCGGCGTCGGCGAACAAGTCGGTGGGCAGCGCCGCGTCCGGAGGCTCTCCCGCAACCTCCGGCGCGCGACGACTGCGCCACCGCCACCGGTCGATGACCACCGTGTACAGCACCTGACGCACGTAGGGCTCCGGGTTGCCGTCGCGGTTGATCGACGGCCACTTCATCGCGGCCTTGGTCAGCGCTTCCTGGAGGGCGTCCTCGGCATGGCCGACATCACGCGTCAGCAGGGACGCCGTTCGCATCAGCGCTGGACCACGCGCGTCGACGAACTCAGCGAATCCTGCGTACCGGTCGGCCATGTCAC
>JAHELE010000036.1 GCA_024644345.1 Actinomycetes bacterium | reverse complement strand
CGACGTCCCGGTGCCCTCCCCATCGGCTCGCACAGCTGGGGGCGGCTGCGGTCACGGCGGCCAGCACGCTCGCGAGGCGGATCGCGCCATTGCCCGCCGCCTTGTCCTCAGCGTCATCTGGTGGCGTAGATGGTTACTGACAATTCATCAAAGGGGTTGCCCTCACGGCAACACCCCCCTTGCTCTGGTGCTGACCACGCTTAGGCTCCCGCCACACCCCCGCAACGGAGGACGATCCATGCAGCGAAACGCCCGACGACTGATTGCCGCGAGCGCAGCGGTCCTGATCGCCACGCTGGGGCTGCCCCTGGCATCGACATCAGCTGACGAGTCGTCAGGACCCTCCGTCCTGCGGGTGGGCGTGCCGAACGACCTCACGACCGCCAATCCGCTGTCGCTGCGATCAGGCAGCGACTGGAACGTCGCCACGATTCAGTACGACATGATGTGGATGTTCGGCAACGACGACCTGTCGGCACAGCCTGGACTTGCCGAGTCGTGCGACTCGAACGAGGACAAGACTGAGTGGACATGCACGTTCCGCGATGACGTCCTGTGGAGCGACGGAGAGCCGTTCACGTCCAAGGACGTGGCCTTCACCTACCAGCTCATCATCGACCAGGGCATCTCGACCTACAGCGGGTACTTCACCCCCACGACCACCTTCGAGACGCCGGATGACACGACCTTGATTTGGAGGTCGAAGACACCGACGAACGCGCCGCTCGTGCCGCCGTGGATCTACGTTCTTCCCGAGCACGTATGGGGCCAGTACGCCGACGCAGACAAGGTCGAGCTCAAGGGCGTCGAGAACATCCCGAGCGTGACCACCGGCCCGTTCACCCTCACCGAGGTCAACCGTGGTCAGAACTGGACGTTGGAGAAGAACCCGAACTACTGGGGCGACGAGCCCAACTTCGATGAGATCCGATTCCAGCTCTACACCAACCAGGACGCGATGGCCCAGGCGCTGAAGAACGGCGAGATCGACGTCGCAACGTACTTCGAAACGTCATTGCTACCGTCGCTGGACAGCGACTCCGACATCACCGTCCAGCGCAACGTCTCCGACTGGTGGCTCAACCTGGCGTTCAACTTCGGTGGCCAAGGCTCGAACTCCGACCCGCTGCCCGCTCTGCAGGACAAGACGCTGCGAACGGCCATCGCGATGGCGATCGACAAGCAGGGCATCGTCGACAAGGCGTACAACGGCGCAGCGACGCCCGGTACGTCTCTCATCCGTGAAGTTCCGGAGCAGTGGCACTACGACGTCCCTGAGGAAGATCTCATCCCGTTCGATCCCGATGCGGCCAACGCCATGCTCGACGAGGCGGGGTACGAGCGTGGCAACGACGGCGTCCGGGTCGATCCGGCGACCGGGGACCGCCTCGTCCTTCGGATGCCGATCTCACAGGAAACCGCCGGCGCCCTGACCGCTGGGCAGCTGATCGTCGGGTACCTGAACGAAATCGGTGTCGAGGTGAAGATCTTCCCCGTCAACGAGGGAAAGATGTACTCGTACTGGAACCAGGGAGACTGGGACGCGTACATCTGGTACTGGACCGGTGAACCTGATCCTGACTACCAGCTCTCGACACTGGACAGCAAACAATGCGGGAACCTGAGCGACGGATGCTGGAGCAATCCGCAGTACGACGCGCTCTTCGCCCAGCAGGAGAAGATCGTCGACCCCGAGGAGCGCCAGCCGGTCGTGTATGACGCGCTTGCCCTCTCGTACGAAGAGGTACCGTCGATCGCACTGGCCTACCCGAACAACGTCGAGGCCTACCGCAACGACCTCGTGACCAACTTCACCCCTGTGCCGGGCGCCAACGGCTACCTGATCCCGAACTACAACAACATCGGAATGGTGACCGTGGAGCCGGCCTCCGGTGCCGACTCGGCATCCAACTCGTCCTCCACCGGCATACCGGCCTGGGCTTGGGGCGCGATCGGTGCGGCCATCGTGCTAGGGATTGTTCTGGTCGCTCGGCGAGGGCGCCGTGCTGACGACAACGAGGGCTGATCGTGGGCCACGATCCTTCATGAGGTGGCGCTACCTGGCCCGGAAGGTCGGCTGGGCCATGGTCACGCTCGTCTTTGTGTTGGCCTTCAACTTCTTTCTCTTTCGGATCATGCCGGGAGATCCCGCGGGGCTTCTGGCCCGGAGCCAGAGGCTGACCGAAGCTGAGGTCGCGGAGCAGCGGGCGCTCTTCGGCCTTGATGAACCGCTGCTGCACCAGTTCGGTACGTACCTGAAGCAGACCTTGAGCGGCAATCTCGGTACCTCCTACCTCACGGGACAACCAGTCGTCGACACCATCACCAGCCGCATGTGGCCCACCGTCCTGCTGGTGGGAGTGGGAACGATCATTGCGATCGTGCTCGGGCTGATGATGGGTATCCGCGGAGCCTGGACCCGGGGGTCACGGTTCGACCGAAGCAGCCTCTACGGCTCGCTGACTCTCTACTCCACCCCAGAGGGCTGGCTCGGCATGATGCTGCTCATCATCTTCGCGGGGACCCTGAAGTGGTTTCCCGTCGGTGGGTACGACAGTGGCAATGGAGATACCGGGATTGAGCACGTCGTGGACGTGCTCAACCACTTAGTGCTGCCGGCCGCGACGTTGGCGCTCGGGTACGGGGCGTCCTACATGATTGTCATGCGATCGTCGCTGATCGAGGTCAAGGACGAGGATTTCGTCGGGACGGCTCGGGCCAAGGGACTGACCGAAACGATGATCCGACGCAAACACGCAGTGCCGAACGCCTTCCTGCCCTCGTTCACCCTCATCGTGTTGAGCTTCGGCTTCGTGATTGGCGGGGCGATCGTGGTCGAGACGATATTTTCGTACCCGGGAATCGGACAGCTCACCTATCAGGCCATTGATGCCTACGACTATCCGGTCCTGCAAGGGGTCTTCCTGGTGAGCAGTCTTGCCGTCGTTATCGCGAACCTCTTTGCCGATGTCACGTACGGATTCCTCGATCCACGAATCTCTGAGGTCTGACGTGACTGTCACCGCTACCTCGTCACAGTCACTTCCCAGTGCGCGAAAGCTGGTCTGGCGCCGGCGTCGGCAAGCCGTTGCCCGCAACTGGTTGCTCTACCGCCACAACCGTCAGGGTGTTGTCGGACTCGGTGTGATGGTCTTCTTCGTCGCATTGGCCCTGGTGTCCCCGCTGCTGGTCTCGCCGGCAGACATCGAGCCGGCAACGGCTCAGGGAGTCCCCAACAGCCCCCCCTACTCCGGATATCCACTGGGAACGGACAATTTTGGACGTTCTGTTCTCGATCTTGTCATCGTCGGTTCGCGGATCTCCCTTCTCGTCGGAATCACCGCGACTCTGGTGGCCGTTCTCCTCGGCGCCACCATCGGTGTGGTCAGCGGCTACTACGGGGGGACGCGCCTGGATACCGGTCTGAACGCGGTGACGAACTGGTTCCTCGTGATTCCGTGGCTGGTGCTGGCCATCGTGCTGTCAGCCATCCTCGGTGCCAGCGTGTGGATCATCATCGTGGTGATCGGCGTCACGTCCTGGGCCCAACCCGCTCGGTTGATCAGGGCCCAGGCCCTCAGCGTGCGCGAACGCCCGTATGTCGAGCGGGCACGCGTGCTTGGCTGCAGTGACCGCACCATCGTCGCGCGGCACATTCTGCCGAACGTGGCCCCGGTGATCTTCGCGAATGCGATCCTGACCGTCGCCGTCGCCATCCTGACCGAGACGACCCTGTCCATTCTGGGACTTGGTGACGCCACGGCGATCTCATGGGGTGTGGTCATCGAGCAGGCTTTCAGCGCCGGGGCGATGACGAATGGCTACTGGTGGTGGTTGGTGCCGCCCGGGGTGGCCATTGTCTGCGTGACCCTGGCCTTCACCATGTGCGGCTACGCGCTGGACGAGGTGCTCAACCCCAAGCTCCGGCGCTAACCCCTGCCGAGTGCACACCTGGGTGCCGCTTTTCGACGCCGAGTGCGCAGCTGGTTGACGTCTGGCGACGTCGAGTGCGCCTAGACTGCCCGCGTGGGTATCCAGATATCTCCCAGCATCTTGTCGGCCGACTTTGCGAATCTCGGTGCGGAGGTCGCTTCGATCGCCGAGGTAGCTGACTGGGTGCACGTCGACGTCATGGACAACCACTTCGTCCCCAACCTGACGCTGGGGCTTCCGGTCGTCGAGTCCTTGCGCAAGGTGTCGCCGCTGCCACTCGACTGCCACCTCATGATCGAGGACCCGGACCGGTGGGCACCCGCGTATGCCGAAGCGGGAGCATCTTCTGTCACCTTTCACGTAGAAGCCGCCCAGGCTCCGGTGCGTCTGGCTCGTGAGCTGCGGGCCCAGGGTGCGAGGGCGGGGATGGGTCTGAAACCAGCGACGCCGATCGAGCCGTACGCAGATCTCCTTCCCGAGCTCGACATGGTCCTGCTCATGACCGTCGAGCCGGGCTTCGGCGGCCAGGCCTTCCTGGATGTCGTACTTCCAAAGATCACCCGCACGCGTGCCCTCCTTGGTGACCGGGGCTCCGCCGTGTGGTTGCAGGTGGACGGCGGCATCTCCTCCTCGACGATCGAGCGGGCGGCCGAAGCAGGCGCCGATGTATTCGTCGCAGGGTCGGCCGTCTTCACCGCCGATGAGCCGGCCGCGGTCGTCTCTCACTTGCGAGCGACAGCACAAGCGGCAGCTGTGAGACACTAGGCGTCAACGCACGCTCCGGGGTCGGTGCAACTCCGAACCGGCGGTGAAAGCCCGCGACCCGACCGCATCCAGCGGTCGGTTGACTCGGTGAAACTCCGAGGCCGACGGTGAAAGTCCGGATGGGAGGCGCGTGTCGTGGCTTCGTCTCGTCGCTGAAGGGCACGAGCAGAGCCACCGTAGCCTGTCACGTTGCCCCGGAGCCCGATGGGCGAGGAGGCGGCATGGCGAGTACTGCCGAGCACGACGCTATGACGCGTGCACTCTCACTTGCGATGGCCTCTGGGCCGACGACTCATCCGAATCCACGGGTCGGCGCGGTCATCTTGAGCTCGGCCGGATCGGTGGTGGGCTCGGGTGCGCACCTCGGGCCCGGTCACCCTCATGCCGAGGTCGTCGCGCTGTCACAGGCTGGCCTCCAGGCGCGAGGGGGAACGGCGGTGGTGACGCTTGAGCCCTGCCATCACACGGGACGTACCGGGCCGTGTAGTGCTGCCCTCGTGTCTGCTGGCGTGGTCCGCGTGATCTACGCGCAGGCCGACCCGAACCCGGTTGCGGCCGGAGGGGGAGAGGCACTAAGGGCCGAAGGTGTCGATGTGGAAAGTGGAGTGCTCGCTGAGGAGGCGCGCGCGGCAAACCCGATCTGGTCCTTCGCGATGGAGCACCGGCGACCGTTGGTCACCTGGAAGGTGGCGTCGACCATCGACGGACGGGTGGCGGCTGCCGATGGTTCCAGTCGATGGGTCAGCGGACCGGCCTCAAGGGCCGAGGTGCACCGGCTGCGCAGAGATGTCCATGCGGTCATTGCCGGTACCGGAACCGTTCTGAGCGACGACCCATGGCTCACGGCTCGCGAGGAGAGCGGCGACCTGTTCGCCCGGCAACCACTCAGGGTGGTCATGGGGGTCCGCGATATTCCGCTGGCCTCCCGGGTGCTCGACTCTGCCGCCGAGACCCTCGTCCTGAAGACCAACGACGTGATGGATGCGCTTCAGACACTCTTCACGCGCGACGTCCACCACGTGCTCCTCGAGGGCGGGCCGACGTTGGCGGCAGCCTTCGTCCGGGCCGGCGCCGCCGACCGGGCAATCGGTTACGTCGGACCTCAGATGCTGGGTGACGGTCCGTCGATGATGGGCTCGTTGGGGTTGCGCACGATGGAGGAAGCCCAGTTGCTCACGTTCGACGAGGTGGAGTTCGTGGGGGACGACATCTGTTGGACAGGTCGGCTGTCGCCAGAGGCTCCGCCGTTGACGAGAAAGGACCTCTGATGTTCACCGGGATCGTCGAAGAGCTGGGTCAGGTCGTCAGCGTGGAGCGAGGCGAGGCGTCCGCTTCGGTCTGTATCGCTGGACCACTTGTCACCTCCGATGTCGGGATCGGGGACTCCATCGCCGTCAACGGAGTCTGCCTGACCGTCACAAGCGTGCGAGAGGGTCAGTTCACCGCTGATGTGATGGACGAGACGCTGCGTCGCTCCAGCCTCGGGGGTCTTCAGCCGGGCACCGACGTCAACCTCGAGCGACCGCTCACCTTGGCCGACCGACTGGGCGGGCACATCGTTCAGGGCCACGTCGATGCAACCGCCCGGCTCCTTGATCGGTCACCTGGCGAGAACTGGGACGTCGTACGTTTCGAGCTGCCACAGACGATCGCGCGATATGTGGTCGAGAAGGGCTCGATCACTGTCGACGGTGTGTCACTCACCGTGGCCGGTCGCGGAGACGAGTGGTTCAGCGTCAGCCTCATCCCGACCACGCTCGAGCTGACGACCCTCGGGCGGAAGAGACCGGGCGAGCAGGTCAACCTCGAAGTTGATGTGATCGCGAAGTACGTCGAGCAACTGCTGCCAGGAGGCCGCATATGATGCGTGAGTCCACCCCAACAGAGGCCGCGGCGGCTGACGTGCATCTCGACACAGTGGATCGGGCCATTGCCGACATCGCAGCGGGGAGAGCGGTGGTCGTTGTCGACGACGAGGACCGCGAGAACGAGGGCGACCTGATATTCGCTGCACAGCGTGCCACGCCCGAGCTCGCCGGATTCATGATCCGCCACACGTCAGGCGTCATCTGCGTGGCCATGACGGGACCAGACTTGGACCGCCTCTCGCTGCCCCCCATGACCATGGTCAACGAAGACCGCAAGGGGACCGCGTACGCCGTCAGCGTCGACGCCAGGGACGGGATCACAACCGGGATCTCGGCGGTGGACAGGGCGCACACGATCAGAGTGTTGGCAGATACCGCCACTGAACCGAACGAGATCACCAGACCCGGCCACGTCTTTCCACTGCGAGCCTCCGTCGGCGGCGTGCTGCGACGCCCGGGACATACCGAGGCAGCCGTCGACCTCGCTCGGTTGGCCGGGCTCACACCGGCCGGTGCCATCTGCGAGATTGTCCATGACGACGGGTCGATGATGCGAGCGCCGCAGCTGCGCCTGTTCGCCGACGAGCACGGGCTCACGATGATCTCGATCGCTGATCTGATCGCATACGTGAGGCGGACCGAGAGCCAGGTCGAGCTCGTGGCCAAGACGGCGCTCCCGACCCACTACGGGGAGTTCACCGCCTTCGGTTACCGCGACTCCATCACCGGAACGGACCACGTCGCTCTCGTACGGGGTGAGCTGGGCAATGGACAGGACGTCCTGGTCCGGGTGCATTCAGAGTGCCTGACCGGCGATGTGCTGGGCTCGACCCGCTGCGACTGCGGAGCCCAGCTCGCCACGGCGATGCAGCGGGTGGCAGACGAGGGACGCGGAGTCGTTCTCTATCTACGCGGCCACGAAGGCAGAGGTATCGGCCTGCTGCACAAGCTGCGCGCCTACCAGCTGCAGGACGCCGGGGCGGACACTGTGCAGGCGAATCTGGAACTGGGTCTACCCGCTGACGCGCGCGACTACGGCACCGGAGCCCAGATCCTTGCCGACCTCGGAGTGCACACCATGCGCCTGCTCACCAACAACCCGACCAAGCGGGCGGGGCTCGAGGGTTACGGGCTGACGATCGTCGGCCGCGAGCCGCTGCCGCCCGCAGTGACGGCCGAGAATGTCCGTTACCTGACCACCAAGAGAGACCGCATGGGCCATGAGCTTCCGGATCTTGAGTCGGGGGACGAGATATGAGTGGGTCAGGCGCGCCGACACTGACGCGCGACGGAGCCGGTCTTCGAATCGGTGTCGTCGCATCGTTGTGGCACACCGATGTCATGGATGGGCTGGTAGCCGGGGCCCGCCGAGCCCTCGGCGCCTCAGGCGTCACCGACGTCGAGCTGATGACTGTGCCGGGTGCTTTTGAGCTGCCCCTTGGTGCGGCCCATCTGCTCAGACGGTCCGACGCGGTGGTCGCTCTGGGTGTCGTGATCCGTGGCGGTACCCCGCACTTCGAGTACGTCTGCCGAGCGGCTACCGACGGCCTGCTCAGGGTCAGCCTGGACGCCCATCGCCCGGTCGGTTTTGGTCTGCTGACGTGCGACGACGAGCAGCAGGCCCTGGACCGGGCGGGCCTGTCTGGCTCAACGGAGGACAAGGGCGCGGAGGCAGCCGAAGCCGCAGTTGCCCTGGCCGTGGCGCTTCGGTCGACGTCGCCCGCGGACTCCGGCAGGGGCTGAGGCGTGGGTCTGCGCCCGAGACCCGCCCTGGTCGGCCGTGTCTCGGGCTCACTACCCTTCCCCCATGAAGAGCTTTGACGACCTGTTCAACGAGCTCCAAGGTCGGAGCCTGCTCCGTCCAGAGGGGTCGGGAACCGTCCGACTCCTCGACTCCGGGGTGCACGAGATCGGAAAGAAGCTGGTCGAAGAGGCCGCCGAGGCCTGGATGGCTGCGGAGTATGAAGGAGCCGATCGGGCAGCCGAGGAACTTGCACAGCTGCTGTACCACGCCCAGGTCATGATGGTCGCGTGCGACCTGTCCCTTGAGGATGTGTACCGCAGGCTCTAACCACCGGACGCCGCAGCACGCCCCGGCGTCACCAGTTCAGCGAAAGCTCGGAAGGAACGTCATGCTCCGCGTCGCCGTCCCGAACAAGGGATCGTTGGCCGATCCGGCCTCGCACATGCTGCGAGAGGCGGGCTACCGCCAGCGCACACAGGCTCGAGAACTGGTGCTCCATGACCCTGAGAACGACACAGAGTTCTTCTTTCTCCGCCCCCGCGACATCGCCACCTACGTCGGGTCGGGGCAGCTCGACGTCGGCATCACCGGACGCGACCTGCTCCTCGACAGTCGAGTGGAGGCCCACGAGCTCATGCCGCTGGGCTTCGGCGCCTCCACCTTCAGGTTCGCGGCCATGCCGGGTACCGCCGCCACGACTGCCGACATCGCCGGCCTGCGAGTGGCCACGTCGTACGCGGGGTTGGTTGACCGCTATCTCAGCGAACGCGGCGTCGAAGCGTCGGTGATCCGGCTCGACGGTGCTGTCGAGACGTCCGTGCGCCTCGGAGTCGCCGATGTCATCGCCGACGTGGTGGAGACCGGATCAACGTTGCGCCAAGCCGGCCTGGAGGTGTTCGGCGAACCCATCCTGACGAGCGAGGCCGTTCTCATCCGCGGCAACGGAGCCCCGGTCAACGACCCGGCAGTTGAGACCGCCGTCGATCAGATGCAGCGACGACTCAATGGCGTCATGGTGGCCGCGACCTACGTGATCATGGACTATGACGTGCCTTCGGCGCTGGTCGAGCAGGCCTGCGAGCTGACCCCTGGTATCGAGTCGCCCACCATTTCACCGCTGCACGACCCGGCCTGGGTTGCTGTTCGTGCGCTGGTGCCCCGCCCTGACACGAACCGGGTCATGGACGAGCTCTACGAACTCGGAGCGCGGGGGATCTTGGTCACCGACATCCACGCGTGTCGACTGTGACCGACAGGTCGCCCGAACCGCAGTTCTCCGGCGTCCCCGTCCCGACGCCGCCGATCCCCGACGACGACGGCTCGGCGTCCGAGACGTTGGTGGCACAACTGACTGCGCTGACGTCCGGCACTGGCTCGGGGGAGGCCGTTCTCGCGGCCCTGTCCCAAGCGCGGCTGCTGGTGCCTGTTGTGGCGGTTCTGGACGAGGCCGCGATCGACGACACCGGTCGTGCGCACGAGAAACGGTCGACCATGGCGACGGTCCTGGTCGCTGACGAGCGAGGTGGCCGTGCCCTCCTTGCGTTCAGTGCGGCGGACTCGATGACCAGGTGGCGCTCGGATGCACGTCCTGTCCCGCTGGCCGCTCCGTTGGCGGCGAGGGCGGCACTCGACGAGGCTGCGGACACGCTGCTGGTCGACATCGCGGGACCAGTGCCGTTCGCGATCGCCGGGCAGGAGCTGCTGCTTCTGGCGGCGATGGCTCGCCACCCTGCGGGCGTGGCTGAGGATCCGGTCCTGATCCAGGCGCTTCGTGGCCATCTCGTGGGACTGCGGCAGATCACCGGTGCCGGGCTGCAGCCGGTCGACCCCGGATCATCGCTGGCGGCGATCCTCACACTGGCCGTTCCGGGCGACGGGGAGACCTGGGTCGAGTCCTTGGTGGCCGATCTCGCCGCCGACCGGGTGTTGTCGCAGCTGCTTCCGGGCGGGTTGAGGGTTCGGATCGCCGCGGAACTGCCTGACACGCCGAACGTATTGCCCGTGCCACCGTGAAGGCTCTGCCACTCTTAGCGCATGACAGATGACCTGACACGCAAGCTGCTCGCCGAATTCATCGGAACTTTCGTCCTCGTTTTCGTGGCCGTCGGCACTGCCGTCGTGGCCGGTGCCGTCGGCTTCGGTCTGGTCGCTGTTGCACTGGCCTTTGGTCTCGTCCTGGCTTTCGGGGTGTATGCATTCGGTCCGGTGAGTGGCTGTCACCTCAACCCGGCTGTTTCCATCGCCATGATCGTCACCCGACGGATCGACGCACTGGTCGGCGGTCTGTACGTGGTCGTGCAGTTCATCGGCGGAGTGGCTGGTGCGTTCGTGCTCTGGCTCAGTGTCGAGCACTTCGACGTCGTCGACCAGACCGGTGCCCTGGGGTCAAATGGCTACGGGGCCGGAGCAGGTGTCAACCTGCAGGGCGCGTTGGTGATCGAGACGCTGCTCACGACGATCTTCGTGCTGGCCGTCCTCCTGATCACCGACAAAGCAGCCAACGCCGCGATGGCGGGTTTGGGTATCGGGGCCGCGCTCAGCGCAGTGCACCTGATTGGGATCGGACTCACGGGAACATCGGTCAATCCGGCTCGCTCATTCGGTCCGGCGCTCTTTGCCGGAGGGACGGCTCTGGAGCAGGTGTGGGTCTTCCTGCTCGCGCCCGCTGTCGGTGGTCTGCTTGCTGCGGTGATCTACCCACTCACGCGGGCTGCCGAGCCGGTGTCTGAGCCGGCCGGCTAGGGGTAGACCGCTCCGGTCAGATCTTCTCCAGGGCCGTCTCCCGGTGCATCAGGGCTCGGCGACGTTTCACGAAAAGCCAACTGCAGCGTCTTGAGGCCATCGCGCAGTGGGGCGGCGTGAAACATGCCCAGTCTGGGCGCGCCGGCGGTCACCAGGCCGGCCAACGCGGTGATCAAGGTTCTCGCCTCGTCGAGGTCGACGACGTCGTCCGGTTCGCGGCCCTCCGGAGAACCGGAGCCTAGGCCCAGCTTCACGGCGGCGGCGCTCATCAGGTGGAGTGCCACGGTCGTCACCACCTCGACGGCGGGGACGTCGCCGATGTCGCGTAGCGCCGCTTCGGCTGCAGCGGCCCCGTCGAGACCGTCAGCCGCCGCGGTGCGCGGCCCGGGGGTGTCCGATTTGGGGGAGTGGGCGGTCATCCTGGTAGCCTCTCACCTTGACCGATCCGGTTCGTCGCCGGATCTGCAAGTGGAGGCCCGCCTCCCACCCGCATCGACCGCCAGGCTCCGTCGGAGCTGCTCGACAGGTCGTCGGGTTCGGTCAGTGCTGGAGGCGCTCCTTGAGCGTCGTCAGCACAGTGGTGCGCGAGCCGGGCGACCCGGCACGTGGATCACGACCGTGAGGGCCCCCGCCGCGCTGGCACGGGGCCCTTTCTCGTGCCCGGGTTGCCCGACGCCTTACCGCGACGTTGTCAGCCGAACGAAGGAGTGCCCATCAGCACCGAAACCCACATCAACGACCGGATCCGCGTCCCCGAGGTGCGACTGGTCGGTCCGAACGGCGAACAGGTCGGAATCGTCCGGATCGAGGATGCCCTGCGGCTCGCCCAGGAGTCCGACCTCGACCTCGTCGAGGTGGCCCCGATGGCGCGTCCGCCGGTCGCCAAGCTCATGGACTACGGCAAGTTCAAGTACGAGTCTGCGATGAAGGACCGTGAGGCCCGCAAGAACCAGGCCCACACCATCATCAAAGAGATGAAACTGCGCCCCAAGATCGACCAGCACGACTACGAGACGAAGAAGGGCCATGTGGTCCGCTTCCTCAAGGCTGGCGACAAGGTCAAGATCACCATCATGTTCCGTGGTCGTGAGCAAAGTCGTCCCGAGCTCGGTTTTCGGTTGCTCCAGAAGCTGGCCGAGGACGTCGCAGAGATCGGTTTCGTCGAGTCGTCGCCGAAGCAGGACGGTCGCAACATGGTGATGGTTCTTGGCCCGACCCGCCGCAAGGCCGATGTCATGGCGGAGCAACGGACCGAACGTGAGACGCGCAAGCACGATGCAGAAGCGGCTGTCGCAGCTGAGGCCAGCTCAACCAGCAGCGACGCCACAGCCGAGACGAGTGACCAGACCTAGAACACGCGGCCACCTGGCCGACCGCCCCCGCAGGTGATCCCCTCGAGCACCCGCACCGCACCCTGGAGAAGGAAGTCATGCCGAAGAACAAGACGCACAGCGGCACCAAGAAGCGCGTCCGGGTCACCGGAAGCGGCAAGCTGATGCGTCAGCGCGCCAACCGTCGCCACCTCTTGGAGTACAAGTCGAGCCGCCGCACCCGCCGCCTCGCAGGCGACGTCGAACTGTCCAAGGCCGACACCAAGAAGGTCAAGAGGCTGCTCGGTCGCTGAGTCGATCGCTTCCACACGTCCCACCGGCCCTTAGAACAGCAGGAGAACTCATGGCACGCGTCAAGCGCGCAGTCAACGCCCAGAAGAAGCGTCGTACCACCCTCGCCCGGGCAGAGGGCTACCGCGGACAGCGGTCCCGGCTCTACCGCAAGGCGAAGGAACAGGTCACCCACTCGCTCGGGTACTCGTACCGCGACCGTAAGGCCCGCAAGGGTGACTTCCGTCGACTCTGGATCCAGCGAATCAACGCAGCCTCGCGAGAGCACGGCCTGACGTACAACCGCTTCGTGCAGGGTCTGAAGGCATCGGGGCTCGAGGTTGACCGTCGCATGCTCGCTGAGCTGGCTGTCAACGATCCGAACGCGTTCGCGTCGTTGGTCGAGACCGCCAAAGCGGCACTGCCGGCCGATCGCAACGCGCCGGCGGCCTGACCTGCCACCCGGCATTCGATTCTTCGGCAGTCACTGACGTGGCGAGCCCCGAGCTCACCGATCCGCGCTCCGCGAGGGTCCGGCGAATCCGGCGGCTCGCCCGTCGTGCTTCGCGTGCCGACGAGCGGCGGTTCCTGGCCGAGGGGGCGCAGGCGGTACGTGAGGCACTCGCTGCCCATCGAGCTGACACGGCCCACGTCGTCGAGCTGATCGTCACGGCCGACGCGGCAGAACGACATCCCGATCTGATCACGGGAGCGCACGACACTGGCGTTCCGGTTCTCTGGGCTTCCGATGCGGTGCTTGCCGTGCTGTCTGAGACCGTCACCCCCCAGGGGCTGGTCGCTGTCGTGGATTTCGTGGACGTGAGCCTCACCTCAGTCATCGATGGTGGCCCTCGTCTGGTGGCAGTTCTGGCAGATGTGCGCGACCCCGGCAATGCCGGCGCGGTCCTGCGGGTGGCGGACGCCGCCGGTGCCGATGCGGTGGTCTTTGCGGGCGACACGATCGACCTCTATAACGGCAAGGTGGTTCGCGCCTCTGTCGGCAGCCTCTTTCACCTTCCGGTGGTTACCGGCGTCTCGATCCCGGCTGCGATCACGGGGCTACGCGACGCTGGCCTGGCCCTCTTGGTCACCGACGTCACCGGCGATCACGAGCTCGAGAGCGCCGTCACACAGCGCGACCGCCCCGTCGCCTGGGTCTTCGGCAATGAGGCGTGGGGGGTGACCGATGCCCTCGTCGCGGCGGCTGACGCGGTTGTGCGGATCCCCATCTACGGCAGGGCTGAGAGCCTCAATGTGGCGACGGCCGCTGCCCTGTGCCTGTATGCAAGTGCCCGGGTACAACGGTCATGATGACCGAGACCCGGCGAGCATTGCGGGTGCTCGGATCTGGGAACCTCGTGACGAACCGCCCGTGCGGCTCTGCTCAACCCTGCACCGGTCCTGTCAGAATCTGACCATGTCGTTGCTTCCGCCTGCTCCCGACTACGACGAGATCCCTGACGCCATTGTGGTCGTCGGCGCAGATGGAATCGTCGTGAGCTGCAACGCGTCCACCGGAAGAGTCCTGGGGGTCGACCGGGAAGAGATGATCGGTCTAGCGCTGTCCGACGCGTTGCCCTTGTCGGACGCGGCGGGGCGTGACTGGTGGCAGGTGACCAATCCCTTCGGAGGGCTCTCCACCCGTACCCGCCAGGTAGAGAGAGTCCTCCAGCTGCCGGACGGGAGATACGTTCTGGCGACCGCGTCCTACGTGCGTGCCAGCCGCGGGGCACCGGTAGACCGCGTGGTGGTCAGCCTTCGGGGGACCGAGGCCCGTGACCGTGCCGAACGTGAGCATGCCGACCTGATTGCGACGGTCGCCCATGAGCTGAGGTCACCGTTGACAGGGATCAAGGGGTTCACCGCGACGCTCCTTGCCAAGTGGGACCGCTTCACCGAGGATCAGCGTCGCCTGATGCTCGAGGCCGTCGACAGCGACGCCGATCGCCTGACCCGACTGATCGCCGAGCTGCTGGACGTGGCGCGGATCGATGCCGGACGCCTCGAGCTGCGCCGGGTACCCACGGACCTGAGTGCCCTGGTCGGCAAGCGGGTGGATGCTCGGGAGGCGGCGGGTGTCGACGCCGCACGCTTCGCGATCGATGCCGATGACGATCTGCCCGACGTGTGGGTCGACCCCGACAAGATGGGGCAGGTGCTCGACAACTTGATCGAGAACGCGCTTCGTCATGGTGAGGGCACGATCACGCTGACCGTGCGGCAGGACCCCGATGGCCTGGTGATGTCGGTTGCCGACCAAGGTCCTGGGATACCGCCCGGAAGGGCGCACCGGATCTTCGGCAGGTTCTGGAAGGGCTCCGACCGTGGTGGAACCGGGCTGGGGCTGTATGTCGTGAACGGCATCGTCGAGGCGCACGGTGGCCGGATTGCCCTCGTCCCTCCTCCCGAAGGTGGCGCGCGCTTTGTCGTCGTCCTTCCCGTCGGCGATCCGGTGGCCGAACTGTCCGTCAGCGACAACGACCCCGCCGACTAGACTCAGCGCCACCCCAGCACGAGGAGTCGACGCCCGATGTCCGCCCCCAACTCGTCATTCGACCCTGTCGAGGTGACCGCGCTGCACCCCGACGAGGTGCAGCGCGCCGTCGACGAGGCGCTGGCTGCCATTTCCGCCACCTCCACGCTCGACGAGCTGAAGCAGGTACGCCTGGCGCACGCGGGTGACCGGTCGCCACTGTCCCTGGCCAACCGCGAAATCGGTGCACTCCCGCCCCAGGCCCGTGCTGAGGCTGGCCAACGGATCGGTCGAGCAAGGGGCCTCGTCAAGACCGCGCTCGAGGAGCGTCAAGCAACCCTCCATGACGAGCGTGACGCCCGGGTGCTGGTCGAGGAACGGGTCGATGTGACGCAGCCGTGGGACGTTCGGCCGCGCGGGGCACGTCACCCCCTGACGACCCTGCAGGAGCGGATCGCCGATCTCTTCATCGGAATGGGATACGAGGTTGCCGAGGGGCCAGAGGTCGAGGCCGAGTGGTTCAACTTCGACGCGTTGAACATGCCGCCCGCCCACCCGGCACGCGAGATGACCGACACGTTCTTCATCGGCTCGCCTGACTCGGGGGTGGTTCTGCGAACGCACACCTCGCCGGTTCAGGTACGCACGATGCTGACGTCGTCACCGCCGATCTATGTCATCTGCCCAGGTCGCACCTTCCGCACCGACGAGCTCGATGCCACGCACACCCCGGTGTTCAGCCAGGTGGAGGGACTCGTCATCGACCGCGGAATCACCATGGCGCATCTGAAGGGCACGTTGGACCACTTTGCAGCGGCGATGTTCGGCGAGGGGATCGGTACCCGGCTCCGGCCCTCGTACTTCCCGTTCACCGAACCGAGCGCCGAGCTCGACCTTCGATGCTTCGTCTGTCGCGGAGAGTCGGTCGGAAACGCCGACCGTCCGTGTCGTACCTGCTCGTCCGAGGGGTGGATCGAGTGGGGTGGCTGCGGCATGGTCAACCCGAAGGTGCTTGTCGCCTGCGGCATCGACCCCGACGAGTATTCCGGTTTTGCCTTCGGGATGGGGATCGAGCGCACGCTGATGTTCCGGCACGGTGTTGAAGATATGCGTGACATGGTCGAGGGTGACGTGCGTTTCACCTTGCCGTTCGGTTGGGAAGTCTGATGCGTGTACCGCTTTCGTGGCTGCGAGATCTGGTCGAGCTTCCGGCAGACGTGATGGCGCGCGACGTGGCGGAGCGACTTATCGCCGTCGGGCTCGAGGTGGAGACCGTCGACCACGTCGGTGCCGATCTGGTCGGGCCCCTGGTTCTGGGACGTGTGCTCACGTTCGTGGAGGAGGAACACTCCAACGGCAAGACTGTTCGATGGTGCCGGGTGGATGTCGGCGAGCACAATGAGCGGGGTTCGGCTGGTGTGCCCGACGGTCGGGGAATCGTCTGCGGCGCCCGCAACTTCTTCGAAGGTGATCTGGTAGTTGTCGCACTGCCCGGGGCGGTGCTGCCCGGAGGCTTTGCCATCTCCGCCCGCAAGACGTACGGACACGTCTCCGACGGGATGATCTGCTCGCCGAGCGAGCTGGCGACCGGTGACGAACATGATGGGATCTGGGTGCTTCCCGGTGACGTCGGGACTCCGGGCCAGGACGCGGTGCTGGCTCTAGGCCTGCGCGACGATGTCCTCGACATCGCTGTGACACCCGATCGTGGATATGCCTTGTCGATGCGCGGAGTGGCCAGAGAGTGTGCGGCCGCCTTCGACCTTCCCTTTAACGACCCGGTGCAGGAGGTGACCGAAGACGCTGACGAGTCATGGCCGGTCGAGGTGGTCGACTCCCAGGCTTGCGATCGATTCGTCCTGCGGTCCGTCTCCGGTCTCAAGCCCACCGTCGGGGCACCTCACTGGATGCAGCAGCGCCTGAGGCTTGCCGGTCTGCGGCCGATCTCGTTGGCGGTCGACATCACCAACTACGTCATGCTGGAACTCGGGCAGCCACTGCACGCCTACGACCGCACCCGGCTGTCCGGCCCCATTGTGGTGCGTCGGTCCACCCCCGGTGAGAAGGTGCGCACACTCGACGACGTCCTCAGAGATGTCGTCGCCGACGACCTCCTGATCACCGACGACTCAGGGCCGATCGGGATCGCGGGTGTGATGGGTGGGTCGTCCACCGAGATCGACCGGGACAGCACCGACATCGTGATCGAGGCCGCTCACTTCGACGCCTCGACGATCGCGCGCAGCGCCCGTCGCCACAAGCTGCCGAGCGAGGCCTCTCGGCGGTTCGCTCGAGGGGTCGACCCCACGCTCCAGGAAGCAGCGGCCGAGCGTGCGGCGTCCCTGCTGTCCGAGCTGGGTGGCGCGAGCGTCGATCCTGGCCGCACGGTCGTGGCGCAGCCAGTGGTGCCCACAACTGTGCGCTTCCACCCCCAGGCCGCATCCCGGCTGGTGGGCGTGCGGTTCTCGGACGAAACCGTGGTCAGCTACCTCGAGAGGATCGGTTGCGAGGTGGCACCGGTCGGCGAGGACATGGTGGACGTGGTTGTTCCGACCTGGAGACCTGATCTCACCGCGTCGGCCGACCTGGTGGAAGAGGTTGCCCGGCTGCACGGATACCAGCACATCCCGTCCTCGCTTCCCGAGGCGCCGGTCAGCTCTGGTCTCACCCATGCCCAGCGGCTCCGTCGCCGATGTGGCATGGCGCTGGCCGGAGCTGGGTACGTCGAGGTCCAGACCTACCCGTTCCTGTCGCCGGCCGTGCATGACGCGCTGGGCCTCGACAACGATGACGACCGGCGTCGAGCGCTCGTGCTTGCCAATCCGTTGTCCGATGAAGAGCCACAGCTGCGCACCTCGCTGCTCCCCGGATTGTTCTCGACCATGCGCCGCAACATCGGAAGGGGTGCCGAGGACGTCGCCTTGTTCGAGATGGGTCATGTCTACCGGCCCGATCGCGTGAACGAAGAGCCCGACCCGCCTCGCCCCGTCGTCGACCGACGTCCGACGTCGGATGAGCTGAACGCACTGAACGCCCTCCTTCCTCGCCAACCCCTGCGGGTCGCTGTCGTGCTGGCTGGTGACCGTGAGCGGTCGGGTTGGTGGGGTCAGGGACGCGAAGCCTCGTGGGGCGATGCGGTCGAGGCTGCCCGCATCGTTGCGGAGGCCTGCGGCGTTGATCTCAGGCCGGTGGCCGACCAGCACGCGCCCTGGCATCCAGGTCGGTGCGCCGCACTGTGGAGCGGGGACACCCTCGTCGGGCATGCCGGCGAATTGCATCCGCAGGTAGTGACGGTGTTCGGGCTCGCCGAGCGGACGGTCGCCATGGAGCTCGACCTCGAGCTGTTGGCGCCCACCGACGAAGTGCGAACGGTGGCCCCGGTTCTGTCCACCCAGCCGGTGGCCAAGGAAGACCTCGCACTCGTGGTCGACGCCGAGGTGCCGTCCGCCGATGTCGCCGCGGCCCTGGTGCGAGGGGGTGGTGCGCTGGTCGAGTCCGTTCGTCTGTTCGATGTCTATGCCGGCGAGCAGGTGGGCGTGGGCAAGAGATCGCTGGCATTCGCGCTGCGACTTCGTGCGCCGGACCACACCCTGACCGCTGACGAGGTCGCCGCGGTGCGTGCCGAGGCCGTTGCGGAGGCCGGGCGTGCCACCGGGGCGACCCTGCGCACCTGAACCACCCTGGCTTCGAGATCTATTCACTAGTCTGTATAGTTCTGCATATGGGCGTCCTGGCAGGTGTCGTGGGGGCATCGGGCTATGCCGGGGGAGAGCTGTTGCGGCTGTTGGGCTCGCACCCCTCGATGAGCATCGGTCCCGTGGTGGGGTCCACCTCGGCGGGTCGACGCCTCGGCGAGGTCCATGGTCATCTGCCCCGCCTGGCTGACCGTCCGATCATGTCGCTCGATACAGCTCTCGACGGCCGTGCCCTCCACGAGGCCGACGTCGTATTCCTCGCCCTGCCCCACGGGCACTCCGGCCAGGTGGCCGCGCGACTGTCAGGGCCCGGCGCTCCGGTGCTGGTCGACCTGGGCGCCGACCACCGTCTGGTCGACCCGCAGGCGTGGGCCGACTACTACGGAGGCTCGGGCAGTTCACGCCACGCGGGTGCATGGGTGTACGGACTCCCCGAGCTGGATGGGGCCCGCGAGGCCATCCTGACGGCGCGACAGATAGCGAACCCTGGCTGTTATCCGACCGGGGTCGCCCTTGGCATGGCACCGCTGCTTCGTGCGGGGCTGGCCCTTCCGCGTGACGTCGTGGTGGTGGCCGCCTCCGGTACCTCCGGGGCGGGGAGAGCGACGTCGCAGCAGCTGGTGGGATCAGAGGTGATGGGTTCGGTCTCGGCCTACAAGGCCGGCGGGCTGCACCAGCACACCCCGGAGATGGCCCAAACCCTTGGCGCAGCTGCGGGAGCGGCGTTGACGGTCTCGTTCACCCCCATGCTCGCGCCCATGTCGCGCGGGATCCTGGCGACGACCTCGGCCCCGGTCTCACCAGAGGCAACGAGTGACGCCGTGTGGCGGTGTCTGCGGGACACCTACGCGGACGAGGCCTTCGTCCATGTCCTTCCGCCGGGTCGGTGGCCGCGCACGGCCGACGTGCTCGGGTGCAACTCCGCCCATCTGCAGGTCGCCGTTGACGCGTCGGCTGGGCGCGTCGTCGTGATCAGCGCCATCGACAACCTGGTGAAGGGCGCTGCCGGTCAGGCGATCCAGAACGCCAACATCGTGCTCGGGCTCGGCGAAGGGTCCGGGCTCCCCGCTGAGGGGGTGGCGCCGTGACGGGGGACGCCACGACAGGGGGAGTCACCGCCTCTCGCGGGTTCAGGGCGTCCGGGGTGGCCGCGGGCCTGAAGGCCAGCGGCGCTCCGGACGTCGCTCTCGTGGTGAACGACGGTCCCGAGCTGAGTGCGGCTGCAGTGCTCACGCGCAACCGGGTGCGGGCAGCTCCCGTGGAGTGGACCGGCCGCGCCGTCGCGGACGGCGTCCTGCGCGCAGTCGTCCTCAACTCTGGCGGCGCCAATGCATGTACCGGGCCGGGCGGAGCCCGGGACGCGGCGACCACCGCGCAGGTGGCCGCGGAGGCCCTGGGCTGTGATGCAGGCGACGTAGCCGTGTGCTCCACGGGGCTGATCGGAGTCCGCCTTCCGATGCCTCTGCTGACCAAAGGCGTCCAAACGGCTGCCAATCGGCTGGACGTGTCGGGAAGCAGCACTGCGTCTTCGGCGATCATGACGACGGACACCAGGCCAAAGACAGCCTCATCCAGCCGGTCCGGGATCACGGTCGGTGGTATGGCCAAAGGAGCAGGGATGCTGGCCCCTGGTTTGGCGACGATGCTCGCGGTCATCACGACGGATGCCTCGGTGGCTCCGGCCACGCTGGACGCGGCGCTCCGGACCGCCACGTCGTTGACCTTCGACCGGCTCGACTCCGACGGCTGCATGTCGACCAATGACGCTGTCATCGCCATGGCGAGTGGTGCCTCCTCGGTCATGGTCGGTCGGGACCTGGAAGAGGACACCTTCCTCGAGCTGCTCATCGAGGTGTGCCGCGATCTGGTCCTTCAGCTGCTGGCCGACGCCGAGGGGGCCGGCAAGCGGATCGAGATCACCGTGACCGGCGCCGCGACGGAGGCAGAGGCAGTCACGGTGGCGCGCTCTGTGGCGCGCAGCAACTTGGTGAAGTGCGCTATCCACGGCGAAGACCCCAACTGGGGGCGGGTGCTGGCCTCGGTCGGCACCACCGATGCAACGTTCGATGTCGATGCGCTTGCGGTGACGATGAACGGAGCACAAGTGGCGGCGTCCGGTGCAGCCCTCCCTGTGCAGCCGACTGTCGACCTCTCCGCCGAGTGGGTGACGATCGACATCGATCTGGGTGCCGGAGATTCCATCGGGTGGGTGTGGACCAATGACCTCACCGCGGCATACGTCCACGAGAACTCGGCGTACTCATCATGACGGCACCACAACCTGTGATCACTCACCCTGCCGACGCCACCCACTCCGGGGCGTCGAGCAAGGCGGCCACGTTGGCCGAGGCCCTGCCGTGGCTGGAGAAGTTCAGTGGCGCCACGGTGGTGGTGAAGTACGGCGGCAATGCCATGATCCACCAAGACCTGCAGGCATCGTTCGCCTCCGATATCGTCTTTCTCCGGCGAGTGGGGATGCGGCCGGTCGTCGTCCACGGCGGTGGACCGCAGATCTCGCAGATGCTCGAGCGTCTCGGGGTCGAGACATCATTCATCGATGGCCTCCGGGTGACCACACCCGAGGCGATGGACATCGTTCGCATGGTGCTCACGGGACAAGTGCAACGGCAGGTCGTGAGTCTGATCAACCAGCACGGGCCGCTGGCCATCGGCCTGTCGGGGGAAGATGCCCATCTGTTCACGGCAACGCGGCGTACGACCTCCACGGAGGGCGAAGACGTCGACCTCGGCCAGGTCGGAGACTTGGCGGCTGTCGATGCCGACTTCGTGCAGACGGTGCTCGACGACGGGCTGGTTCCAGTGGTGTCGAGTGTGGCTCGCGGTGCGGACGGCGCCACCTACAACATCAACGCCGATACTGCCGCCGCAGCACTCGCCGTCGAGCTCGGGGCTCGCAAGCTCGTCGTGCTGACCGACGTACCGGGAGTGTTCGCCAGGTGGCCCGACACCAGCGAGATCATCAGCCGCATCACCCCGGCACAGCTCGAGCCGATGATCCGTTCGGCGTCCTCGGGAATGATCCCCAAGCTCACGGCCTGCCTGACGGCTGTTCAGAACGGGGTGGCCGAGGCACACGTTCTCGACGGGCGGGTCCGCCATGCACTCCTGCTGGAGGTCTTCACAGATGCCGGTATCGGTACCGTCGTCGTCGGCGACGACGCGGATGGGTCGGCCCGAGGAGTGAGGTCATGACCGTGCCCCGAACCAAGGCCGCCCGGCAGCAACGCATCATCGAGATCTTGGGAGCCAACGAGGTGCGGTCACAGGCCGCCCTGGCGCGTCTGCTGGCCGCTGACGACGTGGACGTCACTCAGGCCACCCTTTCACGTGACCTCGACGAGTTAGGCGCTGTTCGCGTACGTACCTCCGATGGTCATCTGGTCTACGCCGTTGCGTCGGAAGGCGGATCCCGCGTGCTCGCGGTGGCTGACGAGGAGCACGCGGCGATGGAGCGGCTCACAAGACGGCTGGGCGAGCTGCTCGTCTCGGCCGATCACTCCGCGAACCTGGCAGTGCTGCGAACACCACCGGGCGGGGCACACTTCTTGGCTTCGGCGATCGACCACAGTCTGCTGAGAAGCGTGATCGGAACGATCGCCGGCGACGACACGGTGCTCCTGGTAACTCAGTCGCCCGATGGTGGCGCAGCCGTCGCTTCAGACCTACTGGCAGCTGCCGAAAGTGCGCGCAACGAGTCCTCGCCACCACTTCCAGCCATGTCTTCACCTCACGTGTCATCGAACAAAGGGAGTTCATCATGAAAGAGCGCATAGTGCTGGCCTACAGCGGTGGGCTCGACACCTCTGTTGCCATCGGATGGATTGCCGAGGAGCGCAACGCCGACATCATCGCGGTTGCTGGTGACGTCGGACAGGGCGGCGAAGACATGGAGGTCATTCGCGAGCGCGCGCTGGCCTGCGGCGCTGCGGAGTCGGTCGTCCTCGACCTGAAGCAGGAGTTCGCCGACGACTTCTGTCTACCCGCCCTGCAGTCCAACGCTCTCTACATGGACCGCTACCCGGTGGTGTCGGCGCTCTCTCGTCCGGTCATCGCCAAACACCTGGTCTGGGCGGCACAGGAGTACGGGGCCACCACCGTTGCGCATGGCTGCACGGGAAAGGGAAACGACCAGGTGCGTTTCGAGGTCGGAATCGGAGCCCTGGCCCCGGACCTGGATGTCATCGCGCCGGTCCGCGACTCGGGAATGACGCGTGACAAGGCGATCGAGTTCGCCGAGCGAAACGGTCTGCCGATTGATGTCAACAAGAAGTCGCCGTACTCGATCGACCAGAACGTCTGGGGACGCGCCTGCGAGA
>JAHELE010000139.1 GCA_024644345.1 Actinomycetes bacterium | reverse complement strand
CGAGCCGATGGTCAACCTCGGCGGTCGGCACACCAAGACCCTCGACGACGAGTGGACCGTCGTGACCGTCGACGGCAAGTGGTCGGCGCACTTCGAGCACACGGTGGCGATCACCCCGGAAGGGCCGTGGGTGCTGACGGCGCACGACGGCGGCGCCCAGCGTCTCGGTGCGCTGGGCGTCCTCACCCCCGCCTGAGCGTCTGACGGCATTCCCCAGTTTATCGGTCGGAATTGCGTAATGGAGCGTCGTGTGGCAGCCTTCCCTACTAAATCACTAGGAAAAGGTGTCAATGATGTGGCTCTTTGCGGTGTTCGCCATCGCCGGTGGTGCGGCCCAGCTGGTCGACGGAACCCTGGGTATGGGGTTCGGGGTCACCTCGGCGACGATCTTGCTCTCCATGGGCGTGTCCGCTGCCGCGGCCTCAGCGGCAACGCACGCTGCGAAGCTGCCGACGACCTTCGTCAGTGGACTGACCCACTGGCGACGGGGAAACGTCGACCCGGCGACCTTTCTTCGGATTGCTGTGCCCGGGGCATTGACGGCTTTCGTGGGGGCCGTTGTCCTGGTCAACCTCAGCCTGGCGGCTGCCAGGACCTGGATGTCGGGTCTGCTCCTCGTCCTCGGCATGGTGATCTTCCTCCGATTCGGCTTCAACCGCCGACTGGTGCCCGCGCCACGTCGCGGGCACACCGCATGGTGGCTGTCGCCGATCGGGGCAGTCGGTGGAATCGTCGACTCGCTCGGTGGCGGGGGATGGGGCCCGGTCGTGACCCCGTCACTGATGACCGTGACCGACCACGAGCCGCGGAAGGTTGTCGGGAGCGTCAACGCCGCTGAGTTCTTCGTGGCCCTCTTCGCCTCAGCCGGATTCCTGACCGGGGCAGAGAAGCTGGAGAACGACATGCCCTGGTTCGCCGTGCTCGGCCTGGTGGCCGGAGGGGTGGTCGTCGCCCCCTTCGCGGCCCGGCTCGCCGGCCGTCTGCCACACCATGTGATGGGCACGCTGGTCGGAGGGCTCATCCTGATCGTGAACGGGCAGGTGCTCCTGCTCGCCGCCGGGGTCGCTGCCTCGGTGACCTGGTGGGTCATGGCGGCCGCCGTCGTGGCGACAGGAGTCGTGGCCAAGGGCTCACACGTCTACGACAAGGCGGAGCGCGCCGCCGCGTCGACACCGCCGACCGGGATCTCGTCACAGGCCTAGGGGACCGAGGATGGTCCGGGGCGGATTGGCCTTTGACCGGCCCTCTCCCGTAGACTCATGTGCTTGTCGGCTGGTTGCCGCTGTGTCGTCGCGCCCCGCGGCTGGGGCTGGTGCGCGAACGGAGTCAACCGCCGGTAGTTCGAAGGTGTATCCATCCCGAGGTGAACGCCCGTGAGGGCGCGAAAGGAACCATGGCCAAGAAAGAAGGTGCCATCGAGATTGAGGGCACCGTCGTCGAGTCTCTTCCCAACGCAATGTTCCGGGTCGAGCTCACCAACGGTCACAAGGTCCTCGCGCACATCAGCGGCAAGATGCGCCAGCACTACATCCGGATCCTTCCCGAGGACCGCGTGGTGGTGGAGCTCAGCCCGTACGACCTCACGCGTGGACGCATCGTCTACCGATACAAGTAACCGCAACGACCCGCCTCGAGCGGCGACCACACGGTCGACGCACCCAAGCCCCGGAGCAAGCACGATGAAGGTCAACCCGAGCGTCAAGCCGATCTGTGACAAGTGCAAGGTGATCCGCCGGCACGGTCGCGTCATGGTGATCTGCGAGAACCTGCGCCACAAGCAGCGTCAGGGCTGAACTGACGCGCCTCCGGGCATTCCACAACTGAACAACCCCGCAAGTCCCAGCAAGTCACCCAGGGCTGCACCCGACCCCTGCGGGATCTGTGCCACGGCACCGACCCCTGCAGGACGCCACCTCCGGACGAAGGCCGGAGACCACTCGCCGGTAACGGCCAGCGGACCGGTGCGGCCGACAGACCTTCGGCAGTGAAAGAGGAGCAACATGGCTCGCCTTGTGGGCGTTGACCTCCCGCGCGAAAAGCGCATGGAGATCGCCCTGACGTATATCTACGGCATTGGCCGTACGCGCTCGAAGGAGACGCTCGCCGCGACCGGCGTCGACCCCAACATGCGCTCCGCAGACCTCAGCGACGAACAGCTGGTCAAGCTGCGCGACTGGATTGAGGACAAGTACCAGATCGAGGGTGACCTCCGCAGAGAGGTAGCCGCTGACATCCGCCGCAAGGTCGAGATCGGTAGCTACGAGGGCCTTCGCCACCGCCGCGGACTTCCGGTCCGTGGGCAGCGCACCCACACCAACGCTCGGGGCCGCAAGGGTCCGCGCAAGGCTGTTGCCGGTAAGAAGAAGGTCACCAAGTAAGTAGCCGCACGTTCCGCAGCCCGCGCAGCGGGCGCAACGATGCGGACCGATCACCTCCAGGAGTAGATGCACATGCCCCCCAAGGCAAAGAGCGGCGCCAAGAAGGTGCGCCGCAAGGAAAAGAAGAACGTTGCCCACGGGCACGCTCACATCAAGAGCACGTTCAACAACACGATCGTCTCGATCACCGACCCGACCGGTGCAGTGATCGCATGGGCGTCCGCCGGCCAGGTCGGCTTCAAGGGCTCCCGCAAGTCGACGCCGTTCGCCGCGCAGATGACTGCTGAAGCTGCCGCCCGCCGGGCTCAGGAGCACGGCATGCGCAAGGTCGACGTCTTCGTCAAAGGTCCGGGCTCCGGCCGTGAGACCGCGATCCGCGCCCTGCAGGCCGCCGGCCTCGAGGTCGGGTCCATCCAGGACGTCACCCCCGTTCCGTTCAACGGATGCCGGCCGCCCAAGCGCCGTCGCGTCTGACCCCCGAGACTTCGAAGCAGGAGCAGATCTTTCATGGCTAGGTACACCGGAGCCGACTGCCGCAAGTGCCGTCGCGCAAAGATGAAGCTTTACCTCAAGGGCAGCAAGTGCGACAGCGCGAAGTGTCCGTTCGAGGCACGCCCCTACCCTCCCGGCCAGCACGGCCGTGGACGCAGCAAGGACAGCGAGTACCTGCTGCAGCTTCGTGAGAAGCAGAAGGCCAAGCAGATGTACGGCATCTTCGAGCGCCAGTTCCGTGGCTACTACGAAGAGGCGAACCAGAAGAAGGGCAAGACGGGCGACAACCTGTTGCGCATCCTCGAGTCGCGGCTCGACAACGTTGTCTACCGCGCCGGGTTCGCCAAGTCACGCGACATGGGCCGCCAGCTCGTCCGTCACGGCCACATCATGGTCAATGGCAGCAAGGTCGACGTCCCCTCCTTCCGTGTCTCCGACAACGACATCGTCGAGGTCCGGCCCAGCTCGGTCGAGCTGACGCCCTTCGTGGTGGCGCGAGCCGAGGCCGGAGAACGAGAGATCCCGGCCTGGCTTGAGGTCATCCCGTCCAAGATGCGGATCCTCGTGCACACGCTGCCCGTACGGCAGCAGATCGATTCTCAGCTGCAGGAGCAGCTGATCGTCGAGCTCTACTCCAAGTAGCGCTCGTTACCGTTCGTCGCAGGGGCCGGCAACCGCCGATCACTGCACCTGTTCGAGGCGTCAAATAGTGGGCGCCCTGACCCGGAGGTAGTTACCCGTGCTGATCGCACAACGGCCGTCATTGGCTGAAGAGGTTGTCAACGAGAACCGCTCGCGGTTCATTCTCGAGCCGCTCGAGCCTGGCTTCGGCTACACGCTCGGCAACTCGCTCCGCCGCACCTTGCTGTCGTCGATCCCTGGCGCAGCCGTGACGTCGATTCGTATCGACGGTGTGCTGCACGAGTTCACCACTGTCCCCGGTGTCAAGGAGGACGTCACCGACCTCGTCCTGAACATCAAAGAGCTGATTGTCAGCACCGAGCACGACGAGCCCGTCGTGATGTACCTGCGCAAGCAGGGTCCCGGCGTCGTCACTGCGGCAGACATCGCGCCCCCCGCTGGCGTCGAGGTCCACAACCCCGAGCTCGTTCTCGCCACGCTCAACGGCAAGGGAAAGCTCGAGATGGAACTGACCGTCGAGCGCGGTCGTGGCTACGTGCGCGCCGAGCTGAACAAGCAGGCCGGTCAAGAAATCGGCCGCATCCCGGTCGACTCGATCTACTCGCCGGTGCTCAAGGTGTCGTACAAGGTCGAGGCCACCCGCGTTGAGCAGCGCACCGACTTCGACCGTCTCGTGATCGACGTCGAGACCAAGTCGTCCATGCGTCCCCGTGACGCCGTCGCCTCTGCCGGCAAGACCCTCGTCGAGCTCTTCGGACTGTTCCGCGAGCTCAATGCCGAGGCCGAAGGTATCGACATGGGGCCGTCGCCCGCCGACGCCGCCCTGGCGGCGGATATGGCCCTTCCGATCGAAGAGCTCGATCTCACGGTGCGTTCGTACAACTGCCTCAAGCGTGAGGGCATCCACACTGTGGGCGAGCTCACCAGCCGCAGTGAGGCTGACCTGATGGACATCCGCAACTTCGGTGCGAAGTCCATCGACGAGGTCAAGGCCAAGCTTGTTGGCCTCGGACTGGCCCTGAAGGACAGCCCCCCCGGATTCGATCCGTCCGCGATCGTCGAGAGTTACGACGACGACGAGGGCTACGTCGAGGACGAGCAGCTCTAACCACCGCCTGACTGAACTCAAGGAGATCGAGAAATGCCAAGCCCCACTAAGGGCCCGCGTCTTGGCGGCAGTCCGGCGCACGAGCGGCTCATGCTGGCGAACCTGGCTACCGCGCTGTTCGAGCACGGTCGCATCACCACGACCGAGGCCAAGGCCAAGCGGGTTCGCCCGTTGGCTGAGCGCCTCATCACCTTTGCCAAGCGGGGCGACCTCGCCTCGCGGCGCCGGGTGATGACGGTCATCCGTGACAAGAACGTCGTGCACGAGCTCTTCACCGAGATCGCTCCGACCTATGACAACCGTGATGGCGGCTACACCCGCATCACCAAGATCGGTCCGCGCAAGGGCGACAACGCCCCGATGGCGGTGATCGAGCTGGTCGAGCGTCTCGACGAGAGCAAGCGCAAGACCCGCGCGAGCAAGCCGAAGAAGGAAGACGCGCCCGCTCCGGCGCCCGTCGAAGCCGAAGAGGTGGCAGCGGACGAGGCCGTCGAGGTCGAGGTCGAGGCCGAGGCGTCGCAGACGTCAGACGCCGATACCGCCGAGGCGACAGAAGATGATGAGACAGTTGAAGAGGCCAAGGAGTCCTGACGACTGCATCGTCCGTCCACGAGCCCGTTCCCTCTGAGGGGAGCGGGCTCGTGCGTTTGCGTCTCGACCTCGGCTATGACGGGTCGGAGTTTCACGGCTGGGCGAAGCAGCCCGAGCTGCGCACAGTAGAAGGTGTGCTTGATGAGGCGCTAGCCGTTGCGCTTCGACTCCCCGAGCCACCTGGCCTGACCGTGGCGGGACGCACGGACGCCGGCGTGCATGCGCACGGGCAGGTGGTGCACAGCGACGTGCCGCAGGCCGCGTGGGCCGGGAACGGTGAGCGCATGCTCTTTCGGCTGACGGGGTTGCTGCCCGCTGATGTGCGCGTCACGACTGTGGGCGAGGCGCCGCCAGGGTTCGACGCCCGGTTCAGTGCCACGTCGCGCCGATACATCTACCGGCTGTGCGACGACCCGCTTGGGGTCGACCCGATTCGCCGGACCGACGTTGTGTGGAACCGGCGCCAACTGAACGTCGACGCCATGAACGAAGCCGCCGCTCAGCTGCTGGGGGAGCACGACTTCGCGTCCTTCTGTCGCAGACGCGAAGGGGCGAGCAGCGTGCGCACTCTTCGCGTGTTCGCGTGGCAACGGACTGACGGCACTCCGATCGAGGCGAACGTCATCGCTGATGCCTTCTGCCACAACATGGTGCGCTCGCTCGTCGGAGCCTGCGTGGCAGTGGGGGAGGGCCGGCGTCCGGCGAGCTGGGTAGGTGACGTCCTCGCTGAGACTGAGCGGTCGTCATCGGTCATGGTGATGCCGCCGCACGGCCTGACCTTGGAGGAGGTCACCTACCCACCGGACGCCGAAC
>JAHELE010000138.1 GCA_024644345.1 Actinomycetes bacterium | reverse complement strand
GGTGACGGCTCGGCCGAGCAGCGCATTCGTCGACAGCTGCCGACCAGCCGACGAGTGAGCGAACCACCTGTGCCAAGACCACGTCAACCACGACGAAGGAGCCCTCCGCATGACCACCTGGCTCTCCCAGGACGCCTACGACCGGCTCAAGACCGAGTACGAAGAGCTGAGCACGACCCGCCGCGCCGAGGTGGTCCAGAAGATCGCGTCGGCCCGCGAGGAAGGCGACCTCAAGGAGAACGGGGGGTACCACGCCGCCCGCGAGGAGCAGGGCAAGTTGGAAGCCCGGATCAAGCAGCTGCGGCACCTGCTCGAGAGTGCTCAGGTGGGCGCCCCCTCAGCGGCTGACGGCACCGTGCAGGTCGGGCACGAAGTCGCCGTGACCTTTCTCGGCGGAGCACTCGACGGGGAGACCGAGACCTTCCTGCTCGGGTCCCGAGAGCAGGCGGGGCACCACGAGATCGACGTCTACTCCCCGCAGTCGCCCCTGGGCGGCGCGGTGCACGGTCAGGCGATCGGTACCCAGATCAGCTACACGCTGCCCAACGGCAAGGAGCTCACAGTGCGAGTCGACTCCTCTGCCCCACTGCAGGACGGCTGAGGGCTCCTCCTCACACCACTGAGTGGGACTCGTTCTCGAACACGACCACGGAGGCCGAGAATCCGTGGAGCTGGTTGCGTCCGGCCACCGGGCCAATCTCTCCGGCGGCGAAGTAGCCAGCCACCTCGGCACCCCCGAGCTCCTCACGCACAGTCGTGACGTCATGGTCGCTGGACGCAAAGAATCGTTCGCCTCGCCCGTTGCATGAGAAGAGGAGCGCCCCGGCAGGGGTCGGACCCTCACTCCACCTGGCCAAGGTGTGGTGCAGGTCGTGGCTAGCGGCGTCGGCATCACGCAGCTGGAAGCTCACCGTCTGACCCAGGTGCACGTCATCGGCGATCACCAGAGCTCGCCGCTCGGAGTCCACCCTCACGAGCGATCGGATCAGGAAGTCACCTTGTTCGTGGTGATCGGCGTACTCGTCGTGCACCATGCCGATCTGGAGGCCCGTTCCGGCCAGGACTTGGTCGCTGGGCGAAAGCGTTCGTAACAGGTCCTCGAGCCGCTGGAGGGCAGGTCGTCCCGCCAGCTCGAGCACCACGTTCCCATCGCAGGAGGTGACGGTCATGGGATTGCCAACGGGACGACACCCCTGGCTCACTACGGCACCGATCGAGGCGGTCCCGCCGAGGACCAGCCCCACCGCACCACGGTCGACCACCCGATCGTCAATGAGCAGCCGCGTCGAACCAGACCCCAGCCCACCAACGGCCAGGCCCCCTGCCATTGGCAGGCCACTCAGTGACTGCGCCGACTGTTCGACAAACCCTTCGACGGGAAACGAGTAGGCATCGGCCAGCACGATCGTCACCTGGTCATCTGGCTCGATCGGCGGTACACCGACGACGGCTATCGACTCCGGCGTGGGCATCACCTCGAGATGGAACGAACGGACCGTGAGCTCGGGGCCAGCTGCGACGAACACGCTGACGGCCGAGACATCCTCGATGCCATGCCCACCCCCGATCACTCCATGCGAGGAAGAACATCCGATGCTGTGGCGGGCACCGATGGTCCGCTGCGCAGCCGACAAGGCGTCGGCCACGTCTGCCGGGTTGGCCGCCCGCACGAAGATGCAGGCGAACTCAGGAGGCGCGCTCAACTCGGTCATCGCTCGTGACGCAGCGATGACCGCAGTCCGCGAGAGGTCGAACCCCACCGCGACACCAGAGCCACAGGAGACCATCACCTCATCGTCGCCGAAAGCCCTGCTGACCGCACCCTTCTGAAGCCGGTGCCACCCATCCGGCTCAGGGCCGCCGAGCTGGTGGTTGGATCAGCTCGTGCGCCTCCTCGCCAGACCCCGGGAATGGGTCGCCTCGACCTTCCGGGGCCTCCCCCGCGAGGTCGCCGTCCTCACCGCTGTGGCGTTCGCGGTCGCCGTGGGATTCGGCATCGTGTTTCCGGTCATCGCACCCTTCGCCAAGGAGTTCGGGGTCTCCACCACCGCCGCAGCCGCGGTGGTCTCGATCTTCGCGCTGACTCGTTTTGCCTCATCCCCGCTGGCCGGGTGGCTGGTGGACCGCACCGGTGAGCGTCTCATTCTCGGCACAGGGATATTCATCGTCGGAATCTCCAGCGCGATGGCCGGCCTCGCCCAGAACTACTGGCAGCTCCTTCTGCTTCGAGGGGCCGGAGGCATCGGGTCGGCCATGTTCACGGTTGCGGCCTACGCGCTGTTGCTGCGGGTCGTCCTGCCTGACCAGAGGGGACGGGCTGCGCTCGCATTCCAGGGGGGATTCCTGATCGGCGGCGTAACCGGACCGCTGTTCGGCGCCCCTCTCGTCGCGATCTCCATTCGGCTGCCGTTCTTCGTCTACTCAGCAACGCTGCTGGTCGCCGGGTCGATCGGACTGGTGTTTCTCGCCCAGAGCAAGCTGCAGGAGCGCGAGGCGACGGCCGGAACCGATGTCCCTCCTACTCCCTTTGCGGTCGCCATTCGTCAGCGTGCTTATTGGGCGGCGATCACCAACAACCTAGCCACGGGCTGGTCTCTGTTCGGAATCCGCGGATCGGTTCTTCCCCTCTTCGTCACTGAGGCGATGCTCCTGTCAGAGTCCTGGGTCAGCATCGGGATCTTCATCTCAGCCCTCGCGCAAGGAGTGCTCCTCATCCCCGCCGGCCGTTCGTCGGACATGCGCGGGCGACGTCCCTCGTTGATCGCCGGTTCGGTACTGGTGGCCGTTGCCTTCATCGTTCTGGCCGGATCACACGCCATCGCGCCCTATGCGGTAGCCATGGTGCTGTTCGGCTTCGGGTCGGCCCTGATCGGCACGAGTAGCACAGCGGTGGTCGGCGATGTCGTCCATGGCCGCGGTGGCCCGGCCATCGCCGTCTTCCAGATGTCGTCAGATCTAGGTGCCTTTGCGGGGCCGCTGATCGCCGGAGTGCTGGTCGACACCCTCTCGTTCTCCTGGGCGTTCGCCGCAACTGCCGCCGTGTGCCTCATGGGCACTGCCACGGCTTTCGCGATGCCCGAGACGTTGCGGCGCGGATCACCCCAGAGCTAGATGGTCGGACCCGAGATCAACGACCCCTGCAGCAGCCTCATCGCCGCCTCGCGGTCCACCTGGCCGATCAGCCCCGCGGCCGCCAGAACGTACCGCCCGTCGACCATCGAACGGGCCCGCTCGGGTGTTCGCCACCCCCCGGCCGGATCGGAGACGGCAGCCTCTACCAAGGCGGCGGCCTCGTCCGGAGGGCTGTGCCGAAGAACTCCGCCGGAGCCCACGACCACCGAGACCCGACTGAGGTCCTTGCCCGGATACCGCACCGCACCGGCGGTGTGGGGCCGTGCATGCCGGCGAAGGGCCACCGCGGCCGCTAGTCGGGCCAGCTCTTGGTCGATGGCACGCTCGTCGTCGGTGTCCGGCAGGTAGCCCGGATTGCGGCGCCTGACCTCGGCCGCATCAACCACCAGGGTGGCCGCCTGGTCGTCCAGGAATCCCTCGCGAACGGCCGCCTCGACGATGCCGGGGGCATTCCAGCGGACCCCCAGGTCACCCTCGACCGTGCGACTGCGCCACATCGTCGCGACGGCCTCTCGCTCAGCTGGATCGTCGTCAAGATCGGGCGACGTCACCGAGTAGACATCGGTCGTGGCGCCACCGACGTCAACCACTACCACGTCGCCGACGCCCGGAGAGGTTTCAGTTCCGTCAGCCAGCAACTCGACGCCGGAGAGCACCGCGTCCGGCGTGGCAGCCTGTACCCAGCTGGACAGGTCGACCCGCGAGGACAGGTGCTTGCCGCCGATCACATGACTGATGAATACCTCGCGGATTGCCTCGCGGGCAGAGCGAGGGTCGAGCTCGCCGATCTTGGGCAGGACATTGTGGGCGATCGATACCGCTGTCTGCGACCGTCGCAGGATCCGAATCACCTGGTCACCGGCATCGGTGTTACCGGCCACGACGACCGGAAGGCCGAGCCGTGCCTTGGCGATTGCTCTGGCGTTGTGTACGAGCACCTCGGCGTTGCCACCGTCGGTTCCGCCGACGAGCAGGATGACATCGGGTTGAGCGTCACGCAGCTCTTCGACAGCATCAGGCGTCAGCTCACCTGACGTCACATGACACACGCGCCCGCCAGCGGAAAGTCCCACTCGGTATCCGGCCTCAGCCGTGATCGCGCGCTCATATCCGACCACCGCGATCCTCAGTCCCCCGCCTGCAGAACTGCACGCCAGCACATCGATGCCGTCCCCGAGACAGATCCCGGCGTCGACGAGCGCTGCGTCGAGGCCCTCCATGACGTCGCTGTCCACCGTGGTGCGCGATGATCCCGTCGCGACAAGCTGGCCCGCAGGATCGACAGCCACGACCTTGGTGAAGGTCGACCCGAAGTCGGCACAGACGTAGAGCGACGGCACGGGTCGGCTCAGCCGAGCGCGTTCTGCAGGTCGGCCACGAGGTCGTGCGAGTGCTCGAGACCGACGCTGAGTCGCACCAGGTCGCCAGGAACCTCCAGTGGACTGCCGGACGCTGACGCATGGGTCATTCGACCCGGGTGCTCGATCAGCGACTCCACGCCCCCCAACGACTCAGCCAGCGTGAAGACCTCGGTGCGATTGACCATCTCGACGGCCGCTTGCTCACCGCCGACGACCTGGAACGACACCATGCCGCCGTACCCGCGCATCTGCTTGGCGGCGACATCGTGCCCCGGATGGTCAGGTAGACCGGGGTAGTGGACGTGGCGTACCCGCGGGTGCGACGTGAGCAGGTCGACAACGGCTGCGGCATTCTCACCATGCCGGTCCATCCGAACGGCGAGAGTCTTGATGCCGCGCAGCACCAACCAGCTGTCGAATGGTCCGGCAACAGCGCCCATGGCGTTCTGGTGGTAGGCCAGACGCTCGCCGAGCTCCGGGTCGGACGCCACCAGCGCACCTCCGACCACATCGGAGTGGCCCCCGAGATACTTGGTCGTGGAGTGCACGACGACATCGGCCCCCAGCGACAGTGGTTGCTGCAGATAAGGCGACGCAAAGGTGTTGTCGACCACGAGCAGGGCCCCGGCAGTGTGGGCGATCGAAGCCAAAGCCGAGATGTCGGCGATGGACAGCAACGGGTTCGTCGGCGTCTCGACCCACACCACCGTGGTCGTGGGACGCATCGCGGCGCGAACCGCGTCGGGGTCGGACAGCGGAACCGGCGTGTACTCCACTCCCCACTTGGTCATCACCTGAGCGATCAACCGAAAGGTTCCGCCGTATGCATCGTTCGGGATGATGACATGGTCGCCTGGCTTGCAGACTGCCCGCAGCAAGGTGTCTTCGGACGCCAGCCCTGAGGCGAACGCCAGGCCCCGCGTTCCGCCTTCGATCGCGGCCAGGCATTCCTCAAGAGCTGTACGCGTGGGGTTGGCCGATCGGCTGTACTCGAACCCGCCGCGCAAGCCGCCTACCCCGTCCTGCTTGAAGGTGGAGACCTGATGAATCGGCGGCACGACCGCACCCGTTAGAGGATCTGGTTCTTGGCCGGCGTGCAGGGCAATCGTCTCGAATTCGTACGTCACACGGTGACCCTAGTCCCACTGCTAGAGGACGCTCACACCCTCAGGAGCGACGGCGGGGAAATCGTCCGCGATCGGTTCAGCCGTCTCTTCCCCCTCCTCGACCTGGAAGGTGGCAATGGAGTCTTGCATCGCGGCCGCCAGGGCCGTGATCTGTGCCGATGCCGCGGCTGTCTGCTTCGAGCCGGCCGCGTACTGGCGGCTGACGTCGGCGACCTGGGTCATCGCGACCACGACCTGATCCGACGCCGACCGCTGCTGCTGCGTCGCAATACTGATCTCCTCAGCAGCCCCCGTCGCCTCATCCACCATCGCCGCAATCCGATCCAACGCCACCACCGCACCAGCCGCCTTACCCGCCCCACGCTCAGCAGCCCGCGCCCCCTCCTCCGACGCCACCACCGTCGACCGCGTAT
>JAHELE010000035.1 GCA_024644345.1 Actinomycetes bacterium | reverse complement strand
GATCCCCCAACGGGCGCAGGCCGAGGAAGCGGATGCGCGAGCCGACGCGAAGTTTGATGAGGCGCTGGCCAACAACCAGCGCGGTGACAACTACACCCTGTTGACCGTTCTGTTCGCCTCCGTGCTGTTCTTCACCGCGATGTCAGGGCGCCTGACGCGTGCGCAGTCACGGTGGACGCTCCTCGGCATCGGTATCGCCCTGGCCATCGTTGGTATCACCTTCCTCGCCTCGTTCCCGAAGCTCGTCTAGCCCTGCTGCCCCGCTGAACCCTCTAGCGTCGGTGGTGGTGCTCAACCGCCTGCCACACCTGGCGAAGCCCCGTCATCATCAGAAACGCCCAGATCCCGGCGCCACCGAGCACGAAGGGGTCGAACGTGAACAGCCCCGCTGCCCCGAGGAAGAGGAACGGGATGATGAGCGCGATCGACGCGATCACGCGACCCACAGGTCCGAACGTCGTATCGCTCTTCGCCCAGTGTGAGGCCCGGGGCTGCGGGGCCGACCCCACGGTGGGACGCCCTGCCGATTGGCCGATACGCGCTTGCGCCATGGCAGAGGGGATGGCCGGCGGGGGAACCGCCGTCTGGCTCGACGGCGCTGCGAAGAAGTCGAACTCGCCATCCATGGGCGTGGTCATGGATGGACTATCGACCGACGGGCCGGGCATCTTGATCACAACGCCTCCGCGCCCGGCCGGTGCTGATGCTTCCTGCGGCCGGTGACCTTCGCCTCTGCCCCCCGCCGCCGGCCCCTAGAAGACTAGATGTGGCGGGGAATCCCACCAGGCGCGCAACAAGGGAGTCGTCTCATGGCGATCATCACACCACTTCAGGTTCCGACGCCGAGCGATCAGAACCGTGACATCTACCGTGCGCCGGCCACGCCACGACGCGCCCACACGCGCCGCACACACACCCTGGGTCTGGCTATCGACATCACCCTTGGCGTCATCGTCGTCGTCGCACTGCTGTTCGTGCTCTTCTGATCTGGGGCACATCCTCCGGTGCTAGTGTTCTCGACTCAGATCGGGGGAACCGTGCATCGGCGACGAGCGGTATCGCTACTGGTCGCGGCTGGGCTGACACTCGTCGCGAGCTGTACCGGCTCACCCGAGGCGGCCTCGACGACGCCTGAGCCATCAACATCACGGACGTCCACGTCGACGTCGGCCAGCCCGGGCTCGGGAAGCCCGTCCGCCTCCGGCAACCCCAGCACCGACCCGTCGGCCGCGGAAGCGCAAACCATTCTCGATGACGCCGTTGCCGCGATGCTCAGCGAGGACGCAATCGCGTTCACCAGCGACGCACAGAACGTCGTCGATGGCGAGGCAACCCGCATCTCGTCCACCGGCACCTGGACGAGGAAGCCCCTGGCTTGGCAGATCACGACGACGTTCGACAGGCCGGAAGGCCCGGCCACCACGTGGTTCACCGGCGACGCGACGGTGGACTGGCTCCATGTCTCATCCCAACCCAGACGGGTGTGGTACCGCTTCACGCCCAAGAGGGGACAGAAGGCGGGCACCTGGGTCGCAGGGTCCGGATACCAGCCCTTCTTCGGCGTCCGGCCCGGGGTGTCACGCGCCGCGCTGACGACCCCACCGGCCATCGACCTCGTCAGGCGGGCCAGGGCAACCGGAGCCTCGTTCACCGGCGACACCGTCAGCATCGCTGCGACCGTGGCGACCCCGGTGGCAGTCTTCGAGCTGGGGCTCCGAGATCACCTAGCCGATCTGGGGTACACCGAACGCCTTTCCAAGAGCCGCACCCGCCTGCTCGTCACCATCGGAGCCGATGGCCTGCCTGCGAACCTGAAGTTCACCGGGCCCGGAATCCAGGTGGCCGACCTCGACCTGTCCGACTACGTCATTGAGGAGCTCGCGGGCGCCCGCTACTTCGCCGAGTACGGCAAGTCCACCCTCAAGGGTCCAATCAATGCCCCGAAGCCGATTCCGTAGCCGGCTCAGCAGCCGATATCGACCCAGTGCGGCTTGCGCCCGATCCGTACCTTGTTGGCGCGAGCCATGCGACGCATCTGCTTTCGGTACCGATGCATCGTGCGGTGTGAGAAGTCGGTGTGGGTCTCGCAGCGCCACGACTTGTAGCGCTCGTACCGCAACGGGCTCAGCAAGCTCTCACCGTGACCGATGATGTTGCGCACGGCGATGTTGTACTTGGCCATCAGCCACAGGGTGAGCCGGAACGACGCCTTCCGTTGCCGGTCGCGGCTCATCACCATGTGGTCCGACGTGCCGACGTGCTCGATGCCGATCGCTGTGTTGTTCAGCCCGATGACGTGGCGGCAGCGCAGTTCGAGCGGCACCGTTCGATAGATGCGTCCACGTCCGTCGATGATGAAGTGGGTGCAGACCCCCGGGGACTCACCTCGGTTCAGACCGTTGTTGGCCATGGTCCACCAGGCGCTCATCATCGTTGGGCCATCCGTGTAGTGCTCCACGATGACCCTCGGCTGCTTCAAGAGGTATCCGCGCTTGCCGTAGTGACGCTTGGAGTACCGAGCCATCTGCATCTTGCGCTTGTGGTGGAACGGGATCAGCTTCCGGATCATCTGGGGCTGAAGCGACGCCACACTCGGGGCCGCACGCACGCTGACCTGCTGACTTTCCGCCGGTGGACGAGCATCTGCGACGTCCCACGCGCTGCTCACCAGCAGTCCGCCAACCGCCAGGGCAACCGTTGCCTTCGTGAGAGAGCCGGGCACCAGGGCACGAGGACGAGTCAGGTAGCGCATGGTGCCGAGGCTACCCCGGCACGCCGCACCGTCGACCAAAGCGACTCACCATGACAGAGTCACCCCATGCGCATCCTGGTGACCGGTGGCCTGGGGTTCATCGGTCGCCGTGTGGTGCTCTCAGCCTTGGAGGGTCTGCACCACGTCCGGCTGATCGATCGCGTCCCCACCCTTCCCAGCGACTCACCTGTCGAGGTCGTGCAGGGCAGCGTCACCAACCCCGAAGCTGTCGACGTCGCACTGGAAGACATCGATGTGGTCTGCCACCAGGCCGCGAAGGTGGGCCTGGGTGTGGATCTGCAGGACATGCCCGAGTACGTGGCCGACAACGACTACGGCACAGCGGTGCTGCTGTCGGGAATGGCCCGTCACGGCGTCGACCGGTTGGTGCTGGCGTCGTCGATGGTGGTCTACGGCGAAGGTCGCTACGACTGTTCCGAGCACGGACGCCAACCGGCCCCACCCCGCTCCGCCGAGGCACTGGAGGCCGGCCAGTTCGACCCCACCTGCCCGGTCTGCGACGAGCCCCTGTCGCCCGGCCTCGTCGAAGAAGACGCCCCACTCGACCCACGCAACGCCTACGCCTCATCGAAGATTGCCCAAGAGCACCTCGCGACCATCTGGGCCCATCAGACCGGCGGACGGGCGATCGCGCTGCGGTACCACAACGTCTACGGCCCCGGGATGCCGCGCGATACGCCGTACGCCGGAGTGGCCAGCATCTTCCGCTCGGCACTCATCCGTGGTGACGCGCCAGAGGTCTTCGAGGACGGGCAGCAGAGACGCGACTTCGTGCACGTCGACGATGTCGCGCGGGCCAACATTGCGTCGATCAATGCCGTCACCCGCGACACGACAGTCCCGTTTCAGGCGTTCAACGTCGGGTCGGGCGAGGTCCGCACCGTGCACGACATGGCGTCTGCCCTCGCCGAGGCACTCGACGGTCCCGCCCCCGTGGTCACTGGTCAGTTCCGGCTCGGGGATGTCCGCCACATCACTGCCGACTCTTCGCGGCTGCGTCGCGAGCTGGGGTGGCGACCGGAGATCTCGTTCGCCGACGGGATGCGCGAGCTCGCCGGTGAGTCAGCCCCGGCATAAGGCGGGGTCTACCAAGGCGTCATGACCAGCCATTGCACGGCCAGTACGACGGCTGCCTGCGCTGCCAGCCACCACCGCGCCCGATCTGCCGGGATCGCCACGACCGCCAGCAGCACCCAGGCGCCGAAGGGCAACCAGATGCGCTCCACCTCGCCCTTGCTGAGGCCGCCGAGCGTCGCGATCAGCGCCGCGCCGAGCCCGGACGCCGCAACGATCGCGATGGTGTGGTGCGGATCGCGAACCCAGGCGACCAGCCGTGCCGATGCCGCGTCTACGGATGGCATCTGCAACCCCACCAGCGCCCGACGCATCCCGACGACAGCAGCGGGCCCGACTGCCAGCGCGAACGCGGCGAGGTTCGCCCACACCCAGTACGAGTACAGCCGGATGCCCCCGAGCCCATCGTGGTAGCGCACCACGACCAGCTGGTATCCCACGTACCAGCTGAAGCCGGCAACCGTCACCACGACCACCACCACGAGCAGACCCGATGCGGTAGCGGCCGCCAGCCGCCAGGTGCCGCGAGTGATCAGCACGACCGCAGCAATACCCAGCATCAGCACCATGCCGTACGAGACGTAGAGGGCAACGCCGAGCAGCAGTCCCCCCAGCGCTGCCCACTGCCAGGAGGCGCGAGCACACGCCACCGCCACCACGGCGACGGCCCACGCACTGACCCCGAGGACGAGGGCGTCACCTGACACGCCCACCCACACCGCGCCAGGCATCAGGGCGGCGAAGGGGGCCATGCGACGTCCGGCGTCTTCACCGGCCAGTGCCTTGACGGCTACGACCGACGCGGCGGCGGCGGACGCCCCCACCAACACGAGCAACACTGCAGCCGGCCCGGGTCCGTCCAGACCCACCCGATCCAGCCCGACGAACGGTGCCAGGATCCCGGGCGGATGCCCGGCCACATGGGTGGGCCACCGGTCGGCAGCCTCACTCGGAATGCGATCGACGAATCCGGAGAGCAGGTCGCCCCACCTACTGACCTGCGGCACCGCGGCAAGGTAGTCGTACGTGCTCAGAAGCCGGTCGGTGAAGGCTTCGTGCCACGGGTCTACCGACGCCACGGCGACCACCCAGATGGTGGCCGCCAGCCAGGTCAACCAGGGCACGAGCCGCCAGCGAACTGCCATCGCCAGCCGAGGACCGTAGGCCACCGTCAGAAGCGCAACCAGCACGGCCAGCGTCGCCGGCAGCGACCACCGGGGCAGCCACTGCCCCTGCAGCGGTGGCGCACCGGCATGGATCTGGTCGACCCCGCGCTCCAGCCGGTGCCCCACCACGGCCGCCACCAACACGAGCCCGGCCGCCACCGCGACTGCTACGACGTCCCAGAGGTCGGGCCAGCTCAGTCCGCTCCCTCCCCGTACCTTCCCGGGGTGGGCACTGGACGGAGGGGCCTCGGACACCTGGTCATCTAAGCGCAGGTCCCCCTGTCCGGCTGCCAAGCGACCGCTGATCGGCACCCCGTAAGCAGGCCGTAATCGGATCCGTCAAGCAGAGTCGGGCGGGATGCGCCACTGTAGGCGTGTGTTCGACGTCGTCCTGCCCGCTCTCAACGAAGCGGCGGCTCTGCCTCCGCTGCTGAGTGCGTTCCCCGACGGCTTTCGTCCCATCGTCGTCGACAACGGCAGCACCGATGGAACCCCGGATGTCGCGCGATCGCTCCACGCGACCGTGGTCGTCGAGCCGAGCCCGGGGTACGGCGCCGCGGTGCACACCGGGATCGAGGCTGCGACCTCAGACATCGTCGCGGTCATGGACGCCGACGGTTCGCTCGACCCGGCTGCCCTACCGGCACTCGTTGAGCTGGTCGCCCACGGTGACGCCGACCTCGTGATGGGTCGACGGTGCCCCACCAGTGCGTCGGCGTGGCCCTGGCACGCCCGGTGGGGAAACCGCCTCCTGGCCTTCCAGCTGAACCGGAAGCTGGGGACGTCACTGGCCGACATCGGACCGATGCGCGTGTTCCGACGCGAGGAGTACCTGGCTCTCGGGATCGAGGACCGACGGTTCGGCTACCCCTTCGAGACGGTCGTCCGAGCGGCGAACGCCGGGTGGCGCGTCCGTGAGGTCGAGGTCACCTACGCTCCGCGCGCAGCCGGGACGACCTCGAAGGTCACCGGCTCGGCCCGAGGCACCTATCGCGCCGTGCGTGACTTCTACCGGGTGCTCCCATGACGACCTTCACCGTGCTGGTCGTTGCGAAGGCCCCTGTCGCGGGGTTGGCCAAGACGCGGCTCTGCCCGCCACTGACCCACAGTGGGGCCGCCGACGTCGCTGCCGCGGCCCTGCTCGACACCCTCGATATCGCGCGGGTCGCCGTCGGTGGTGATCTGCGCCGTGTCGTCGTCTCGTTCACCGGTGAGCTGAGCGGTGCAGCGCGCAGCGACGAGCTGGTCGAGGCGTGTGGTGACTGTCACCTGGTCGAACAACGGGGAACCACCTTCGGAGAGCGCCTCGCCAACGCCCACCACGATGCCGCCGCCATCGGTGATGGCACCCCAGTGGTCCAGATCGGCATGGACACCCCCCATGCCGACCCAGCCCTCCTGATCGAGGCAGCCACGGTCGTCTCCCAGCAGGCCACGGGCGTCATCGGTGCTGCCAGCGACGGTGGCTGGTGGCTGTTGGGCCTCCCCGATCCCGCGTCGGCCCAGGTACTGGCGGACGTCCCGATGTCGCGTCCTGACACGGGCCTGATGACCCGCAAGGCCCTGGCGGCCCGTGGTGTCCAGCTCGCTGACGTTGCTCCCCTCACCGATGTGGACACGTGGAACGACGCGCTCGAAGTGTCGGCGTCCCACCAGGGCACACGGTTCGCCGACGCCGTTCGACGGCACGGAGCAACGGCCGGAGTCACCGCATGAGCGCGATGGCCGCCTACGAGTCGGTGCTGCGGTCCGGGGGTGACTTCTGGGTGCGACGTCCCGACGGAGAGTTGCTTTCGCTACCTGTGCAGCGTTGGCTCAGCGACGCCGACCCGTGCGACGAAGTCATGCTCGACCTCTGCGTCGACGCCACACTCGACGTCGGGTGCGGTCCCGGCCGCCTCAGCCGTTCCCTCGCCGACCGCGGCATCGACGCGCTAGGCATCGACCTGTCTGCCGAGGCCGTGCGCCAGGCGCAGTCCCGGGGTGTGCATGCCCTGCAGGTCGACGTCTTTGACCCGTTGCCGAACGAAGGCTCGTGGTCATGCGTTCTGCTCGCCGACGGCAACATCGGCATCGGAGGAGACCCGGTCGCCCTGCTCCGGCGATGTTCGAACCTGCTCGCCGCCAACGGTCGTGTTGTCGTGGAGGTAGAGCCGCCGGGCTCAGGTATCACACGTGGCCGCGTCCACGTGGCCACCGATGGACTGCACGGGTGGATGCCGTGGGCGTCAGTCGCGGCCGACGCCCTTCACGAGGTCGCTGGCGATGCAGGCCTGGCCGTGCGCAGGTCGGTGGTGACGCCGTCCGGTCGCCACATGGCCGAACTGACCCGTCCGGCGGGGTCCGTGTGACGCAGCGCCGCCACCTCAGCCTTCCTCCGCGGGAGGAGGAGATTGCCGGCCCCCTGCACGATGAACGAGTTGCAGCCCGGCTCGGACTCGCCCTAGGTATCGCGTTCGGCATCTGTTTCGTCACCGGGCTGATCAGCCATGCCATCCAGCAACCCCCGTGGTGGTTCACGTGGCCCACGCGCCCGGTCAACCTCTACCGGGTTACCCAGGGACTGCACGTCATCACCGGGATCGCGAGCATCCCGTTGTTGCTGGCCAAGCTGGCCACCGTCTACCCGCGTCTGTTCACCTGGCCACCGGTTCGGTCCGCTCCGCACGCCCTCGAGCGGGCGAGCGTCTTCGTGCTGGTGGGTGCGGCGTTCTTCGAACTGATCACGGGCCTGCTCAACATCGCCCATTGGTATCCCTGGGCCTTCTTCTTCCCCACCACGCACTACGCAGTTGCCTGGATCGCCATCGGCGCGATCCTCGTGCACATCGCCATCAAACTCCCCGTCATCCGCCGAGCGCTAGGAGCGCCTGTTGACGAAGGCGAAAGGGACTCCGGTAACGACGGCACTGGGCCGAGCCGGCGGCTCTTGCTCACCGCAGCGGGTACCGGAGTCGTCGCGGTCGTCCTGGCCACGGCCGGGGCAACGGTCCCCTGGCTCCGCCGAGTGTCGGTGCTCGCGGTCCGCACCGGCGAGGGACCACAGGGCGTACCCGTGAACAAGAGCGCCATCGCAGCAGGAGTGGTCGACACTGCGTCCGACCCCGACTTCCGTCTGGAGGTCGCCGGCCCTGATGCGGTCATCACGCTGTCCCTTGACGACCTGCGCGCCATGACTCAGACGGAGGCAAGCCTGCCAATCGCGTGCGTCGAGGGGTGGAGTGCCTCAGCAACCTGGCGAGGCGTGCGCGTGCGCGATCTCGTGATGCAGGTGGGAGGCAGTCCCGAGCAGGACGTCCGGTTCATCTCGCTCCAGGAATCCGGTCTCTACGGGCAGAGTGTCCTGCCGGCGCAGCACGCCCGCGACGACCTCAGCCTGCTGGCGCTCGAGCTCAACGGCGAAGAGCTCGACCTCGACCACGGGTTCCCGTGCCGGCTGATCGCACCGAGTCGTCCCGGCGTCCTGCAGACCAAGTGGGTACGTCGGATCGAGGTCATCGCATGAGCGCCGGTCGCCGTGCCCTGGTGGTGATCGGGGTAGCCCTGATGTCGTTCGGCGCGTGGCTGGTGGTCGTCGACAACAACCCGCTGCAGGTCGCGCCATGGGTCCTCGGCCCGGTCCTGCTGCACGACGCGTTGCTCGCCCCACTCGTTCTCGGAGCAGTGTGGCTCGGTCACCGCATCCTCCCGCGGTACGCGCAGGGACCGGCGCTCTTTGCCCTGGTGGTCGGCGGCGCGCTCACCGCGGTAGCCGCCTCGGTCCTCACCCGCGCCGGTGCGCGTCCCGACAACCCCTCGTTGCTCGACCGCAACTACGTCGCCGGCTATCTGGTGGCGCTGGCCCTCACCGTGACGATCGCGCTCGTGGCCACGCTGCTGAACCGGCGTCGTACTCTGTCGTCCAGGAGGGCGACATGACATCTGGCCCGGTTGGCATCATCGGCGGCAGTGGACTGTACGAGCTGCTCACCGACGCCACTGCTCACACCGTCCCAACGCCCTACGGGCCCCACTCCACCGGGCTCACCACGGGCGTGTTCGGCGGACGAGAGGTGGCCTTCATCCCCCGGCACGGTCTGGGCCATGCCCATCCCCCGCACCTGGTGAACTACCGCGCCAATCTGTGGGCGCTGGCATCTCTCGATGTTCGTCAAGTCCTGGCGCCCTGCGCGGCAGGATCGCTGCAGCCAGAACTGACACCTGGCACGTTTGTGGTCCCCGACCAGGTCGTGGACCGTACGAGCGGCCGAGCGGGCACGTTCGTCGAGCGCGGCGCCATCCACGTCCGGTTCGCCGACCCGTACTGCCCCGTCGTGCGGGCCACCGTCTCGGATGCCGCGCGCTCCGATGGTGGCCCCTCCGCCGATTCCGGGACGATGGTCGTCATCGACGGTCCGCGGTTCTCGAGCAGAGCCGAGTCGACCTGGTACCAGCAGCAGGGTTGGCACCTGGTCAACATGACCGGTCAGCCAGAAGCGGCCCTCGCCCGTGAACTGGCGCTCTGCTACTCACCGCTTGCCGTCATCACCGACATGGACGCCGGACTCGCCGGCAATCCGTCGGTGACCCAGTTCGACGCATTGGCCACCTTCGCCCGTTCACTGGAACGCCTGAACCGTGTTCTGGACAAGGCGGTACGGGGCCTCCCCGAACACCGCGAGTGCGAGTGCCCGCAGTCACTCGATGGCATGAAGGTCGACTACCTACCGCGTTGATGCAGCCGCAGCAGCTACCGCTTCACGATGAACGGAGCTCACTGGGCATCTGTTCAGCGAAAGGACGTTCTCCGGGCCTCCGCGAGCGATCCCGAGAGAGTGCGCGAGAATGGGGCATCGCCCCTGCCACTCCCGGAGGTCCCTCGTGCCCACCCACGACGCCCAGCTCTTCCTCGCCGGCCACTACGTCGATGGCGACACCGACGACGTCATCGCGGTTCACTCGCCGGTGACAGGCGAGCACCTGGTGGACCTTCCGGTTCCCTCGCCTGACCAGGTCGACCGAGCCGTCGACGCCGCTCGCACCGCCTTCGAGCAGTACCGGCACTGGTCTTCCCAGGAGCGAGCTGATCTGTGCCACCGGGTCGCCGATCTGATCGAGGCCAATGCCGACGAGCTCGCGCGCCTCACCACGCTCGAGCAGGGGAAGCCGCTGCATGCCGAGGCGCACGACGACGTCGAGGACACCGCGAGCCTGTTTCGGGTCTCAGCCGAGGACTCGCTGCGGCTCTACGGGGAAACCATTCCGTCCAGTGAGCGCAACAAGCGGATGTTCACGTGGCGTGCGCCGATCGGTGTGTGGGCCGGCATCACTCCGTGGAACTTCCCGCTGATGATCGCGGCCGAGTTCATCGGTCCAGCTCTGGCCACCGGGAACGCCATCGTCGCGAAGCCGCCGTCGATCACTCCACTGGCAGCCCTCAAGCTGGGCGAGCTGCTGGCCGAAGCTGGCGTCCCGGAAGGGCTGGTGTCCATCCTGCCTGGCGAGGGGGCCGTCGGTGAACAACTCGTCACTCACCCTGGCATCGACGCCATCGGCTTCGTCGGTTCGTCGGCGACCGCCGAAAAGATCGTGAAAGCGGCCGGCCTGAAGCGCTCGCTGATCGAGGCGTCCGGCAATGGACCCGTCGTCGTGCTCGCGGACGCCGACATCGCCAAGGCTGCCGAAGCCGCCGTCTACGGCGCCTACTGGAACGCCGGGCAGGTCTGCTGTGCGACCGAGCGAGTAATCGTTGACGCGTCCATCAAGGACGAGTTCGTCCAGGCGGCGCTCAAGGCCGCCGAGGCCGTCTCCCTCGGCGACCCGTTCGACGAGAAGACCCTCATGGGTCCCCTCTGCAACGAGATGACGGCCCGCAAGATGGACGCGCACGTGGCCGATGCTGTCCAGAACGGTGCATCGTTGCTCGCCGGTGGGGCGCGCCGCACAGGCGAACCCACTGACCTCTACTACGAGCTGACGGTACTGGACGGCGTCACCGAGAACATGCTGGTGTCGCGCGAGGAGTCGTTCGGACCGATCGTCCCTGTCATCTCGGCCAACAGTGACGACGACGCCCTGCGAATCGCCAACTCCGACTCCCTCGGACTGCAGGCCGCGGTCTTCACCCAGTCACTGCAGCGAGCCTTCCGATTCAGCCAGGAGATGAAGGTGGGCTCGGTCGTCGTCAACGACTCGACCGACTACTTCGAGAACGCCCAGCCTTTCGGGGGCGCGGGGGGCACCCGCACCGGATGGGGCCGGGTCGGGGGCATGGCCCAGCTGCGCGACATGACCGACGTTCGAACCACGGTGATCAGCCTCGACTAGCGGATACGGCAGGCTGTGAGCCAGTAGCCACCTGGGAGGTCCGCTGTGTCCTGGTCCTGGTACCCGTCCGAGCCGCGTCAGCGGCGTTCCACGATGGTGCGCGACGGGCTTGTGGTCCTGGCGTTGTTCGTGCTCGCCTGGCTCGCGCGGGGCGTCTTCCGGCTGGTCGACACCCTCAGCGCGGTCACCGACGCCGTCAACGGCGCCGGCTCATCGGTGCAGGACGGCTTCGGGGCCGCTGCCGACGCCCTGTCGGGAACGCCGGTGATCGGCGATGACATCGCCGGTGCACTGGAGTCGGCCGGAGCGGCCAGCGGCGGCAACGTTGTCGACCTGGCTCTTACCGGCGACACCGCCATCCACCGACTGGCGCTGCTCCTCGCAGCACTGACCTTCGTGGTCCCCGCCCTGATCCTGCTGCTGCTGTACGTCCCGGTACGGGTGGGTCAGGTGAAACGGCTGAGCGCCTCCCGGCTTGTCTATCGGGATGAGCACGAGCCGGAGCGTCGACGGCTCCTGGCGATGCGCGCGGCGATGTCACTGCCGGCGGATCATCTGGTGAAGTTCAGCACCGATCCGATCGGCGACCTTGTTCGTGGTGAGCACGATGCGCTGGTTGCGGCCCTGTTGTCTGAAGCCGGACTCGCCCCTGCCCAGCTCACCACTGGCTAGGTGACGTCCCAATCCGGAGACAGGGGGCATTTGTCACTTGCCATGCGGGGGTCTGCACCACTAGTCAGGAGTATGTCGACCACGAAAGGTGGCTGTGAATGGGCCTGCTGACCCTGGGGGTCCTTGGTACGTCAGCCAAGGAGAACGAGAAACGCCTCCCCATCCACCCAGCTCACGTCGAACGGATAGACGAAGACCTCCGCGCACACATCTACCTTGAGCACGGGTACGGGGATCGTTACGGCGTCCGCGACAGCCACCTCGCTCCCTTGGTCGCCGGCATGCTCACCCACGACGAGATCATTGCATCGGCAGATATTGTGCTGCTGCCGAAACCGACGGTGGCCGACATCGAAGGTCTCCGCGATGGCCAGGTGCTGTGGGGATGGCCGCACTGCGTCCAGGATGCTCCACTCACGCAGTTGGCCATCGACAAGAGCCTTACCCTGATCGCGTGGGAGGCGATGAACCACTGGACGCCCCACGGCACCTTCGTGGTCCATGTCTTCCACCTCAACAACGAGATGGCCGGCTACAGCTCTGTGCTGCACGCCCTCGCGCTCACCGGATCGACCGGGCACTACGGCCGACAGCTCAAGGCCGCCGTCATCGGTTTCGGCAACACCGCCCGCGGGGCGATCACGGCCCTGCAGGCCCTTGGTGTGCACGACGTCACGGTGCTGACGATGCGCGATGTCACGGCGGTCGCCTCGCCGATCCCGTCGATGGTGCTCGACCACCTCGACCGCCGGACCGACGACCCCACCCGCACCGAGGTGCTGGTCGATGACGTGCACATCAGCTCCGCTGAGTTTCTTGCCACGCACGACATCGTCGTCAACTGCGTCCTGCAGGACACCGACAACCCGTTGATGTTCGTCGACGACGAAGAGGTGGCGCACTTCCCCGCGGGATCACTGATCATCGACGTCTCGTGCGACCTGGGCATGGGCTTCTCCTTCGCCGAGCCCACCACGTTCGAGCGGCCGATTTTCACCGTGGGCGACGGTGTCACCTACTACGGCGTCGACCACAGCCCCGCATACCTCTGGAACTCGGCCACCTGGGGCATCAGCGAGGCGCTTCTGCCGTATCTGCGCACAGTCATGTCGGGTCCGGATGCCTGGGACGACGAACAGACCATCAAGCGTGCGATCGAGATCCGCAACGGCGTCATCCAAAATCCCAAGATCCTGACCTTCCAACGCCGCGCCAGCGACCACCCGCACCCCCACATCGACAACGTGTGAGCTGGCTGACGCCATAGCCTCACTCAGCTCACACGTTGTGCGGGGTGAGGCGGGCTACCCAGAGCTCCTCAGCCGGCCACCTGCCGGCCCACTCGGCCGAGACGATGTCGTAGTACTCAGGGGACGCCGCATCACCCGGCGCGTAGAGCTCGTGCATGGCCTCGACGGTGAAGCCGGACCTGCGGAGGACAGCAATCCACTCCCCGTGGCTCAGATGATGCTCGACGCCGCCACCCGGCCAGTCGATCGGAGACAGCCCGCGTTGGCTGCGGAGCAGCCGGTCACCGGCAACGCCGCCTTCGGCGGGGACGCAGAGTGTCGACAGCAGGCTGTTGACCAGAAAGACCAGGCGTCCGCCAGGACGCAGCAGGCGGGCGGCCTCGGTCACCCACGCCTCCGGACGGCACCAGACTCCTGCCCCGTGCTCGCTGACGGCCAGATCAAAGCTCGCGTCCGGTAGCGGCACAGCCTCGGCGTCCGCCTCGATCAGCGGGAACTGCAGGCCGAACTCGTACTGGCATCGGCGGGCAGTCTCGAGCTGGGCCGGTGTCAGGTCGATGGCCACCGGACGTGCGCCGGCCCGCATCAACCAGGCGGAGAAGTATGCGCTGCCGCAGCCGAGCTCAATGACGTCGTGGCCGGCTACATCACCCAGGACGCCGAGCTCGGCATCGGGAATACCGAACAGCCCCCATCGGATCCGGTCAGATGCCCACAGTCGTCGAGCATCCGCGTCGGTGTGCTGGGCGTTGACAACGGTCCAGACGTCACGGTTGCGCGCGAGCCGGTCCATACGCACACCGTAGCCGCGGGCCCATTGATCACCGGACCGCTGGGCACTAGCGTCCGGTCCACGGGGCCGAGAGGTGGGGCATATGTCCAACAATCATGGTGTGTTGACGCTGGAGGCCCTCAAGGGTGCCATCCATCAAGGCGAGATCGACACCGTCGTCGTGGCGATCACCGACATGCAGGGCCGCCTCCAGGGCAAGCGACTGGCGGCCCGGTACTTCCTCAACGAGGTCGCGCAACACGGCACGGAGGGGTGCAACTACCTGCTCGCGGTCGACGTCGACATGAACACGGTCGACGGGTACGCCATGTCGTCGTGGGAGCGAGGCTACGGCGACTTCGTGATGGCCCCAGACTTCGACACCCTTCGCTTGGCACCGTGGCAGCCGGGCTCGGCCCTGATGCTGGCCGATGTCCAGTGGGAGGACGGCTCGGACGTCACGGCATCTCCGCGACAGATCCTTCGCAAGCAGCTGGCGCGCCTGTCTGGCATGGGGATGGACGCCTTCGTTGGCACCGAGCTCGAGTTCATCGTCTTCCGCGACACCTTCGAAGAGGCGTGGGACAAGGGCTACCGCCACCTCGTTCCCGCCAACCAGTACAACGTCGACTACTCCCTTCTCGGCACCGCCCGCGTCGAGCCGTTGCTGCGACGGATCAGGAACTCGATGGAAGGGGCAGGTCTGTACGTCGAGTCGGTCAAGGGCGAGTGCAACCTCGGCCAGCACGAGATCGCTTTCCGCTATGCCGACGCCCTCACGACGTGTGACAACCACGTGATCTACAAGGAGGGGGCCAAGGAGATCGCCGCGCAGGAGGGCATGGCACTCACCTTCATGGCCAAGTTCAACGAGCGCGAAGGCAACTCGTGCCACATCCACATCTCGGTGCGGGGAAACGGCAACGGCTACGACGAAGGTGAGACGGTCATGGTCGACCCGTCCGACTCACATGCCCTCTCACCGTTGGGGAAGAGCTTCGTGGCCGGGCAGCTGGCCCACATGCGCGAGCTCACCTTGCTGTCGGCACCCAACATCAACTCGTACAAACGGTTCGTCCCCGGTTCGTTCGCCCCCACCACGGTGGCGTGGGGACGTGACAATCGCACATGCGCTGTCCGACTGGTCGGCCACGGTCAGGGACTTCGGATGGAGAACCGGGTGCCGGGAGGCGACATCAATCCGTATCTCGCGACAGCCGGTCTGGTGGCGGCCGGGATCGATGGCATCGAGCGTGGACTGGGTCTCGAGTCGGAGCTGGTGGGCAACGCCTATGACGCCGACCTTCCGAAGGTGCCGCACACCATGGACGCTGCTCTTGAGCTGTGGGAGTCCTCGGAGTTCGCTCGCAGTACCTTCGGGGACGACGTGGTGGACCACTACGCCAACATGGCGCGGGTCGAACTAGCTGGGTACAACTCTTCGGTCACCGACTGGGAGCTCCGTCGCAACTTCGAACGCTTCTGAGGCGGGCAGCGTGACGACTACGCACGACGTCATCAATCCGGCCACCGAAGACATCGTCGCCACCATCGAACAGGCCGATGAGCTCGCCACCGACGCGGCTATTGACGAGGCCGCCCGCGCCTTTCCTGCCTGGCGCGACGTTGCCCCGGGTGACCGCGCTCGCATGCTCCGGTCGTTCGCAGCAACGGTCGAGGACCACATCGAAGAGCTCGCCCGGCTAGAGGTAGCCAACGCCGGTCACACGATCAGCAACGCCCGCTGGGAGGCAGGGAACGTCCGGGACGTCCTCAACTACTACTCGGCGGCCCCCGAGCGCCTTTCGGGACGCCAGATCCCGGTGCCCGGTGGTGTCAACATCACGTTCAAGGAACCGCTCGGTGTCGTGGGAGTCATCGTTCCGTGGAACTTCCCGATGCCGATCGCCGGCTGGGGTTTCGCACCCGCCCTGGCAGCAGGGAACACCGTCGTCCTCAAACCCGCCGAGGTGACCCCACTGACCGCCATACGGCTCGGTGAGCTCGCGCTGGAGGCCGGGCTGCCAGAGGGCGTCTTCACCGTCATCCCCGGCAAGGGGTCGGTCGTCGGTGAACGATTCATCACCCACCCTGCCGTTCGTAAGCTGGTCTTCACCGGATCCACCTCCGTTGGTCAGCGGGTCATGCGCGGGGCCGCCGACCAGGTCAAACGGGTCACTCTCGAGCTGGGCGGAAAGAGCGCCAACGTGGTCTTTGCCGATGCAGACCTCGAACTGGCTGCGGCGACAGCGCCGTACGGGGTGTTCGACAACGCAGGTCAGGACTGCTGTGCCCGGTCGCGCATTCTCGTGCAGCGCTCGGTGTACGACAGGTTCATGGAGCTGCTCGAGCCGGCGGTGAAAGGCGTACGCGTGGAGGACCCCTCCCTCGACACCTCCGAGATGGGACCACTCATCAGTCGAAACCAGTGGCACACCGTCGCGTCATACGTACCGGACGACGCCCCCGTCGTCTTCCGAGGCAGTGCGCCCGAAGGTGACGGGTTCTGGTACCCCCCAACGGTCCTGGCACCGGTGGGGGCGGAGGCCGCGGCCTTCCGCGAAGAAATCTTCGGGCCCGTTGTCGTCGTGGCGCCGTTCGACGACGAGGCCGACGCCATCACGCTTGCCAACGACTCGCCCTACGGGCTCTCGGGTTCAATCTGGACACGCGACGTCGGGCGGGCCATGCGCGTATCGCGTGCCGTTGAGGCCGGAAACTTGTCGGTGAACTCCCACTCGTCGGTGCGGTACTGGACGCCGTTCGGTGGGTACAAACAGTCGGGGCTCGGGCGCGAGCTCGGCCCGGACGCCCCAGATTCCTTCACCGAGGTCAAGAACGTATTCATCGCAACGGAAGGCTAACGACGTGGAGCGACTGCAGGATCGGGTGGCGTTGATCACTGGCGGCGCCAGCGGCATCGGACTCGCCACCGCCCGCCGCATGGCGTCCGAGGGTGCGAAGGTCGTCATCGTCGACATGAAGGACGAGGCGGGTGGCGCTGCTGCTGAGGCGGTGGGGGGCCGGTACGTCCATGCTGACGTCACCAACGCCGACGACAACGAGCGAATGTATGCCGAGACGCACGCGGAGTACGGGCGGATCGACATCGCCTTCCACAACGCCGGTATCTCGCCCCCAGACGACGACTCAATACTGACGACAGGTCTGGACGCTTGGCGTCGCGTGCAAGAGGTCAACCTCACGTCGGTGTACCTCGGCTGCAAAGCGGTACTTCCCTACATGCAGCAGCAGGGCAAGGGCTCCATCATCAACACTGCATCGTTCGTCGCGACTTTGGGCGCTGCGACATCGCAGATCTCCTACACCGCGAGCAAGGGCGGCGTGCTCGCCATGACACGTGAGCTCGGGGTGCAGTTCGCCCGTGAGGGTATCCGCGTGAATGCCGTCTCGCCTGGACCGGTGGCCACTCCCCTGCTCCTCGAACTCTTCGCCAAGGACCCGGAGCGGGCACAGCGTCGTCTGGTACATGTGCCCATGGGACGGTTCGGCGAGCCGGAGGAGATCGCCGCGGCAGTGACGTTTCTGGCAAGCGACGACGCGTCGTTCATGACCGCGTCGAACTTCCTGGTCGACGGCGGCATCTCGGGCGCCTACGTCACGCCGCTCTGACCCGCGGCCGCACGGACCAAGGCGTCGAACAGCCGCGGGTCGTCGGCAGCTTCTGGGTGCCAGAGAACACCAACGGCGAAGCCCTTGCCGGGAACCTCCACCGCCTCGATGGTTCCGTCGTCCGCGCGACCGGTGACCATCAGCGACCCAGCATCGGCCACACCTTGGTGGTGGTAGCTCTTCACGGTCGACGTGGCACCGAGCACGGCGCGCACGCGTGACCCCTCGACCAGCTGGACGTCGTGCTCACCGAACACGCCGGGTTCGGGCCGGTGCCCCTCGTGGCCGACGACTTCGGGCAGGTGCTGCTCGAGGCGACCGCCAGCGTGCACGGTCATGATCTGCAGCCCTCGGCAGATGCCCAGGGTCGGGAGGTCACGGTCCAGGGCGTCCACCAGGATCTCCAGCTCACCGGCGTCGCGGTCTGGACGCCACCCCACGGTCTCGTCGTGGGGCGTCTCGCCGTACAGCTCGGGATTCAGGTCGGCGCCGCCTGCGAGGATGAGTCCGTCAATCCGGTCGAGGATCGTCGGTTCGGAGCAGCTCGACGGCGGAATCACGATCGGTATCCCGCCGGCGTCACACACCTTGTCGGTATAGAGCGCAGGGATCAGCACGGCTGGCTGGTCCCAGACACCCCACCGTGCCTGCTCGCGATAGGCCGAGATACCGATCACGGGACGCGTCATGCCGCCCACCTTGGCACAGGGCCGGCAGCAGGCGGCATGACGCGGTACCAATCGCGGCTAGTTGTCGGGCGGGAAGTACTCGGCCTTTCCGGACTCCTCTTCCCGCTCGGTGACGTCGTACCCCTCAAGCTCGGGGTGACCATGCTTGCCGTGGGTCACCGCGAACTCCTCTTCAGGTGACAAGACCAGGCGGTGGCGACCCCACACGGCGAAGTAGAGCAGCCCGATCGCGAAGAAGATTGCGACGCCCGTGATTGCCTCTCGGTAGTCAGCGTTGAAAGGCAAAATGATCAACGTCACACCAGCGATGGCCGCCGCGATGAAAGCACCGACCACTCCACCCGGGCTCCGGTACGGACGCGCCACATCACCGAAGCGCCGCCGGAGGACAATGAATGCCACCATCTGCAGCAGGTACGCGATGACTGCCCCGAAGACGGCGATGTTTAGCAGGCTGCTCGCGACGGTGCCACCATCTTTGCCCTGGTACTCGCTGAGACCGAAAACAAGTCCAACTCCGATCAGGGCGCTGACGATCAGGGCTACAAATGGGACCTTCGTCTGCCCTGTGAGGGACAAGAACTTGGGGTAGTAGCCCGCGCGCGAGAGGGAGTACATGTTGCGCCCGGCGGCGAACATGATGCCCTGGAACGAGGCCACGAGTCCGATCAACGCGAAGAGTGACAGCAGGGCGGCGACGTCGCTGTTCGGGAAGATCGCACGGAACCCATCCAAGATTGGTTCGTCGCTTTCGGCAATGACCGCAGACCCCACGATGCCTGGATTGAGAAGCAGCACTAAGAATGCTGTCACGATCAGCGTGAAAAGACCCCAGATTGACCCTCTCGGAATGTCCTCCTGCGGAGTGTGGGTCTCCTCCGCCGCCAGGGGAAGTTCTTCGATGCCCAGGAAGAACCAGATCGCGAAGGGCAGCGCCGCCAGCACCCCACTGATGCCAAACGGCATGAAGCTGCTGTTTCCACCCTCGGGAACTATGTCGGTCAGGTTGCTCCAGGCGAATTCGCCCGAGAAGAGAGCCATGATGAAGAAGAACCCCAGAACCGCCAGCGACATGATGGCGATCACCATGGCGAACCTGAACGATGCTGCCGCACCCGCCGAGTTGAGTGCAACGAAGATCACGTAGAACACGATCACCCATACCGCCAGAGGCATGGTGAAACCGAAGAGCTCGTCGGTGATCGCATCCGCATACAACCCCGCGAAGGTACCAACTACCGCCGTGGTGATGACGTACTCGATGGTCTCTGCCAAGCCGGTGACGTACCCGCCCCATGGCCCCATGGCCGACCGGCCGAAGGAGTAGGCACCGCCTGTGTGCGGCATCGTGGACGACATCTCGGCGATGCTCCAGACCATGAACAGGTAGAGCACGGTGATGACGACTGTCGCCACCAGCATGCCGCCCCATCCAGCTTCCCTGATGCCGTAGTTCCAGCCAGAGAAGTCGCCCGAGATGACGGCCGCGACACCGAGGGCCCACAGGGACCAGGCCCCTGCGTGTCGCCTCAGTCCGCGCTTCTGGAAGTACTCCTGCCCCGCATGCTCATAGGTGACACCACTTGTGGTCATTGGCCCTTGATGGCCGGCCTTCTTCGACGTGTCCGACACGCTGCCCTCCTAGGTGGTCCGTGACCCCCGCTTCGCACGGCTGTGTTGGGACGCATCGTTTGTGACAGAGATCACACTCCGTGTCAAGGCAATCAGGGCAAGAGTTGATCTCGATTTCCGCAGGTCACAGCGGTGTGCGGCTCTCTAGCCCGAGAGCTTCTCCGCGCCATCGGCCCTCGACGCATGGAGGCGGTACTCGTACACCGGTCGATATCTGTCGTAGAGGGTGATGAGCACACTGAACAGGAAAAGGAAGAAGAGCACGTCCCCCACCGATGTCTCGGTGCCGAAGACGATCTCGAGAATGGCGACCAGCCCGAAGTTGACGACGAGCCGCGCCACGAAGGTGGTCAGCACCGACTCTGTGCTGTACGCATGCCGGGCGACCCAAAGGCTGATGGCTGCATTCAACAGGACGAACACACCGACCCAGCCGAACAGCCTCAGATTGTTGAGATCGGTCGTCGGCAGCACCGATCCGAAGATCACGAAGAGCAGACCGATCAGCACCGTCTTCTCGAGCGAGGCGACCGACCAGACCTTGCCGTACCGCGCCATGTAGGCCGTTCGCTCTCCGGCGCCATCGATGGCCGCTGGGATCGGTGGCGCCACGATCTGCCACGCGTGGTCGGCCGGGTCGAGCCGGGGCCGGACGAAGACCCAAAGCACCACGAGTGCGACCAGCGACAGCACGACAATCAGCGGCAGGAACCACGAGTAGTCGCGCACCGTGTCGGTGAAGTCGAGCTGGGCGATGTGGATCCAGTACTCCTGGGGAAGCTTGATGACAACCCATATCAGTGCCGCCACCACCACCCAGAACTTCAGTTGGAATCGTGTGGCGTTCCAACGGGCCCGGATGCCCTCGAAGGCGATGAAGAAGTACTCGAAGGTGTTGGGGAAGATCATCAGCAGCGCCCGAACCTGTGTCAGCTCGAAAGCCACGACGCCAATCTGTCGGTAGAAGAAGAGAAACCGTGAGACGTTGAACGCCGACATGCTCACCCAGTTACGCAACGTCGAGATGTAGGCAACCCCGAGGTAGAACACATCCATGGCTTTGTCGTAGCCCTGGTAGAACGGTGGGTCGTAGCCGAACCACTGGAAGACCGACTGGTCGATGCCGTCCACCACCAGACACGCAATGACACCGGGAAGTGGCCACCTGAGAATGGTCAAAGGAAGAACAAAACGGATCAGCAACACTGTCCCGAAGACGAGCTCAAATGGCATGCAGCAACTCCTGAAAGGAACGGTGGCGCGCCTACAAGACCTCTGGACCCTATCTAAAGGGGCCCGCGGTCGGCGTGCATCTTCCGCTGCGGCAGGATGAGAGTGTCGGATCCATTCACGAGGAGACACCATGAGCATTCGCCTGGGCGACGAAGCCCCCAACTTCACGGCCGACACCACGGACGGCCCGATCGACTTCCATGAGTGGAAGAGCGGCTCGTGGGCTGTGTTCTTCAGTCACCCGAACGACTTCACCCCTGTCTGCACCACCGAGCTGGGGCGTACGGCAGCACTGCAGGACGAGTTCAGCAAGAGGAACGTCAAGCCCATAGCGGTATCCGTCGACTCCCTCGCCGACCACAACGGGTGGGCGCCTGACATCAAAGACGTCGGCGGCGTACCCCTGAACTTCCCCATCATCGCCGACCCCGACCGTGCCGTGTCGATGATGTACGACATGCTCCACCCCGGCGAGGACGACACCTCCACTGTCCGCTCGGTCTTCATCATCGACCCCGACAACAAGGTGCGTCTCACACTCACCTACCCGAAGTCGGTCGGACGGAACTTCGACGAAATTGTCCGCGTGATCGACGCCCTTCAGCTCACCGACGCGGCGCCCGTCTCAACCCCAGTCGACTGGACGCCGGGAGACCGAGTGATCGTCGCCACGTCGGTGTCCACCGAGGACGCCAAGGCGCGCTTCACCGACGTCGAAGAGGTCAAGCCTTACCTCCGTTTCGCGGCACAGCCGTAGTCGCTGATCTGGGTACTCGATCTCGGATTCGCTGAACACCAGGTACCCAGCCACAGGCCCCGCTACCGTGTCCCCCATGAAGAGGGCCCTGGCTGCGGCGACGTTGACCGGAGCCATGCTTCTTGCCCCCGTCGCGCACGCCGCCACCTGGACGACCGTGGCCAAGCGCACCGCAACCGGTGTCTCGGTGAAGGTCATCGACGTGACGATCGACCAGCCACTCGCGCTGCGCCTCAAGTCGCGCTCAGAAACGGTGGGAGCGGTCGTCTGGGTGGTCTCCTGCGCCAAGAACGGCGAGGTCAAGGCCACCAGCGGCTCCTGGTACCCCACACTCGGGCTGGACAGGAAGAGACTGCCCCTCCCGATTGCGTTGCCGGACTACTGCCAGGTGTTCGTGTCGATCAATGCGGAGGGGCCAGATCCACTGCGCGTTCGACTGCAGCGGAGATAGTCCTGGGTGGTCGGAGTCAGGACGTGTGCTCGGTCCACTGCTGGCCGTCCCACCACCGCAACCGCGCCACACCATGCGGATCCGGGTACCAGCCGGGTGGCGTGGGAGGAACTGGCTCAGGAGCGGGAGCCACCACAGCTGGGGTCGGCCGCTGCACCGGTGCTGCCTGAGGTGGCGTCTTCGCCTGGACCGATTTCGGCCGACTACCTCGCACGAGACCCACAATCAGCAGCACCAGCCCGATCACCACGAGCAGGACACCAACCCCGATCAGGGACAGCCACGCCACGGCGCTGCCCACAGACCCAACCAGGCTAGGGGCAATGATCACCTGCTGCCCCGAGCCGGCAATCTGAACCCGGTACGGGCCTGGCTGGTCAACGTCGAACCGCACTGCACCGGCATACGTGACGTTGCCGCGGTCGATGGTCTCGTCGAAGCGGGTGGTCTCCGTCGGCAGCTGCTCACCCGATGCGCCGACGACCGAGACGTCTTCTGGTGTGATCGTGACCCCTCGAAACGTGGTGGTGGTGACGGCACCGGCGCTCCGGCTGCGGGCGGTCGCCTCGTAGACGACGTACGTTCCGTCATCGAGATCAACGGTGACATCTACCGGCGTGACGCGGATGGGTGTGGTGAACGCCTGGATCAGACCGCCCCCCGCAGCCCTGAAAAAGAGCACCCCACCAGAGGCGCCCACCACCAGACCGAGCACCATGAGAGCCGCACCCACCCAGACCAGCGGTCGACGCGGTGGGGCCGTTGCAGGCGTGTCAGCAGTCACCACGCCATGATGTCAGAGCACACTGGTGAGATGCAGGCGTCCGTTCACGGCGTACCCGTCCACTACGAGGCGCAGGGTGAGGGATCCCCGCTCCTCGTCATCCATGGATGGTCAGCCGACCACCGCTACATGGTTGCCGACCTCGAACCCGTCTTCGAGAGTCATCCGGGCTGGCAGCGCATCTACCTTGATCTGCCGGGGCATGGCCGGACACCTGCCCCGGAATGGCTCGAGAGCCAGGCGCAGATGGTCGACATCGTGACGGGCTTCATCGACGCAGTCGTTCCTGAGGGAAGACTGGCTGTCGCCGGAAGCTCCTACGGTGGCTATCTCGCCCTCGCCCTGGTCAGAACGATGCCCCAACGCCTGTGCGGTGCCGCACTCCTCATCCCCGACGTTCCGCTGGCCGACGGCAGGCGGGACACCACTCCGGCTGTGACTCTCCTCCCGGACACCTCGGTCTTCACCGACCTCGACCCGACCGAGGAGTGGATCCCCGCCTCACTCGTCGCGCACGAGCGACGGATGCTCGAGGCAATCCGGGCCGACGACATCCCGGCATACCAGGTGGCTGACTACGACTTTCTGGCGCGCCTCGAACGCCACTACCTGCACACAGGAACCGCGGGGACGCCGGGTCACCCCTTTCCGGAGCCGAGCCTGATCCTGACTGGACGCCAGGATGCAACGGTGGGCTACCGATCGGCTTTCGGATTGCTCGACGAGCTG
>JAHELE010000137.1 GCA_024644345.1 Actinomycetes bacterium | reverse complement strand
CGGCGCACACCATGAGCCCCAGATGTTCACCACCACAACGTCCCCGGCGAAATCGTCCAGCGCAAGCTGCTCGCCTTCGAGTGTGGTGCCGGCAACTTCCCCGATCTCCACGCGGTCGGCCTTGTCGATCACCTGGGACGAGCCGTCACCGGCAACGAACCCCTGCCCGCCGCCAGACTCGACGTCTGCCGCGCTGCTCGAGCACGCCGCCAGAGCCAGCAGAGCAGCGCTCGCCAGAGCGGCGGTGCGGCGGCGACGCTGAGGCACGTCAGGCCCCGGACTTCTGCTTCTTCACCGACGCGGGTAGCAGGTCGCGGGCCGGCTCGGTGTAGGTGACGGCGACGATGTCGTCCTCCCGGTAGGTGAAGGACGTCAAGCTGGCCAGCGAGCACTCGCGGTTCCGCGGATCGTGCCACAGGCGCCGTCCCTCGACGTGCGTCCGCGTCGTCCAGATCGGCAGCTGGTGGCTGACGAGCAGGGCTTCGTGTCCACGGGCAGCATCGCGCGCCGCAGCCATTGCGGCCATCATGCGAATCGCCTGCGCCTTGTAGGACTCGCCCCATGAGGGGCGAAACGGGTTACGCAGGTGCTTCCAGTGCTGAGGGCGCGTCAAAGCGCCGTCACCGACGCCGAACGTCAACCCCTCGAACACGTTGTCGGCCTCGATCAACCGACCGTCGACCCCAATCTCCAGGCCGTGGGCGTCCGCGATCGGCTGAGCCGTCTCTTGCGCGCGCTCCAGCGGAGAGGCACCGACGTGAGCGATGTCGACGTCCGCGAGGTGATCGGCGACCCGTTGTGCCATCGCGCGTCCGAGCTCGGAGAGCCGATAACCGGGAAGTCGCCCGTAGAGCACCCCCTCAGGGTTGTACACCTCACCGTGCCGGAGCAGGTGGACGACTGTGTGCTCGGTCACGAGACCTCCCGAGTGGCGGACGCCGCCGCGGCAGCAGCGGCGGGGAGCGCATCGATAACTCGCGAGACCGCGGCGTCGTCGTGTGCGACGCTGAGGAACCAGGCCTCAAATGCCGACGGCGGCAGATAGACGCCTTGGCTGAGCATGGAGTGGAAGAACGCCCGGTAGCGAAATGCCTGCTGCGTCTGCGCACCTGAGTAGTCGGTGACGGCTTGGTCGACGAAGAACACGCTGAAGAGCGAGCCGGCGTTCTGGACGCGGTGAGCCACGCCGGCGCCTGAGAGCGCCGTGGAGACAGCGTGTGACACCTCGGCCGACTGACGGTCGACCATGGCGTAGACGGCATCATCGAGAGCGCCGAGCGTTGCCGCTCCCGCTGCTGCGGCGATCGGGTTGCCGGCCAGGGTGCCCGCTTGGTAAACCGCTCCCTGTGGTGCGAGATGGGCCATGACGTCGGCCCGCCCCCCGAAGGCGGCTGCCGGGAGGCCACCGCCCATCACCTTGCCGAAGGTCATCAGGTCGGGCGTCACGGGCTCGAGCCCGAACCAGCCCGAACGGCTCACCCGGAAGCCGGTCATCACCTCGTCGCTGATGAACAGCGAGCCATTGGTGGCGCAGAGGTCGGCAATCGCAGCGTTGAAACCGGACGCTGGAGGCACCACCCCCATGTTCGCCGCGGCCGCCTCGGTGATGACGCAGGCGATCTGGTCACCGACCTGGGCAAACGCCTCCTTGAGCGCGCCGACGTCGTTGTAGGGCAGCACGATCGTGTCGGTGGCCGTCCCCGGCGTGACGCCTGGGGTGTCGGGCAGCCCGAAGGTGGCGACGCCCGATCCCGCGGCGACCAGCAGCGAGTCGACGTGGCCGTGGTAGCAGCCGGCGAACTTCACGACCTTCGCGCGGCCGGTGAACCCGCGCGCCAGCCGAATGGCCGACATCGTCGCCTCCGTACCGCTGGAGACCAGGCGCACCTGCTCGACTGGTGTTCGCTCGACGATCAGCTCGGCGAGCTCGACCTCGCCCGGTCCTGGCGTCCCGAAGGTGAAGCCGCGGCCGACTGCCCGCTCGACCGCGTCGACGACGACCGGGTGGCGGTGGCCCAAGATCATCGGCCCCCAGGAACAGACGAGGTCGACGTACTGCCGGTCGTCCGCGTCCCACAGGTAGGCGCCCTCACCGCGCACCATGAACCTCGGGGTACCCCCCACCGCGCGGAATGCCCGCACGGGTGAGTTCACGCCACCGGGGGTTACTGTCTGGGCCCGCTCGAACAGGTCAGCGGACGCGGGCGCCTCGTAGGGGTAGGTCACAAGCCCAGATTCTCTCAGGGCTGGGCCGCGAGGCCGAATTGGGAGTCGAATCGACAGGTCAGGCCCCGACCACGTCACGACGGTTGAAGGCCACCCAGCCCACAACCGTGGTCAGCACAGCGATTGCCAGCATGACCAGGCCTTGCGTCAGCGCGAAGTCGTTCACCGGTACCAGAGCCACGTGGTAGAAGGGCGAGATCCCGACCACCCAGCCCGGCAGGTCGAGCGCCGGCCCCACGAACGACAGCACATAGGCCACCACGACCGCACCGACCGGGACCCCGATGGTCAACCGTGGGGCCAGACCGAACATCGCCACTGCCAGCCCGCCGAAGACCAGGATGACGGGCAGCAGGTTGGCGCTCGCGTCGATCGTGTCGAGCAGGCTGACCTGCGCCCCCGTGACGGCCGTGCCAACCCAGGTCGCCGAACCCGCCAGAAGCACCAGCAGCACGACTGAGACAAGCGCCAGCGCGAGGTGCTCCCCCAACCACCGTCCGCGTGTCAGTGGTCTGGTCAGCAGGTGCTCTGCCCGCTCGGCGTCCTCTTCGTTGCGCACCGCCCCGATCCGCCAGGCCGCGTAGAGGCTGATGATCAGCCCCGTGATCACGGCCATGACGGCCACCATGCCGAGTGAGATGGCTTCCTTCGTCATGCCCAGCAGATCCAGGTACTGCTCGTACGCCGGATCATCGGCGAGTACCTCGCCCATGGCCTTGACGAGGGATCCAATGAAGAAGGAGTACACCGCGATCCCGACCCCCCAGGCGACGAGCGTGCCCCAGGTGAGTCGCCAGCCGAACCGAATCGAAGTCTTCAACAGCAGCGGTCGCGAACGGACGTCACCGTCCCTCACCAGCACCGCCGCACCGAGATCACGTCGAGCCCGCAGCGCGAAGGCTCCGGAGAGCAGAACGGCCGCCACCCCGAGATACACGGCAAGCACGCCCACGTTGTTGTCACCGAAGGGACGCAGTCGATCCATCCACCCGAAGGCCGAGAGCCAACTGACCCACGACCGGGCGTCGCTGCTGTTCGCGATCATGCGTAGTACGAAGGCAAGCCCCAGGAACGCTGCCCCAATGGCGGCGGCCTGACGCCTGACGCCGACGAGCTGAGACGCCACGGCAGTGGCCGATGCCATGACGATTCCGAACGCCGCCACCCCGAGGGCGAACAGCGCCGCGCCGAGCACATCTTCGCTCGGAACCACGATGGTCACGAACACCGCGAGCCCGGTGACCGCACATCCAGCCGCGACCGTCAGCAGTGCCGATGCTGTGACCTGCAGGCCCGAGACCGGACCGGCCAAGGGAAACTCAGCGCGCCCACTGTCCTCTTCACCGCGCAGCAGCCGCGAGGTCGTCAAGATGGCCCACACGCCCATGATGGCCTGCAGGAACCACCCTCCGTCCCACACCACGAAGCCGCCGACAGTCTCAACGGCGTGGGGAATTCCCTGCAGCATCCGCACCGCAGGCTGGTCACCGAACTCCGACAGCCGCATCCGGGATGCCTCATCGGGGTAGGTCTGCACGAAAGAGATCACTTCGACAAGGACGTACGCGACCACACCCACTGCCAGCAGAACGATGCCTCGGCGGGTGAGTCGGGCGAACAACCGCAGGACGGCAGCCACGTCACCTCTCCGATCAGTAGTAGCTGAGGAAGATCTCTTCCAGCGACGGGGTGTGGGTTCGTAGGTGAGTGACGGGCAGGTATGACAGGGCTACCAGGAGTGGCGCCGGTGACCCCTTGACCGTGACGCGCGTTCCGGTCCCGTTCGGCTCCACCTTGATCACACCGGCGACTCCGTAGAAAGTGGGCGCCAACCCATCGACCTCGATGTCGAACACCGTGGTGTCGAGCTCTTGCAGCTGGTCCAGCGTGGCCACCTCGATCAGCTGCCCCTCACGAAGGATGGCGACCCGGTGACAGAGGTCCTCGACCTCGTCGAGGATGTGGGAAGACAACAAGATCGTCTGCCCACGATCGGTTGCCTCGCGTGCGAGTGACTGGAAGATGTCCTCCATCAGAGGGTCGAGCCCCGCCGTCGGCTCGTCGAGCAGCAGCACGTCAGGACGCGTCATGAAGGCGGCGACGAGGGCAATCTTCTGCCGGTTGCCCTTCGAGTACGCGCGCACCCGCTTGCTGGGATCGAACTGCAGCCGCTCGATCAGCTCGTCGCGGAAGGGCGCATCGACGTTTCCCGAGATATTGCCCAGCAGTTCGAGCGTCTCAGTTCCGGTCAGCTGCGGCCACAGTGCGACATCGCCCGGGACGTACGTGACGTGCCGGTGTGCTTTCGCGACGTCGGCGACCGGGATCCCCATGATCCAGGCCTCACCAGCGGTTGGACGGATCAGGCTGAGCAGAAGGCGGATCGTGGTGCTCTTGCCGGCTCCGTTGGGGCCGAGAAACCCAAAAATTTCACCTTGCTGCACGTCGAGGGTCAAGTTGTCGAGTGCAACGACGTCACCGAAGTGTTTGGTCAGCCCCACCGTGCGGATGGCCGGTTCACCCATTGCGAACACCTCCACACCAACCGTATCTATCCGGCACGGACATATGGACGGACCTTGGTCCCCATCAGGGTGACACTGGCCAACGGCGAGTCTGGGCATTCGGGTGCCGACGACTACCCACTGCACAGGAACACGATGGTTCGCCCACGACGCTGTGAGCCCCCATGCCAGCTACCGGATCACTCCCGACCTCGATCGTCACGCTCTCCAGCGTCAGCGCAGCAACCGCGCCAGCTCGGTAGCCCAGTAGGTGAGAATCGTCTGTGCGCCGGCTCGCTTGATCGACGTCACCGACTCGACAATGGCGCGCTCGCGCTCGATCCATCCCTGCGCGGCAGCGGCTTCGATCATCGCGTACTCACCGCTCACCTGGTAGGCCGCTACTGGGACGTCAACGAGATCGCTGACGCGCGCAATGACGTCGAGGTACGCGCCGGCTGGCTTGACCATGACAGCGTCGGCTCCCTGGTCGAGGTCGGCGAAGACCTCACGCAGCGCTTCGTCGCCGTTAGCCGGATTCATCTGGTACGACCGGCGGTCCCCGAACGACGGGGCGCTCTCTGCCGCGTCTCGGAACGGACCGTAGAAGGCCGACGAGTACTTCGAGGCGTACGCGAGGATCGCGCGGTCAGCATAGCCGGCAGAGTCGATCGCATCCCGGATCACACCGACCTGACCGTCCATCATGCCGCTGGGCGCCACGACGTCGGCACCGGCTTCGACCTGCGCCCTGGCCACCGACGCATAGCGCAGCAGCGTGACGTCGTTGTCGACCGTTGAGCTGTCCGCCGTCAGTGGTCCGCAGTGTCCGTGATCGGTGTACTCACACAGACAGAGATCGGCCATGAGCACCGTGCTGTCACCCAGGTCAGCCTTGAGCGATCGAAGCGCCTGCTGAACGATGCCGTCGTCAGCGTCTGCCTGTGTGCCGGTTGCATCCTTGTGCTCGGGTATCCCGAACACGATCAAGCCTCCGACCCCGGCGTCCACGGCCTCGCCGGCAGCTTTGCGCAACGAGTCGAGTGAGTGCTGCTGAACCCTCGGCATTGACACGACATCGTGCGGTTCTGCCAGACCTTCCTTGACGAACAGCGGCAGCACGAAGTCGGCCGGGTGCAGCCGGGTCTGCTCGACCAACCGGCGCAGCGCCGCTGTTCGCCGCAGACGCCGTGCTCGGTCAGCAGGAAACGACATCGCTACTTGCTCGCCTTGCGGCGGGCCGCCGATCGACGCAGGCTCGGCCGCCACACCGTCTCGCCTGCATCCAACATCTCGAGCCGCTGAGCCGCGCCGAACGCAGCAAGGCCCTCGGCCAGCACACCGACAGCGGGCTTCTCAGCAAGAACGTCCACCCGCAGGCCATGCTCTTCTGCCGTCTTTGCGGTAGCCGG
>JAHELE010000003.1 GCA_024644345.1 Actinomycetes bacterium | reverse complement strand
GTCAACGCAGCCCTGATCGGCGAGCGATGGCAGATTGGTGACGTCGTGGAGCTGCAGGTGACAGATCCTCGGATCCCGTGTGGAACGTTCCGAGGGTGGATGAACCGACCTGGGTGGCTCAAGACATTCGTCGAGGCACGCCGTCCAGGTGCCTACCTCAGGGTGATCAGGCCGGGGACGATTCAGTCAGGTGATCGCTTGAAAGTCCTAAGTCGTCCCGATCACGAGGTGACCGTGGCCATGGTGTTTCGTGCCCTCACTACCGAGCCGGCCTTGCTTCCCGAGATTTTGGCGGCTGCCGAGCTTCCCGAGGAGACGCGCGAGATGGCACGCGAGGGACGAACGTTCAGTCTCGGCTGATCGCGCTGAGCAGTCGGCAGACTGAAGAAAGCTGTCGGGGTGGCGGGATTCGAACCCACGACCTCTTCGTCCCGAACGAAGCGCGCTACCAAGCTGCGCCACACCCCGCGAAAGCCTGGTCAGCCTACCGAACCACGCGTCTCTGCTCGGCATCGCCTCGTGCGTGCGGTACAAGGGTGAGCAGCGTGGCCTCCGGGGGGCAGGCGAACCGGATCGGGGCGGTGGGCGACGTCCCCACCCCCGCTGACACGTGCAGCCACCCGGCACCGCGTTGATGCAGCCCCTTTGCCTGAGACGTCGGGAGGTCGCAGTTGGTCACCAGGGCTCCGAAGCCCGGCACACACAACTGGCCGCCGTGGGTGTGTCCGGCGAACATGAGTTGGACGCCATCTGCGGCCATCGCATCCAGCACCCGTCGGTAGGGGGCGTGGGTGACACCCATGCGCAGGACGCCCGGCCCTGACGGAGCAAAAGGAACGTCCGCGTAGCGGTCGAGTCCAAGATGGGGGTCGTCAGTCCCGACCGCCGCGATCTCGAGCTGACGCACCTTCAGGTCTGCCGAGCGGTTGTTCAGGTCGTGCCACCCCCGCGCGACGAAGTCATCCCGCAGCTCCTCCCACGGGAGGGCCTCGCCGAAGATGCGGCCGCCGGAGTCGGGAAGCAGGTAGCGGGCGGGGTTCTTCCAGACCGGCCCGTAGTAGTCGTTCGACCCCATGACGAACACACCGGGAACATCGAGGAGGGGGTCGAGCGCCTCCACCACCGTCGCCACTGCATCCGGGTGCGCAAGGTTGTCGCCGGTATTGACGACGAAATCGGGCTCGAGAGCAGCCAAGCGACGGACCCAGGCCGCTTTGCCCTTCTGGCGGGGGGTGAGGTGGACGTCGGAGATGTGGAGTACCCGCAGCGGCTCGGCACCCTCGGCCAGGACGGGGACGGTGACCCGACGCAGGCGGTACTGGCGGGCCTCCCACAGGGCATATCCGATACCGGCCGCCTTGGCGGCGGCAGCGGCGGCGAACAAGCCTCGGGTGCGTGACACGGAAAACAGTGTGACACCTGGGGCGGGTGCGCGAAGATGGCGGGATGACCCTCAAGGAGAAGTTGCACGCAGACCTGACCGATGCGATGCGCTCGCAGGACGACGTCCGCAGGTCCACGCTGCGCATGGTTCTCACGTCGGTCACCAACGAAGAGGTCTCCGGCAAACAGGCCAGGGAGCTCTCCGACGATGACGTGCTGAAGGTGCTGGCGCGCGAGCTGAAGAAGCGCAAGGAAGCGGCCACTGCGTACTCAGAGGCCGGGCACCCCGAGCGAGCCTCGGCCGAGCTGGCTGAGGCTGCGGTAATCGAGGGATACCTTCCGGCACAGCTCAGTGACGACGAACTGACAGCGCTGGTGACGGCGGCGATCGCCGAGGCAGGGGCTAGCGGGCCCCAGGCGATGGGTCAGGTGATGAAGGTGGTGCAGCCGAAGGTGGCTGGCCGTGCCGACGGCGGCCGCACTGCTGCGGAGGTCAAACGCCAACTCGCCCCCTGACCCCCAATCTGGGGCCATGTCACATGGGTTCGGTCATTGTGAACTGACGCCTGTCCATGCGGAGTTCGGAAACGTGCTGTGGATGGATGGGTCTGGCGACGGTTCGGTCATTGCGAACGAGTGCGTCATGGCCCCGTTTGGGTTAGTTGTTGCCGTTCCCGTTCCCGTTGTTCCCGTTGTTGCCGTTCCCGTTGTTGCCGTTGCCGTTGTTTCCGGAGTTCCCCGGCGCTGCTCCGCCGCCGCCGGTTCCGCCGCCGCCGCCACCTCCGTCTGAGGTGTTTCCGCCGCCGTTCTTGTTCGTCTTGTCAGTCTCGGACGGCGCTGGCGCCGGCGCCGTACCGCTGCTCAAGGACAGCGTGACGGTGTCACCCGGCTGGACGGTCGAACCTGCCCCTGGCGAGGTGTAGGCCACCTTCCCCGCCGGTTCGTACGAGGCCACCTCGGTCGTCGAGACCTCTGTAGTGAGCCCGAGCAGGTCGAGCTTTCTGATTGCCTGCTTGGGGCTGAGCCCGGCGAGCGACGGCAACGTCACCTGGGCGCCGTCGATGATCTCGGGGTCGATCGGAACGAACTTCTCGACCGGCATGTCGGCCAGCGCGCCGAGCATCGCGACCTTCCAGATCGGCCCCGGCAGGGTGCTGCCGGCCCACGCGGTCCGGAACTCGCCGTTGATGGTGACGTTGGCCATGGGGAACTTGGTCGGCGCCCGAGGGTGCCCGGTCCACACGGCGGCAGCCATGTTGGGCGTGTACCCGGCGAACCACAGAGCGCGGAAGTCGTTCGTCGTCCCTGTCTTGCCCGCCGTCGGACGCCCCAGGTACATCGCCTGGCCGGTGCCGTCGTTGACGACGCCCACCAGGACGTCGTTGACGGCGTCAGCCACCTTGCGGTCGATCACCTGTTGGCAGTCAGGCTCCGGAACCTCGACGTCCTCTTTCTCTCGGGTGCGGATGGCGGTGATGACCCGTGGGGCACAGTGCAGACCGCGGGCAGCAAAGGTTGCATACGACTCGGCGAGAGTCAGCGGAGACATCCCGAACGAGCCACCGATGATCCCTGGTGTCACCTGCAGATTGGTGTTGTCGATCGGTGACTGTTCAGGCTCCCACGGTGCTTGCGAGGATCCGTAGCCGGCGGCCTTCACCCCAGCCCGCGAGGCGACGTCCCAGACATTGCACAGCCCGGTCCGCTTGGCCAGCTCGGCGAAGTAGGTGTTGATCGACAGTGCCGTGCCGGAGTACATGTCGTAGTTGCCCGCGGGGGCACTGCTGTAGTTGGTCACCTTCCAGGTCTGCTGAGTGTTGCCGGCGCAGTCGCGATAGCTGCCGTACGGCATCACGCGCCCGGAGGGTGCGCTGATCACGTCGTCCATCGCCAGGCCCTGCTCGATGGCCGCCGCGATCGTGAACGGTTTGAAGGTCGATCCGGGCTGCTGGCCGTTGGTCCCGGAGTACGGCAGGTCGACGGCGTTGTTGATGTAGCTGGAGTTCTTACCTTCGCCGTACTTGAGGTTCTGTGCCATGGCCGTGACGTTTCCGGTGCCCGGTTCGATCATGGCGATGGCGGCCACTCGCCCGCTCGGATCGCCGGTCGGCAGGTACGTCTCGATCCCTCGCTGCGCGGAGGCCTGGTCATCCATCTCGAGCGTCGTACGGATGGTCAGCCCTCCGCCGTACAGAAGCTTGCGACGGTCGAGGCGGGTGGCGCCGTACGCCGGGTCACTGAGGAACGTTTCCTCGACGTAGTCGCAGAAGAAGGGGGCAGGTGAGACCAGGCAGCCGCGCGTCAGGTCGCTGGGCTTGAGCTCTTTCTTCAGCGGGCGCTTGGCGAACCTGTCGGCCCGCTTCTGGCTGATCATGTTCTCGTCCGCCATCCGCTGCAGGACGAAGTTGCGACGGCTTTCGCTCTCTTTCGGGTTTTCGAGCGGGTCGTAGAGAGTAGGGAACTTGACGATCCCCGCCAGCGTTGCGGCCTGCCCCGCGTTCAGCTCGGCGGCCGACGTGGAGAAGTAGCGCTGGGCGGCAACCTCGACTCCGTAGGCCTGAGAACCGAAGTACGCGATGTTGAGGTAACCCTCAAGGATGCGCTCCTTGCTCCACTGTTCCTCCAGGCCCAGCGCGTACCGGAGCTCGCGCAGCTTGCGACCGATGGTGTCGGCAGTGGCTGCGTCTCGCTCCTCCTTGGTGGTGGCGGTGGCTGCCAGGACGTTCTTCACGTACTGCTGGGTGATCGTCGACCCGCCCTGCGTGACTGAGCCGGCTTGGGTGTTGGCGAGCAGGGCCCGCATCGTCCCGCGCAGGTCGATGCCGTTGTGCTCGTAGAAGCGCGCATCTTCAGTTGCCACGATGGCGTCGCGCATCTGCGGTGAGATCTTGTCGATCGGGACGAAGACCCGGTTCTGGATGTAGAACCGAGCGATGACCTTGCCGTCAGCCGCGAGCAGGCGAGAGCGCTGCTTGAGTGGGGGAACGGTGAGCTCGGCCGGTAGCGCCTGGAAGTTCTCAGCACCTCGCTTGGCCGTGAGACCGACCAGCCCAATGGACGGCAGCGCGATGCCGGCGACGAGGACGCCGGCAACCGCGCTGAGCAGAAGAAAGAGCAGCGCACGCGGAGCGGCGCCGCCGGAGGGGGAAGGCACCTGACCAGGGTAGGCGAGAGCCCGGCCGAGCGCGTCCATGGTCAACGCAACGACGAACTCGTGGCGCGGATTGGACACCCTCTGTCGCACCAAAATCACCCGGAGTGATGGCCGTACTGCCAAACCCCCAGTCCATAGTTCCAATGGGCCAGAGGAGTTCCCCCATTAGGGGGCTTTTGGTGAAGGGTCACATATCTCTAGCGTCAACGGTCACACGGCGTAACGATTTCTGGTAACGCCGAAAGTTGGGCGAGCGATTCAGTGACAGAACGTGGTGGCGCTGGGGACGGGCCACCAAGGGGGAGGGGCCCATGGCGTGGATCGAGGATTGGTCAGCCCGAGCGGCGTGCCGCACGACTGACCCAGACGCACTCTTTGTGCAGGGTGCGGCCCAGAACCGCGCGAAGGCTTTGTGCTCCGGGTGCGTCGTACGCACCGAGTGCCTGGCAGATGCGCTCGACAACCAGGTCGAGTTCGGGGTCTGGGGTGGCATGACCGAGCGCGAGCGACGAGCACTGCTCCGTCGTCGCCCGAACGTCACGTCGTGGCGGCGTCTGCTGCAGACCGCCCGCGACACCTACGAGCAGAGCGATGACCCGGGGGTACGTGTCGCCGGTTAGTCCAGCACCGATGCCGCGGCTGCCAGGGCGGTGCCCATCTGTTCCAGGCCGTGCACGTCGTGTACGTCGCCAGGAAGTGCCGGAGCGCTGACCACGGACACATCGGGGTGAGCACCAGTGAAGCGCGTCAGCAGGTGACGTTCGCGATCTCGGACGCGCATGGTGTCGGCGTGCAGCCGGAGAAGCGCTGAGGTGAGTGCATGCTCGTCCAGTTCATCGAGTTCCTCAGCGGCACCTTCGGCCCGAGCTCCGGAGACGTCCGGTGCCTCCGTGGTGTGCACCCGGTTGAGCACCAGACCGGCGAGGGGCATGGCGTCCTTCTGCAACCGCTCGACGAAGAAGGTGGCCTCGCGCAAGGCATCCGGCTCGGGTGCGGCCACGACCAAGAACGCGGTCCCGGGGTCTTGCAGCAGTGCATACGTGTGTTCGGCCCGTTCACGGAATCCACCGAAGACTGAGTCGAGGCCAGCGACCAGCGTCTGCAGGTCGTTGAGCAGCTGTGCGCCAAGAACCTTGTTGAGCGAGCTTGTGACCAGGGTGAAGGCGCCGCCAAAGACCTTCATGTAGGCCTTGCCCCCGGCCTTGGCCGGCGCCATCAGGATTCGAACGAAGCGGCCATCGAGAAATGATCCCAACCGAGCAGGCGCGTCCAGGAAATCGAGTGCCGAGCGGCTCGGCGGTGTGTCGACGATGACGAGGTCCCAGTCTCCGGTGTCGATCGCCTCTCGATGCAGCTGTCCGAGCTTCTCCATCGCCATGTACTCCTGCGTTCCAGCGAACGAGCTCGACAACGACTGGTACAGCGGATTCTCGAGAATCTGGGCTGCCCTGGCTGGATCGCCGTGCTGCTGCACGATCTCGTCAAACGTGCGCTTCATGTCGAGCATCATGGCGAACAGCGCGCCACCGTCGCGCCCTACCGATTCGATGCGGCGAGGAGTGTTGTCGAGCTGTTCAAGTCCGAGCGACTGGGCCAGGCGTCGAGCCGGGTCGATAGTGAGAACGCACACCCGGCGTCCGCGCTGCGCCGCTCGGACGCCGAGGCTCGCGGCGGTCGTGGTCTTACCGACGCCACCGGCACCGCAGCACACGATGATGGTCGTCTTGGGGTCGTGCAGCAGGGCATCGACGTCGAGGGCTGGGACTGTCACCAGGCCACCTCGGTATCAGCGTGTCCCAGCTGGTCGCTGAGCTCGTAGAGGCCGGCAAGGTCGACGCCGTCGGCCAGCCACGGCAGTTCGACGACCGGCTGGTTGAGCGCCTGGACCAGCGCGCGTTGCGCACCCTCGAGCTCGACGCGTTCGGCATGCGCCCCAGCCTCACGGATCAGCGCATCGAGCAAACCCGCGTGCCCGGCCAGCCCGGCGGCTTTCAATCCTGCCGCCACTTCAGCGCTGTCGAGATCGCCCGTTTGCGCGTCCTGCAGCTGACGAGGGCTGAGAGCAGGACGGCGCGTTTGGTTCACGACGACAGCACCAATCGGTATGTCCAGGCTCTGCAGCTCGGCAACCGCGTCCGTGGTCTCTTGCACGGGCATCTCCTCCAGCAGGGTCACCAGGTGCACCGCCGTGCGCGGTGAGCGCAGGAGCCCCATGATGGAGTCGGCCTGTCGGCGGATGGGCCCCATCTTGGCAAGGCCGGCGACCTCGGCGTTGACGTTGAGGAACCGACCGATCCGACCTGTCGGGGGGGCGTCCACGACGACGGCGTCGTACACGTACTGACGTCCGTGGCGTCGTCGTGTGGCCTCATAGGCCTTTCCAGTGAGCAACACGTCGCGCACTCCGGGCGCCACCGTGGTGGCGAACTCGACCACCCCGACCTTTCGCAGGGCCTTGCCGGCTCGGCCAAGGTGGTAGTACATGTCGAGGTACTCATAGAGCGCGTCCTCGGGGTCGATCGCGAGGGCATAGACGTCTCCGCCGCCTCGGGCCAGTGCCACCTTGCGCTCCTCGTACGGCAGCTGTGGCACCTCGAAGAGCTGAGAGATCCCTTGCCTGCCCTCGACCTCAATGAGGAGGACGCGTTGCCCGCCGGATGCCAGATGCAGGGCTAGGGCCGCCGCCACGGTCGTCTTGCCCGTGCCACCTTTGCCGGTGACGACGTGCAACCGCGTCTGAGTCTGGTTTCCCACGCCTCCGAGCCTACGCGTCTGAACGCTCCCGGGCTGCCCGCGTCCGCGGCGGCTAGGGTGACGCCATGACCAAGTGGGAGTACGCGACGGCACCGTTGTTGATCCATGCGACCAAGCAGATCCTCGACACCTGGGGACAGGACGGCTGGGAGCTCGTCCAGGTCGTCCCAGGTCCGAACGCCGAGCAGCTGGTCGCCTACTTCAAGCGTCCGCTGGAGGGCTGATGGCCACCCCGGAGCAGCGTCTTGCCGAGCTGGGTCTGGTGATTCCTGAGGTCGTCGCCCCGCTGGCGTCCTACGTTCCCGCTGTTCGATCGGGCTCGTTCGTGTACACCTCCGGCCAGGTTCCGATGGTGAAGGGGCGGATGGTCGCCACCGGCAAGGTCGGAGCCGAGGTGGATACCGAGACCGCCAAGGAGGCCGCGCGGGCCTGCGCGTTGAACGCGCTCGCGGCGGTGCGCTCGGTCACCGGCGACCTCTCGGCGGTCACCCGTGTCGTCAAGGTCGTCGGCTACGTCGCGAGTGCACCTGACTTCACCGGGCAGCCCGGCGTGGTCAACGGCGCCAGCGACCTGCTCGGTCAGATCTTCGGAGACGCAGGTGTTCATGCCCGCAGCGCGGTCGGTGTTGCCGCCTTGCCGCTCGATGCTCCCGTCGAGGTCGAGCTCATCGTTGAGGTGGGTTGAGATGGACGTCGAAGAGACTCTGCTTCCCGGCGTGGGCCGGCGGTACGAGTTCACCCTGCAGGACGGGCACCGGCTGTGCGTCGTCTCTACGCGAGACGACCACTACACGGTGTCGTCATTTGACTCAGACGATCCAGATGCCGGACGGACTCTCTTCCGGCTCGGCGAGGAGGAGGCCGTCACCATGGCTGAGATCCTCGGTGCCCCGCGGATCGCGGTGAAACTGGCCGATCTCAGCCGAGAGGTCCCCGGGCTGGCGTCAGAGCAGGTAGAGATCGTCTCTGGATCCCCCTACGACGGGCGTTCCCTGGGCGACACCCAAGCCCGGACCCGCACGGGATCCTCGGTTGTGGCGCTCGTCCGCGACGACCAGGTGATCGCCTCACCGCTCCCGTCACAGGACTTGATGGCCGGTGACGTCCTCGTGGTGATCGGCACCAGCGACGGCATCGCCAAGATTCGGACGCTGCTCGAGGCTCCATGAACGTCAACGGGGGGCTGGCCGCGGCAGCGACGCCCGGGATCGCCGACCTGCTGCTAGAAGTCGGTGCCGTTCTCTTCATCCTCGGCATCCTCGGCGGGTTTGCCCGACGATTCGGTCTATCCCCCGTACCGCTGTACCTGTTGGCCGGCCTGGTGCTCGGCGAGGGCGGGGCCGTGTCGCTCGACGCCTCCACGGGGTTTCTCGCAGTTGGCGCCGAGATCGGGCTCATCCTGCTGCTGCTGACGCTCGGACTGGAGTTCTCAGCCGACGAGTTCTCCAGCGTGCTGCGTCGTCACGTGCCGTCCGGTGTCGTCGACCTGCTGCTGAATGCGACGCCCGGTGCGGTCGCCGGCTGGCTGCTCTTCGACTCGTGGACGGCGGCGCTGGTGATGGCTGGGGTCACCTGGGTGTCGTCGTCGGGGATCGTCGCGCGCGTGGTCAGCGACCTCGGGCGGCTGGCCAACCGTGAGACGCCGTCCGTGCTGGCGATCTTGGTGCTGGAGGACATCGCCATGGCGGTGTACCTGCCGCTGGTGGCGGTTCTGGTGGCGGGCGGTGGGGCAGTCGAAGTGCTGATTGGCGTCTCGGCATCGGTCACCGCCGTGCTGCTGGTGCTGTTGGGCTCGCGACACTTCGGAGACCGGCTGAGTCACCGACTGACGGACGCCGAGGACGAGCAGGTGCTCCTCCGGGTCTTCGGTATCACTCTCGTCGTCGCCGGCTTGACCACGCTGCTGGACGCGTCCGCTGCCGTCGGTGCCTTCCTCGTGGGCCTGGCCCTTACCGGTCAGGCGGCCGAGAGATCGCGCGAGCTGCTGTCCCCGCTCCGCGACATCTTCGCTGCGGTGTTCTTTGTCTCATTCGGGCTCTCGATCGACCCCGGGACGCTGCCACCGGTGCTCGTCTCGGCGGGCATCCTGGCGGCAATCACATTGGTGACCAAGGTGCTCACGGGGTGGTACGCGGCCGGGCGGGACGGCGCTGGCACGCGCGGTCGCATGCGCGCCGGCCTTGTGCTCGCCGCGCGCGGAGAGTTCGCCGTCGTCATAGGCGGGATCGCCGTGGTGTCGGGGCTCGAGGAGGTGGGACCGGTGACTGCGGCGTACGTCCTGATCCTGGCCGTGGCCTCGCCGGTCCTGGCCAGGTTCGCCGACGAGATTGCGCGTCCCTTCGTTCCGAAGCCCGTGACCGCGTGACCGAGACGATGCCGATCCGGCCAGCGGCCACGGTGGTGCTGCTGCGCGACGGAGCCGATGGTCTTGAGGTGTGGCTGCAGCAGAGGGCCACGACGTTGGCCTTCGCCGCCGGCATGTGGGCCTTTCCCGGGGGTCGGGTGGACGACGATGAGAACTCCTCCATCGTCGTGCATGACGTGTCCCCGGAGCGGGAGGTGTGGGGGGACGGGAACGACGTCGTGGTGCGGGAGCACCTGGCAGCGGCCGTCCGTGAGACGTGGGAGGAGAGCGGCGTCCGGCTCGACCCCGCGTCGTTGTCGGCGTGGGGTCGCTGGGTGACGCCTCCGGGTGACACCAGGCGCTTCGACGCGCGCTTCTACGTGGCCCGGTGCCCGGTCGGTCAGGAGCCGCGTCCACTCACGGGCGAGGTCGCCGCGGGGCAGTGGTTCGTCGTCCGTTCGGCCGTCGATGCGTTCGCAACGGGGACGCTGCCGATGTGGCCGCCTACGATCAGCACATTGACGTCGCTGGCGGCGTTCGACGACGTAGCGTCCGCACTGGCGGCGGCGCCACACAAGATCGAGGCGGTGACGGAATGATCGAGGCGGTCGAGGGCGTCGAGCCCCAACGGGCGCGGTGCGTCACGGCCCTCAACCCCGGCGTGCTGACCCTGGACGGCACGAATACCTGGGTGTTGTTCGAGCCGGACGGCGAGCGGTGCATCGTGGTCGACCCGGGACCAGACGACCAGACGCACGTCGAGGCGGTGCTTGCAGAGGTCGAGCGCCTCGGCTGTGAGGTGGCGCTCATCCTGCTGACACACGGGCATGCAGATCACACCGGCGGGGTCGATGCCCTGCATGCCCAGACACAGGCGCCAGTTCGTGCGATGGACCCTGCCTGGTGTCGGGGGACAGTCGCACTGCAGGACCGCGAGCAGATCGAGGTTGACGGGCTGGTCCTGCACGTCATGGCGACTCCGGGACACACCTCCGACTCGGTCTGCTTCCACCTTCCTCGGGACGGCGCGCTCCTGACAGGAGACACGATCTTGGGTGAAGGGCCGTCTCTGATCGCGTGGCCGGATGGGAGTGTGGGTCCCTACCTGAAGTCGTTGAAGCGGCTGCGCGACTTCGCCGCCGCCGGTGAGTCGCTGACGTTGCTGCCGGGCCATGGCGATCTGGTGTTGTGGGGGCTTCCAGCGATCGACACGCTTCTTGCTCACCGCATGAAGCGCCTCGAGCAGGTCGGTGAGGTGCTCGACGCGGGAGCGGGCACGGTCGACGAGGTGGTCGCGGCTGTGTACGGCTTGCCTGGCCCTGCGCTGCACGAAGTGGTGGTCGCCCAGGTGAAGGCGCAGCTCGAGCATCTCGCGTCGACCGGAAACGCGCGCGCCGCGGCCGCCTCTCACCACTGATCGGTGGTGGGCCCACCGCGTGGTCTTGGCACGACAGACGGTACCTGTGGACGATCGTGCACCTCGGCGGTGCAGCATCGCCCGATCCTGGGGGCGTGAGGCCTACCCGGCGCGGCGAGTGACGCGTTCGGCGTCCAGCAGGATCACCGATCGAGCCTCGAGCCGGATCCAGCCGCGTGAGGCGAAGTCGGCGAGCGACTTGTTGACCGTCTCACGGGACGCGCCCACCAGCTGCGCGAGTTCTTCTTGGGTGAGGTCGTGCGCCACGAGGGTGCTGCCGTCAGCCTGCGGCTGTCCGAACTTTTCGGCGAGGTCGAGCAGAGCCTTTGCGACACGTCCTGGTACGTCGCTGAAGACGAGGTCCGCCATGGCCTCGTTCGCACGCCGCAGCCGCTGCGCCAGCGCCTGGAGCAGGGCCTCTGCCACCTCGGGCCGTCCGGTCAGCCAGGGACGTAGGTCGCGCTGGCTCAGCGAGAGCAGCACCGAGTCGGTTACAGCCGATGCAGTCGAGGTGCGCATCCCTGGATCGAAAAGGGACAGCTCGCCGAACATCGCCCCCGGCCCGAGGACGGCCATCACCTGCTCGCGCCCGTCACTGGAGGTCTGGCCGAGCTTGACCTTGCCGTCAACGATGATGAAGAGCCGGTCACCCGGCTGGCCCTCGGAGAAGACCACATCGCCGCGCGCCACGGTCTCTTGGCTCATTGTGGCGCGGAGCGCGGCTGCTGCGGCATCGTCGAGGGCGGCGAACAGCGGCGTACGCCGCAGCACGTCGTCGTCCACTCACGTCACCTCCGGTCGACGTCGGTTGCAGCGCACACGGTAACCGGCAGCCGACGTGCTCACCAGGCTAGGGGAGATCCCCGTCGTTCGGGTGGTCAAGCGGCCCAGAGTTCAGGAAAGCTCGTCAGGGGGAACCGGCAGCGCGATCAGGGCCAGACTCGGCTCTTCGTGGTAGCGGGCGATCAGCTCGGCGGTGGTGCCGGAGAGCCGGCGGTGCAGGGCTGCCCGGTAGGCAGACAGCTGTAGTTCGGCGAACGAGAGGTCGCGTTTGAGCGCGTTGACCGACTCGGGGACGTCGGGATCGGCCTCGCGGGCCCACAGACCAGCAAGGTCGGGGAGTGGCGGGACGTCATCAACCGGCATGATCTCGACGAGCGCGCCGCGTCCCGGGCCTACCCTGGTCTCGGCCAGCGCCAGCCGCAGGCGCTCCAGGCGAACGCTGTCGTCGCCGCCTTGAAGCTCGATCAGGTCCATGCGGGCTTGGATCAGCCGTCGCCAGTACGAGACGCGGTTCTCTTCCTGACCCAGGATCTTGCGCTGTTCGCGCAGGGCTGGAAGCGAGACGGTGGCGAACTCAGCGCTACGCTGCGGAACCTCGCGGGCACCGGCCCGCGCGGTACGTTCCTTCGCCCGCGTCGTCATCAAAGTCCTCTCGCAATCCTCGACGGTCGTCATGGTCGGGATCGTCGGCCCCTGGCGAACCCTTGAGGTGGAGTCACCCGTACGGCTGAGATCAGGCGGCGCGCCTAGGCTTGACGGGTGACAACCACCCGGATCAAGCGCTCGGCCGCTCGTTGGGCGTCCGAAACGCCTACCGGACTGGTGCGCCGGGCACGTCGGATCAACCGGGAGCTTGGTGAGCTCTACCCGGACGCCCATTGCGAGCTCGACTTCGGGACGCCGCTCGAGCTGCTGGTCGCGACGATTCTGTCGGCGCAGTGCACCGACAAACGGGTCAACATGGTGACGCCCACGCTTTTCGCCAGGTACCCGGACGCCGCGGCCTACGCCTCGGCCGACCGCGCCGAGCTCGAAGAGCTGATTCGTTCCACCGGGTTCTTCCGCGCCAAGTCGAACTCGATCCTGAGCCTTGGCCAGCAGCTGTGCGATCGGTTCAACGGTGAGGTGCCGGGACGGCTCAACGACCTCGTGACGCTGCCCGGGGTCGGTCGCAAGACGGCCAACGTCGTCCTCGGCAACGCCTTCGGAGTGCCGGGGATCACCGTCGACACCCACTTCGGACGTCTGTCGCGCAGGTTCGGCTGGACGACCGAGACCGATCCCGACAAGGTCGAGGCAGAGGTAGGCGCGCTCTTCCCGCGCAAGGACTGGACGATGCTGTCGCACCGACTGATCTGGCACGGTCGGCGTCGGTGTCACGCCCGAAAGCCGGCCTGTGGTGCGTGCCCGATCGCGCGGCTCTGCCCCGCGTACGGCGAGGGCCCGACCGACCCGGTCGAGGCATCCCTCCTCGTGAAGGACATGCCGTGACCCTGTCCTGCTGGGCGGGACGCCTGGTGGTCTTCGCGGTTCTGCTTGCCACGGCGCTCTCGGGGTGCGGCTCCAGCGACGGGGCGGGCGAGCGGGTGGCGCCTGGCACGTCCACCGCGGCACCTGTTCCGACCGGCGGTGCGGGGTCGGTGACCTCCATCGACCCCTGCCCTGCATCGGGTGAGCCGGTGGGGCGTGGTGACGGGATGCCCGATCTCGAGCTGTCCTGCCTGGGGGACGGGAACCCGGTGCAGCTGGCCGGGCTCACGGGACGGCCGCGGCTGGTCAACATCTGGGCCAGCTGGTGTGGGCCCTGCCGCGACGAGATGCCGTGGCTGCAGCAGGCCCACGACACCGGTGGGGTCGACGTGCTCGGGGTGGACTCGGAGGACCAGGTGCCGGCGGCCGCCTCTCTGCTCGACGAGCTGGGAGTGACGTTTCCTTCGGTCTACGACCCCAAGAACCAGCTGGCCCGCGAGATCCGGGTGATCACCAAGCCGACGACTCTCTTCGTCTCGGAGGAAGGTGAGGTGGTCTTCGTCCTGCCGGGTGCCTTCGCCTCGTACAACGAGGTGCGCGAGCTGGTGAAGACTCACCTGTTGGTCGACCTGCAGTGACCGCGCCGATGTGGATGGCTGCGCTGGCGGAGGCCGCGAGCGCCGTGCGTGCCGAAGACCTGACGCGGTTCCCCGCGCCGCCGGACGCCGAGCACCGCTCTGCGGTCCTCATGCTGCTGGGCGAGAGCGACGGCGAACCCGACCTCCTGCTGATCGAACGAGCGCACGACATGCGCTCGCACGCGGGGCAGCCGGCCTTTCCAGGCGGAAGGGTGGACGACGGTGACGTGGATGCCTCGGCGACGGCCCTCCGCGAAGCCCAGGAGGAGACCGGCGTCGATCCGTCTGGTGTCGATGTGATGGCGGTTCTGCCCGATCTCTTCATCCCGCCCAGTGGCTTCGTGGTGACACCGGTACTGGGCTGGTGGCGGCGTCCGACCAGGGTCTTCGCCAAGGATCCGGCCGAGGTGGCCTCGGTGCACCGGGTGCCGATCCCCGAGCTCGCTGACCCGGCGCGGCGCTGCAGGGTGCGCCATCCCAGTGGATTTGTGGGCCCCGCGTTCGAAGTTCGTGGCCTTCTTGTGTGGGGCTTTACCGGGGGTTTGGTCGATCGGCTGATTCACTTAGGGGGGTGGGAACAGCCGTGGAGCGAGAACGCTCGGCTGGTTCCACTGCCTGACGACCCTGACCGGCCGTGGCCGACGTCTGACTGAGAGGAGGCATGGCAGTGAGTGTGATCGATCTGGTCCTCCTCGTGGCTGCCCTGCTCTTCGCGGTCACCGGGTGGCGACGGGGGCTGGTCTACGGGTTCTTGTCCTTGGTCGGCTTCCTCACCGGTGCGGCCGTTGGCCTGTGGATCGCCCCGAAGATCGTCAACTCCTGGGAAGACGGGGTACCCAAGGCGATCGTGGCCCTGGTTGTCGTCTTCCTCTGCGCCGCGATCGGTCAGGTGGTGGTCGGCATGGCTGGGCGCCGGCTGCAGGGAGCGGTCACCTGGGGTCCCCTGGTCAAGCTGAACAACGTGGGCGGGGCCGCCCTGTCGGTCTTCACGATGCTTCTGGTCGTCTGGTTCATCGCCGGCATCTATGCCACCGGGAACTCCAGCTCGCTGGCCCGCGACGTCCGGAAGTCGCAGGTGATCGGAGCTTTCGACGCGCTGATGCCGGTCGACTCATTCGTCGTCACCGGGCAGATCGAGTCGATGTACAACGAATCCGGGTTCCCGACGGTCTTCTCGGGGCTGGGCCCGGAACCAATCCAGGCGATCGGTGCGCCCGACTCGGCGATCCTGCGGAACGAGGCGGTCATCCAGGCGGCCGCCCAGACGGTGAAGATCCTGGGCGACGCCCCCACGTGCAACGCCGGTCTCGAAGGCTCCGGCTTCGCCTTCGCACCTGGTCGCATCCTGACCAATGCGCATGTCGTGGCGGGGGTGAAGAACCTGCAGGTTGTTCGCGAGGACGGAAAGTCGGTGGACGGCCAGGTCATCTACTTCGATCCCGATATGGATCTGGCCGTGGTCGATGCTCCGGGCATCGACGTGCGGCCGTTGGCCTTCTCCGGGTCGGCTTCCCGGGGCGACAACGTCGTCGTCATCGGCTATCCCGAGAACGGCGGGTTGGACGCCAAGCCCGCCCGCATCCGCGACGAGCTGGTCGCGCCGGGCAATGACATCTACGGCGGAGGTGCCGTCGTGCGCGAGGTTCTCTCGCTGCGCGCCGACGTCCGCCCGGGCAACTCAGGTGGACCGGTCGTCAACCGCGACGGCGACGTCGTGGGGGTGGTGTTCGCGGCGTCCATCGACCGCGATGACACCGGCTACGCCATGACGTCACGTCAGGTCGCCAAGGCAGTGGCCGAAGGGTTGTCGGCCTCCAAGCCAGTGGGCACCGGCCCCTGCTCCTAACAGCCCGCCGAGTGCACACCTGGGTGACGAAAATGCTCGCCCAGTGCACAGCTGGTTGACCCTTGCGCTCGCCGAGTGCACCTGGCGACAACTCTTGGACGCACCAGTTGTGCACTCGAGGCGCCAGGGCGTCAACCAACTGCGCACTCGGCACGCCAGAGCGTCATCCAGGTGTGCACTCGGCGGGGGTCTAGCGGTCGGGCTCGGAGTCGGACAGCCAGTGCAGCAGCTCGTCGGTAAAGCGGTCAGGTGCCTCTTCCTGCGGAAAGTGACCTACGCCGTCGATCAGCCGCCATCGGTACGGACCCACGACATGCCGACCGGATCCCTGCGCGAAGTCGGGTGGGAAACAGTTGTCAAGCGCACCGTGCACCTGCAGAACGGGAGCGCTCACCGTTGTCTGCAACCTGCGGCGGAATCGCATCCCGTCCGGTCGGATCATCGACCGCACGAACCAGCGGTGGTACTCAGCGGCGCAGTATGCGGTGTTGCCGAGCGCAAACGCCCGTCGGTATGTCAGTGATGTGGGCAGGTCGGGCCACCCTGGGGCAGCCCAGGCGTGCAGCGTGGCGTCGACCCGGCTCGAGCTGGCCCCGCTCCATGCCCGCTCAGGCAGCCACGGCGTCTGCATGCCCCAGAGCTGACGGGTGAGGTCGGGACGCCGTAGCAGCGAGCTGCGCAACCGAAGCGGATGAGGGGCAGAAACGGCCACCAGGCGGCGCACCGCCTTGGGTTCGTACGAGGCGAGCGTCCATCCGACCAGGCCACCCCAGTCGTGACCGACCACGATCGCGTCGCGTGCCCCGAGTGAGGCGATCACCGAGTCGACGTCGCCCGCCAACGACGGCAGGTCGTAGCCACGGGGCGTGTGGTCGCTGCCCCCGAAGCCACGAAGGTCCATGGCCACGGCGCGGTAGCCGGCCTCGGCGAGAGCGGGCAGCTGGTGGCGCCACGTCCACCAGAACTGCGGGAACCCGTGGAGAAGCAGGACGAGTGGGCCTTCGCCGGCCTCGGCGATGTGGAAGCGGGCGCCACGCGCCGAGATGGTGCGGTGCGTCCAAGGGCCTTCGAGCGTGATCTCGCTCGGTCGACTCATGCCTTGGTGGCGCCTTGCCCGTTGCTGGGGTCTCGGACGTCAGCCGGAACTCGCGGCGAGGTGGGGGACAGTGACTCGACGATCTGCTTGGTCCGTTGCATCTCGGCCTTGGCCATCTCGGGGCCGCGTGCCTTCTTGAGGCGGAAGGCGCCGATGGCGCCGAGGATGACCGCCACGAGAAGGTAGACGCCTGCAACGATCAGGAACGATGCCCAGATGGGCAGATCGGCAACCTCGACCAACACATAGACCAGAGCCCAGGTGACGAGCAGCCACACCATGGCGAGCAGGACGCCGGCGACCACGAAGAGAATCGCACCTGCGGCGCCCGCCTTGGCGGACTCGCGCATCTCGGCTTTCGCGAGCGCGATCTCACCCCGGATCAGCGCACTGATCTCGGCGGTGATCCCCGCCACCAAGGTGCCCAGGCTCGGGCGGTCGTCCGTCATTGCTCCTCCTTGCGGGTGCGCCAGTGATCTGGCGTCCGCCCCCGATCTTGTCAGGTTAGGTTCCGGTAGGTCATGTCCCCAGGTCAGATGGGTCGTCGACGTCGGCCTCCGCCAGCCGGTAGGCGCGGTCTCGTGTCTTGAGAATGATGGCCGCCAGGAACGCCGCGAGCAGTGAACCGAAGAGGATTCCGCCCTTCGCGACGTCGAGCTCTCCGGGGTCTGTCTCGAAGGCAAGATCGGCGATCAGCAGACTGACGGTGAATCCGACTCCCGAGACCAGGCTGAGGCCCACCATGTCTGTCCAGTTCAGCGAGGGGTCGAGCTCGGCGCGAGTGAACCTTGCCGTGAGGTAGGCGCCGCCAAAGACGCCGACCAGCTTCCCGACGACCAGCCCGCCGATGATCGCGTACATGAGCGGCTCGCCGGCCCACTCGCCGAGGTCGGTCAGGTTCATGGCGACACCGGCGGAGAGGAACGCGAAGACCGGTACCGCCACGCCAGCAGATAGCGGACGCACCCGGTGCTCGAGGCGTTCGGCCGGTGAGTGGTCTTCGTCCGGGTCGGGCTTGACGCGGGTCAGCAGCCCGAGCGCCACACCGGCCACGGTGGCGTGGATGCCCGAGTCGTGGACAAGGGTCCAGATCACCAGTGCGAGGGGAATGTAGAGCCACCGACTGGTGACCCGAGCTCGCTGCAGAAGGTAGTAGCCCACCAGCAACGCGGTGGCGATGAGCAGCGGCACGAGCTTGAGGTAGTCGGTGAAGAAGAGAGCGATGACGGTGATCGCGCCGAGGTCATCGACGACCGCGAGTGTGAGCAGAAAGGCGCGCAGCGCCGGCGGAAGGTGAGAACCGACGACGGCCAGCACCGCCAGGGCGAACGCGATGTCGGTGGCCATGGGGATTGCCCACCCAGAGCGCGCTGCGCTGTCTCCGATGGTGATCACGAGGAAGACGACGGCCGGTACCAGCATGCCGCAGACCGCCGCAACCACCGGGAGAACAGCTTGAGAGCGCTCTCGCAGCGTGCCGACAACCAGTTCGCGCTTCAGCTCGAGGCCGGCGACGAAGAAGAAGATGGCGAGCAGTCCGTCGGCTGCCCAGGTCTCCAGTGACAGGTCGAGGTGCAGCGCCGCCGGCCCGACGACCAAGTCCTTCAGGTCCTGGTAGCCATCGCTCCAGGCGCTGTTGGCGATGACCAGGCCGGCCAGGGCAGCCCCGAGCAGCAGTGCGCCACCGACGGTCTCTTGACGTAGCGCGTCCGCGACGAAGGTCCGCTCACCGATCGGCAGCTTCTCAAAGAGGACGCGACGAATAGGTGGTGGCGACGGCGTCGACATTCTTCCTCCGAGGCACAGTTGGACCGGGCCAGCAGGCGCGCAGACCTCAAGTCGCCGACCCGTCTTCCCGGCACGCCACGGCCAGCCTATCGGGCGGTGGTGGAGGACGCAGTGGGTGTTCCGGCGCCGTTTGCGTTCTCCACGTGAGCATCCGTGTCAACCTTTCCCCGTTCATAGAGCGTTCTCATGGGTGAGGAGGTGAACCAGTGACTGGGTCTGCTGTTGGAGACTTCGAGGAGTTCGTGGTCGCGCGGGGTGCTGCGCTGCTGCGGACGGCGTACCTGCTCACCGGTGATCGCCACCTTGCTGAAGACCTCGTGCAGTCGGCGCTGGGGAAATCCTTTCGCCACTGGTCACGCGTTCGCGGTGGTAACCCGGAGGCCTACGTGCGCCAGGCCATGGTGCGCGAGAACGTGTCGTGGTGGCGCCGCCGCCGGGTCGCCGAGTCCTCGATGGCTGATGTTCCTGAGCGGTCCTCGTCGAATGAGACTACCGATGTCGACCGTCGCATCACGCTTGACGCCGCCCTGCGGCAGCTGTCGCCGCAACAGAGGGCCGTGTTGGTGCTGCGGTACTACGACGACCTGACTGAGCGGCAAGCCGCGGACGCACTCGGATGCAGCATCGGGACCGTGAAGACCCAGGCGCACCGCGCTTTGAAGAAGCTGCGTGAAGTTTCGCCGGAGTTGGTAGACCTCTGGGACTCCGCTGATGAGGAGCAGGAGGTGCGGTCGTGAACTCGACGACTCTGCGGGAGGCACTGCACGAGACCGCCAGGGCCGGTATGGGCCAGGTGGATGATGCGCGGTTGGCACGGATGGCCGACACCGCTACTGGCGGCGGATCGCCGTCGGCCATGTCCAGCGGACGAGTGCGTCGCCGTTGGGCGGTCGGAGCGATGGCGGTTGCCGCCGTCTTGCTGCTGTTCGTTGTCGCCACAGCGCAGCTGCTGCGCCCGGTCGACGTGACACCGGCATCCGGTCCTGGCTCTCTTCCGGACCAGATCTTTCCGTCGCGCGAGCACATCCTGACGCTGGAGCAGGCCCCGATCGACCGCGCGTCGCTCGTGTATGCCGGACCGCTGCTCGAGGGAGCAACATCGTGGGTGGCGATCGGCGCCGATGGCGACGAGTACCGAGCGCTTACGCCCGCTTCGGCACATCTCGAGTTCGATGACAACGTAGATATTGCCCCTGACGGCGCCACTGTCGTTGTAGGCCGTGGTGGTGCCAGGAGTGGCGACCTACGACTGGAGTTCGTTGACGTGGCGACCGGCAGTACCCGCGTCGTGGAGCTTCCGGATGACGGCGCGGGCGGAAGCATCGACTCCCTTCTCTGGGGTTCGAATGAGGGTCAAGTGGCTGTGCTGGCGAACGTCATCGATCCCACTGACCGCGATCTCTCGTCGGGACGCGCGAGGTGTTTCGTGGTCGACACCGAATCCGGCACGGTGATCGCGTTGCCGCGAAAGGCTGTCTTGGCTGGGGAGCTGGCGGGGTGGACACCGGACGGCAAGCTGGTTCTCGTCGACGGGCCAGGGGCGCCGTCCGGTCGGCTTGTCGTCTCGGCCGCAGATCAAGACGAAGTCACACGACTAGCGACCCTCCCAGGGCTCCCTCTGGGCTTCTCCCGAGCGGCGCTTTCGCCAGATGGGCGCCTCTTGGCCGGGCTTGTCGATCCCACCCCCAGCGCCTTCGGAGACGGAAGTGTGTGGGACCTGCAGGTGTACGACCTGGAAGCCTCGGAGCGGGTTCTCAGTTCCAACCTCAGCAGCTATGCGGAGGATCAGACCTGGATCATCGGTTGGCGGGACGCGAACACCCCCGTGTTGAGTGCCGCCCGTCCAGGTGCGGATGGACCCGGTGTGCTCGTCGCTTACGACGCCGCTGCCGGCACCCACGAGGTGATCGTCCGTGCCGGGGCAGCGGGCGTCCCGCGCTACTACCTGACGAGCCGGGTAGCGGCTGACGTTCTCGCATCTGGTGGAGTCCGAAAGGCAACGCCACCTGAGCAACCGTGGTACGACCCGCGCACGGCATGGGCGGCTCTACGCGATGGGGTCACCGGCGAAGTGGTGTTTGGCATGGCGCTGGTCCTGCTCGTGCTGGGTGGCGTCCTGGTGACCAGACTCAGTCGGAGGCGCCGGGAAGTTTCGTCTCGATCAGGTTCATGACCGACGGGTCAGCCAGTGTCGTGACGTCACCCATGTGACGGTGCTCGGCGACGTCGCGCAACAGCCGTCGCATGATCTTGCCCGAGCGAGTTTTGGGCAGTTCGGGCACGACCATGATCTGACGCGGCTTGGCGATCGGTCCGATCTCGTGAGAGACGTGCTGCCGGAGCTCTTGGACGAGCGCATCACCGTGGGCCTTGTCGTCGGCCACGTTCCCGCGCACGATGACGAAGGCCACGATTCCCTGGCCGGTGGTGGCGTCCGTTGCGCCGACAACTGCCGCTTCGGCAACAGCCGGGTGTGACACCAGGGCCGACTCGACCTCGGTGGTCGAGATGCGGTGACCGGACACGTTCATCACGTCGTCGACGCGGCCGAGCAGCCAGAGGTCGCCGTCTTCGTCCCTCTTAGCCCCGTCGCCGGCAAAGTACATACCGTCGTACCGCGACCAGTACGTGTCCTTGTAACGCTGCGTATCTCCCCAGATGCCGCGCAGCATGCCGGGCCACGGCTCCGTGAGTACCAGGTAGCCACCGGTTCCGTCCGGAACGGGGTGCGCGTGGTCGTCCACGACGTCGGCGCTGATTCCGGGAAGTGGTCGCATAGCTGACCCAGGCTTCGTCACGGTAACGCCGGGGAGTGGGCTGATCATGATGCCGCCGGTCTCGGTCTGCCACCAGGTGTCGACGATCGGGCAACGGTCGCTGCCGATGTGCTTGCGATACCACATCCAGGCTTCGGGGTTGATCGGCTCACCCACCGACCCGAGAACACGCAGCGAGCTCAAGTCGAACGTTGCCGGGACGTCGTCCCCCCACTTCATGAATGTGCGGATCGCCGTTGGTGCGGTGTAGAGAATCGAGACGCGGTACTTCTCGACGAGCTCCCACCAGCGCCCTTGGTGAGGGGTGTCCGGCGTGCCCTCGTACATCACCTGGGTGGCGCCGTTGGCGAGCGGGCCGTAGACGATGTACGAGTGACCGGTGACCCACCCGACATCGGCCGTGCACCAGTAGACGTCCGTCTCCGGTTTGAGGTCGAACACAGCGTCGTGGGTGTAGGCCGCCTGCGTGAGGTAACCACCGGTGGTGTGCAGGATGCCCTTGGGCTTCCCTGTTGTGCCAGATGTGTAGAGGATGAAGAGCGGGTGCTCACTGTCGAAGGCTTCTGGTTCGTGCGTCTCCGGCTGGCGTCCCACGATGTCGTGCCACCACACGTCGCGGGCATCGTTCCACTCGACATCCTGACCGGTGCGTCGCACGACCAAGACGTTCTCGATGCTGGGTGAGGCATCGGCAGCTTCGTCGACGGCGGGCTTGAGCGCCATGGCTTTGCCACGGCGATAGCCGCCGTCCGACGTGATGACAAGCTTGGCTTGGGCATCTTCGATACGGCTGCGGAGCGCCTCGGCAGAGAAGCCGCCGAACACCACCGAGTGGGGCGCGCCGATCCGCGCGCAGGCGAGCATGGCGATGGCTGCTTCGGGGATCATCGGCAGGTAGATCGCGACGCGGTCACCGGCTCGGACGCCGAGTTCGGTGAGTGCGTTTGCAGCCTGAGACACCTCTCGCTGCAGGTCCGCATAGGTGAGCGTGCGCGTGTCACCCGGCTCACCCTCGAAGTGAATGGCGGCCCGGTCACCCCTACCGGCCGCCACGTGTCGGTCGAGGCAGTTGACCGCGACGTTGAGTGTGCCGCCGACGAACCATCGCGCGAAGGGGGCGTCGGACCAGTCGACCGTCTCGCTCCACGGGGTTTCCCACTGCAGCCGGTGGGCCTGGTCGTCCCAGAAGGCGAGCCGGTCGGTCGATGCCGCGTCGTACGTCGACTGCGTGGCATTCGCCTGGGCCGCGAACTCTTCGCTCGGCGGGAATCGCCGCTCCTCGTGGAGCAGGTTCGACAGGTTCTCGTCCTGGGGGGCGTCACTCACGATGGTGGTCTCCTCGGCGTTGGGTGGATCACGTCAGAACGTAGTCGAGCGACCGGGGCTGTGGGAGGGGTGATAGGTCTTTGCCCGTGACTACCACTGACGCGCTGGCCCCGCTGGCGGCCCTGCCAGGTGTCGCGGAGGCCATCGACGCCGCCCGTGCCGCGATGGATGGCCTGTTGCGCGAGCCGGCCCTGCGACGTCAACGCGGCGAGGTGCGCGCGGCCGCCCGTCTGCGTTCGGCCTGGGCATCGGCGCAGCTGAGTGGTGTCGCCGTCGTGTGGGAGGAGTTCGCGCCGCCGTTCGACGACGACGAACCTGGACGCCAGGCGCAAGCAGCGCTTCAGGTGGCCACCGAGGTCGGGGGACTGGCCGACACATGGAGGAGGGCTCCGCTGCAGGCGCTGGCGAGGCTGCACACCGTGGCCATGACGGGCCAGGTGTCCGACGACGAGTTGGGGCGTCCTCGGCCCGAGCCCGGTGTGAGTGAGCGGCTCACCACGATGGCCGACGTGGTCGTGTCTTCCGAGGCACCTGGTGTCCTGGTCGCGGGAATCGTCCACGCGGACCTGATGGCCCTGCGCCCCTTCGGCTCAGCTGATGATGTGGTGGCGCGGGCAGCGTCCCGTGTGGTGCTCGTGGCCCGGGGTGTCGATCCCGATGCACTGACCGTTCCCGAGATGGGGCTTCTCGAGCTCGGTACTGACGCCTATCGAGAGGCGTTGGACGCCTACGCGGTTGGCTCGCGGGAGGGTCTGGCCCACTGGCTGATCTTTCACGCGGCATCCGTGCAGCGTGGGGCGGCGTTCGCCCGTACCCTCTGCCGCTGACCCCTCGTCGTTCGAGTGTCACGAAACTGGCTATGTCGAGGGCTCGGGGTGGACGGTTTCGTGACAGTCGAGCGGTGCGGGGACGTGGCGCTGCGTCGTCCACACCCGTGGGCCGCTGGCGTTCTCCCCAGTTGAGGCATGCGGCGACCCGCCGAGCGCCGACGCGCACGATGGTCTTCGGCATGCCCAGGTCAGTTCCGCTTCCCGACGATCTCGTCGGCCGTCCGGTGCGCCCGGCCGACCTGCGTCAGCGGGGGATCAGCCCGTCGGTGCTTCGCGGCTCGACGTGGCAGTCCCTGACCCATGGTGTCCACCTGCGTGGGATGGAAGACCCATCTCTGGTCGATCGTTGCCGGGGGCTTGTTCTGGTGCTTGCCGGCGACCCGGTGGTGAGCCATGACACGGCCGCTGCGCTATGGGGCATGCCCGGCTGGGGGCCGCCGGCGGCAGACCTTCATGTCACGCGCGCGCCAGGGGCGTCCGCCATTCGTCGGGCGGGAGTCGTCAATCACCGCGCCGATCTGCCACGCGAACATCGGGCTCTTGTTGATGGGGTGGCGGTCACGAGTGCCCCTCGCACACTTCTCGACCTGGCAGCCGTTCTGCCACTGGACCAGCTGGTGGCCACCGGCGACCACTGCCTGCGCGCGCTGGGTGTCGGGCGATCTGAGCTGCTGGACATGGTCAGCTGGGCTAGGGGGCGCCGGGGAATCTCCACCATGCGGGCTGCTCTGCCGCTGCTGGATGCTAGGGCCGAGTCGCCACCAGAGAGCCTGCTTCGTGTCTGGTTCTTCTTGTGCGGGTTGCCGCCCTTCGAGCCGAACGTCGAGATCTGGGACGACGGTCAGTTTGTTGCGCGGGTCGATCTTCTCGACAGGCATCGCAGGCTGGTTGTCGAGTACGAGGGCGCGTACCACAGATCGCGCGAGCAGTACGCAGCCGATATCGGACGACGGGGGCGGCTCGCCGCGCTGGGCTTTGAGGTGGTGCAGGTCGAGGCCACGATGATGCGCTCGCCTCGAGGCGTGGTTCTGCACGTCGCCCGGTACTTGCGGGGACGTGGGTGGACCGGTGTGCCTCACACCGCCGCGCTCGCCGGGCTACGACAGCGCTGACCACGGCGTGACTGCTACGAATATGGCCGAACAGGTGGGCCTCGATGAACGGTTTCGTGCCACTCGGCGGGAGAGGCGGGAGTACGTCGGTCGCTAGGCCGTGACACGTCGGCGCCGGGACGCGGCGACGACGACAACCAGCGCGGCTGCACCCAGGACGACAGCCACCGAGACCCCGGCATAGGCACGCTGTCGGGTGTCGAGGTCGGACAGGTGCGGTAGATCGGGAACGGACGGCAGCCGTCGGCGCATCGCCACCGGACGCTCGAAGCGCAGGATCGGCCACTCGCGCTCAGCGGCCACCTTGGCCAGCTCCTTGTCGGGGTTCACCGCTGTGGGATGCCCCACCACCTCGAGCATGGGCAGGTCAGTCTGCGAGTCGCTGTAGGCGTAGGACGCGTCGAGGTCGTAGCCGTGGGCCTGCGCCATCTCGCGGATGGCATCAGCCTTGGTGGGACCGTACGCGTAGTAGTCGATCTCTCCGGTGTACTTGCCGTCCTCGATCACCATCTGGGTGGCAACGATGTGATCGGCACCGAGCATCTGTCCGATGGGCTCGACGACCTCGCGTCCGGAGGAGCTGACGATCACGATCTCGCGACCCATTGCGCGGTGCTCTTCGATCAAGGTGACGGCCTCGTCGTAGACGATGGGGTCGATCAGCTCGTGCAGCGTCTCGGCCACGACCTCCCGCACCTGGGCGACCGGCCAGCCGGCCACCATCGACTGCAGGTACTGGCGCATCCGTTCCATCTGGTCGTGGTCGGCCCCACCGGCGAGGTAGACGAACTGGGCATAGCCGCTGCGGAGCACGGTGCGGCGATTGATCAGTCCGCTCGCATAGAACGGACGACTGAATGCCAACGAGCTCGACCGCGCAATGATGGTCTTGTCGAGGTCGAAGAAAGCTGCTGATCGTGTCATTGCCTCAGAGAATAGGCAGCCCGAGTGGGTCATAGGTGATTGGGCCGTTCGGGTGGTTGTTCTAGTCGCCGTCGGCCCTTCGGCCTGACCCGATTGCGCTGTGTAGTGGATCGGGTACACGATGTGCGTATCTGGTCCTCCGCGGTCCAGAGCGCGCCTGGCTCCCTCCCCCCGGGGCCAAGCGCCTTGACGGCCCCCGCTATCCCCCCGGCGGGGGTCGTCCCACGTGCGGACGCTCTTCACAGCCGTCCACAACTTCGGCCAGCCGGTCCTTGTCCCCAACTCCGGACATGACGCGCGACGCGTAGGTGGCAGTAGAACAGGCTCCAGCTCCCGAGTGAGGAGCTTCCATGCCACAGCCGTATGCCCGCCCATTGCTCATCACCACTGACAACGGGGTTCAGGACGCCGTACTCGCAGTGGCTGACGAGGCGCAGGTCGACGTCGCCGTCGCGGCCGACGTCGGCGCCGCTGCCCCGCTGTGGAGTACGGCGCCACTGGTGTTGCTCGACGTCTCGTTGGTCGAGCCGGCCATGCGCTTGCTGCCTCTGCCGCGGCAAGGTCTGGTGGTCGTTGCCCGAGCAATCGACGACCCCGCGATCTGGCGTCACCTCATGGCAGTTGGAGCTGAGCACGTGGTCGAGCTGCCGGACGGTGCCCCATGGCTCTTCGAGCGGTTCGGTCGGTCTCTCCAGCCCGATCCCGCGGCCGAGGTCGTGGTCGTTGCGGGGGCAGTGGGAGGAGCCGGCACGAGCACCCTGGCCGCCTCACTCGCCTATGCGGCTAAGAGAGACCGGACGCCGTCGGTTCTGGTCGACCTCGATCCCGCCGGGGGCGGGCTGGACCTGATGCTTGGCGCCGAGGGCGAGACCGGAGCGCGGTGGGAAGAGCTCGCCGGCATCACCGGAACAGTGGACGAGACGGTGCTGCTGGAGGCGCTGCCACGGGCCGACGGTCTCCCGGTGCTGAGCTGGTCGGGGGAGAGCCACCTCGAACCGTCGGTAGGCGCTGTGGGCCAGGTACTCGACGCGTTGGGCCGACCGCCCGGTGTGGTGGTGGTCGACGGCGGGCGCCTGAACGACCCCAGGGCCGCTGTCGCCCTGGCCCGCTGTCAGCGGCTGGTGTTGGTCGTCCCGCTTCGAGTGCGGGCGGTCGCAGCAGCGCGGCGTCTGCTGGCGCGGATCTCTCCCCCGATTCCGCCGACCATCGTTGCGAGCGGGCCGGCACCCGGCGGGCTCTCGCCCGACGACCTGGCGGCGGCGTTGTCACTGCCCGTCGCAGCGAAACTTCCCGACGACCGACGACGTCCGGTGAACGAAGAGGTTGGCGGACAACCCCCGACGTCAGCTCAGTGGCAACGCGTCTGCCGGCAGGTGCTCACGGCGGTCGCGGATGTCGCGGCCTGACGTGGACATCAGTGCCGATGTCCGGCGGTCGCTACTGCTGGATGCGAGGCCGCCGAGAGCCCAAACCGTGCGCGAGGTCGTCCAGGCACGCGGGCACGTCATCGACGACGCCGGACTGCACCGACTGACATCGTCGCTCGCTGCAGATCTTCAGGGGTTCGGACCACTCGAGCCGCTCCTGTCCGACCCGATGGTCACTGACATCGCCGTGAACGGTGCAGCCGAGGTCTGGGTCGATGACGGTTGTGGGATGCGTGCGACGTCAATCCGATTTGCGGACGACGCGTCCGTTCGTCGCCTCGCCCAACGGTTGGCGAGCTCGGCAGGACGCCGCTTCGACGACGCGGCCCCCTACGTCGATGCACCGCTGGCCCATGGCGTCCGGCTGCACGCCATCCTGCCCCCGCTGGTGGACCGGGTGAGCCTCGTCCTTCGTGTGCCGCGGCACCGAGGGTGGATGCTCTCAGATCTGGTGCGCTCGGGAATGATCGCCCGCGGCATCGACGAGATCCTGCGTGGGCTGATCGCCGACCGCCGGACCTTCCTGGTGACCGGCGGTACGGGCTCGGGCAAGACGACGCTGCTGAATGCGCTCCTCGCGGCGGTTCCCGCGCACGAGCGACTCGTCGTGGTCGAGGACACGCGCGAGCTTGCCCCACAGCATCCACACGCGGTCTTCCTGCAGACTCGCCCGCCCAACATTGAAGGTGCGGGTGCGGTGTCGCTCCAGGACCTGGTGCGACAGACACTCCGAATGCGCCCGGACCGACTGGTTGTCGGCGAGGTCCGCGGCCCCGAGGTCGTTGACCTGCTCACTGCGTTCAACACCGGTCACGACGGCGGATGTGGAACCGTGCACGCCAACTCAGCTGGCGACCTCATTCCTCGGCTGGAGGCGTTGGCTGTACTTGGTGGTGTGCATCGCGAGTCTCTGCATCGACTCGTCGCACCGGCAATCGACGCCGTCGTCCATCTTGAGAGAACGCGCGGCGGACGCCGGTTCGTCTCGGCTGTGGCTTCAGTTGTTGAGCGGTCGGGGCAGCTATGTGTCACACCTGAGGTGACTGTCGGCGAGGACGGGGTGGTACTCCGATGACACCACTCGTTCTGGCATCTGTCGTCTGTGCGGCGTTGGCGGCCTGGTGCTGGCGACCGACTCCGGTCAGACGGGGACCGCTAGTGGGCCAGGGCGCTGGGGTCAGCTGGCCGGGTGCCTCGATGGCCAGGCGTCACCGCGCACCGGCATCGCAGGCCCGCGAGATTGGTGCGCTCTGCGCCGCTTTGGCAGGCGAGCTGCGGGCGGGCCAGCCGCCGGAGGGCGCGTGGCGGGCAGTTCTGTCGTCATGGAGCGGACAGCTGCCGGGTCCCTGGCTTCCGGGCAGTGACGTGATGGCGTTGCTGACTCGCTGGGCGCGCGTGCCGGGTTGGGGAGGGCTTGCCGCTGTTGCGGTGTGCTGGCGGGTCGCCGACGACGCCGGTGCGGGGCTGGCCGACGCCCTCGATCGCGTGGGTGAGGCCATGCGCCATGAGTACGAGGTGGCGGCCGAGGTGCATGGTCAGCTGTCATCGGTGCGAGCCACCGGGGTGGTGTTGGCAATGCTGCCGGCGGTGGCGGTCACCATGGGCACCCTCCTTGGCGCTGATCCCCTGTCGATTCTCTTCGGGAGCCCGATCGGGGCCGCGTGCCTCGGGGTGGGGGCAGTCTTCGGCGCCGCAGGCTGGTGGTGGCTCGCGCGTCAGGTCGAGAGCGTTCGCGAGGCTTTGCGTTGGTAGCGGTGCTGAGCCTGCTCACGGCAGTCGCCTCCGCCGGCGCGGTGTCGATCTGGATTCCATCGGTGTCGCGTGCTCGTCGCCGGCTGTTGCCTCAGCACCACTCTGGCCGACGACGGCTTCCGCGCTGGGTGGCACCTGTCGGAGGGGCGCTCGCGGTCGTCATGGTGGTTGGCAGCGCCACGGGACTTGTGGTGGCCATCGTGGTGGCGTTCATCATCGACAGAGGGGCACAGCGGTCGTCGGCGCGGCCCGAGCGTGCGCTGGCGGCCAGACGCGTTCTCGAACTACCGATCGCCATCGAGGTGCTCGCCTCGTGTCTGGCGATCGGTGCGACCCAAGAGCAGGCACTGCGCGCGGTGTCGAATGGATTGGCCGGGTCTCTCGAAGAAGACTTTCGGCGCGTGTCCGGCGCCCTCGGGGTCGGTGCCGATGTAGCCGAGGCGTGGTCCTTGGTCCCGGAGCCCGATCTCCGCCCGTTGGGTGTCCTACTTGCTCGGGCGCACACGACCGGAGCTGCCGTCGCGCCCCAGCTCTGGATGCTGGCTGACCAGAATCGTCAGCTGGCGCGGGTGGTGGCCATGGACGGCGCACGAACGTTGGGAGTGCGCTCCACCGGCCCTCTCGGTCTCTGCTTCCTGCCCTCCTTCGTCCTGGTTGCGGTGGTGCCGTTGGTTCTCTCGCTCCTTCCCATCGGACTGTGAGTCGTCCACAGCCGGGGTGCCGGGGAGTTATCCGCAAGCTGCGCCGTCTGCCGCCGGATCTCTTCGTCGGCGGGCCAGGCTGCGCCCTGCGATCAACCAGATCGTCCGTACCGACCGGACGTCGGAGGCTGGAGGACTCATGATCGAAACGGTGCGTCGTCGGGTGAGCGGCGATGACGGTATGACCACCGCGGAGTACGCCGTGGGAACAGTTGCCGCATGCGGCTTCGCAGGAACCCTGCTGCAGCTCCTGGGAAGCGACTGGGTGCAGAGTCTCCTCAAGTCAGCGATCAGCAGTGCGTTTGACCTCATCTTCTGAGGCCGGCGTGGTGCGACCGGTCCGTTGGGCCGGTCGCACCAGCGATCGGGGAATGGCCACAGCCGAGCTGGCTGTGGCGTTGCCAGCGCTGGTGATGGTGGTGTCGCTTCTGGCCGTCGTCATCGGTGTCGCCTCCGACGCATCGCGGACGTCTGAAGCGGCGAGGGCAGCAGCCCGGGCCGCCTCGGTGGGGACCGACCGCGAGGTGGTGGTCGACCAGGCGCAACAGCTGGCTCCCCGTGCCGCCGTGGTGCGGATGTGGGTCGATGGTCCGTGGGTGCGGGTTGAGGTGACCGCACCCGGGCGGCAGTGGGGCCCGGTGCCTATGCCGGCTCCCCGCTCAACGGCCGCTGCCTTGCTCGAGCCGGGGGTGGTGCCGTGAGCGATGAGTCGGGATCGGCAACGATATATGTGCTGGGAGCGATGACGTTCTTGATGGTGGTCGCGCTACCGGTCGTCGTCCTGGGTGCTGGTTTCGCCGTACACGGGGACGCCGTGCGAGCCGCACAGCTCGCAGCCTTGGGCGGCGCCAACGCATCACTCAGCGACGCCGGTGAGGCGTGCGCGACCGCCGCACGTGTAGCGAGTGCCAATGGCGCCGATCTGCACCGATGCTCGCTGTTGTCTGGCTCACTGAGAGTGGAGGTGACCGTGTCGACGTCGCTGCCACTGTTGCCGCGGATCGGCGCAGTAGCTCGGGCCGGGCTACGACGTTGAGGTCGGTGGAACAAGAAGCGAGAGCACCCGCAGTGCCGCTGCCTTGTCGAGGGGGTCGTTACCGTTGCCGCACTTGGGTGACTGAACGCACGATGGGCACCCGTTCAGGCACCCGCAGTCGGCAATCGTGTCGCGGGTAGCTGTCAGCCAGGCCGGTGCCTGCGAGTAGCCGTGCTCGGCGAAACCGGCCCCTCCGGCGGCGCCGTCGTAGACGAAGACTGTGGGCTCACCGGTGTCGATGTGGTGTGCGGTCGAGACCCCGCCGATGTCCCAGCGGTCGCAGGTGGCGTACAGCGGCAGCAGTCCGATGCTCGCGTGCTCTGCCGCGTGCAGGGCGCCGGGCAGGTCAGCGTGCTCGACGCCGGCTGCGGCGGTCGCTGCCTCCGTCACCGTCCACCATGTTGCGCGGGTGCGCAGCGTCCGTGGCGGAAGGTCGAGGGGGTCCTCGCCCAGCACCTCGCCTGTCGCTATTCGCCGCCGCAGGAACGACACCACTTGACGGGTCACCTCCACCGTCCCGAACTGCAGCCGTGCCGGTCCCACCAGTGACTGTCGTTCGGTCTCGAGCACGCGGATCTCGGTGAGCTCTCTGGCAGATGTCGTGTAGTCCGGTTCGGCGGCGTCGGCCAGGGCCACGGACTCCTCGAGGTCGAGTGACCGCACCACATAGCTCTCACCCTGGTGGACGTACACGGCACCGGCATGGACGGTCGTGTGGGAAGAGCTTGGATCGACCGTTCCCAGGACCCGACCCGTGGAGCTCTCGACCACCCGGACGGGAGTGCCCCCGATCCCCCGCAGGTCCGCGAGGTCGGTGGCACGCTCGCGTTTCGTCCAGAACCAGCCAGCACTTCGACGGCGCAGCCAGCCGCGTTCGACCAGTGCGTCCAGCAGCTCATGTGTGCCTTCGCCGAAGAGCTCGAGGTCGTCGTCGACCAGTGGCAGCTCGGCTGCGGCCGCTGCCAGGTGCGGGCCGAGGACGTAGGGGTTGTGCGGGTCAAAGACGGTGGCCTCGACCGGCTGATGAAAGATCGCTTCCGGGTGGTGCACCAGATACGTGTCGAGCGGGTCATCACGGGCCACGAGCACGGCGAGGGCACCCTGCCCGGTCCGGCCAGCCCGCCCGGACTGCTGCCAGAGGGAGGCCCGGGTGCCCGGCCACCCGGCGAGCAGGACCGCATCGAGCCCGGACACATCGATCCCCAGCTCGAGAGCGCTGGTAGCGGCCACACCTCGCAGGTCTCCGGTGGTCAGGCGCTTCTCGAGCAGTCGGCGTTCCTCGGGAAGGAACCCCGCGCGGTAGGCCGCCACGGTTCGAGCGAGCTCACGGTCGACCTCCTCCAGGGCATGTCGAGTGAGCAGCGACACCACCTCTGCGCCCCGACGCGAACGCACGAAGGCAAGAGTGCGGACGTCGTCGATCACCAGGTCGGTGAGGAGCGCGGCCACCTCCGCGGCAGCTGTGCGTCGGACCGGAGCGCCGTGCTCGCCGTGCAGCTCGGTGAACGGGGGTTCCCACAGCGCAAAGATGACTTCGCCGCGCGGGGATCCGTCAGCTGTGACAGCGGCACAAGATATGCCGGTCAGGCGTTCGGCCGTGACGCCGGGGTTGGACGCTGTCGCAGAGGCAAGGAGAAAGTTCGGCTCAGCGCCGTAGCGAGCGGCAACGCGACGGAGTCGGCGAACGACGGCGGAGACGTGGGCGCCGAACAAGCCGCGGTAGTAGTGCATCTCGTCGATGACGACGTAGCGCAGCCGTCGTAGGAACGAGGCCCAACGGGCATGGCCCGGCAGCATCGAGTGATGCAGCATGTCGGGATTCGTCAGGACGATGTTGGCGTAGTTGCGGACCCACTCACGTTCTTCGCTGGGAGTGTCCCCGTCGTAGGTCGCCACACGCAGACCCTCGACCCCCAAACCCTCGATCCGACGACGTTGGTCTGCCGCCAACGCTTTGGTTGGGCTCAGATAGAGAACCGTCGCGCCTCGCTCGACCCCGTCATCGCGGCTGGTGAGAACGTCGTGGACCGACGGCAGCAGATACGCCAGGGACTTGCCGGACGCGGTTCCGGTAGAGATGACGACAGATCGGCCACCGTGGGCGAGCTCAGCCACGTCCACCTGGTGCTGCCAGGGCGCATCGATCCCCTGAGCGGTCAGCGCCTCGCGGAGCCGAGGGTGCAGCCAGGCGGGCCAGTCGCCGGTGCGCCCTTCCCGCCTCGGAATCCGCTCGACGTGAAGCAAGCGGTCGCGTCGGTCGCCCACAGACGCCAGGTGCTCGAGGAGGGCGTCCGGATCCGGCATGAGCCCAGTCTGGCAAGGAGTCGGCCGTCCCGGGGGACGTGACCGAGCTGTGACCTTCAGGCCCTCGATCGAAGACGCTGAATCGCGGGGCTCCCTTACCGAAACCCCTAGCGCCTGAATAGACTCCCCAGCGGCCCGCACGGCGGATGACCCGGCGGAGCCTGCCCTCGAGGAGGATTGATGTCGTTGCTCGCCATCGGTGAGGTTTCGATCGACCTGACCAACCAGCAGCTCACCTACGTGGCCATCGTGGCACTGATTGCTCTCGCCGCGATCGTGGTCGCGGGCGTGCTGGTTCGTCAGGTGCTGGCCGCGTCCGAAGGAACCGAGCGGATGCAGGAGATCGCGCAAGCGGTCCAGGAGGGCGCTTCCGCCTACCTGACACGGCAGTTCCGGACGCTGTCGGTATTCGCCGTGGTGGTGTTCTTCCTCCTCTACCTCCTTCCTGCAGACACGACCTCGCTCAAAGTCGGCCGGTCGATCTTCTTCATCATTGGCGCACTCTTCTCAGGTGTCACGGGCTACGTCGGCATGTGGCTCGCGGTCCGGGCAAATGTGCGCGTTGCCGCCGCGGCTCGAGAGGGCGGCGAGCTGCCGGCCATGAGGATCGCCATCCGTACCGGTGGTGTCGCCGGAATGTTCACCGTCGGGCTAGGCCTGCTCGGGGCCGCCTCCGTCGTGCTCATCTACCAGGGCGACGCCCCGGTCGTGCTCGAGGGATTCGGTTTCGGTGCCGCCATGCTCGCCATGTTCATGCGTGTTGGTGGCGGCATCTTCACCAAGGCAGCTGACGTCGGCGCCGACCTGGTCGGCAAGGTTGAGCAGGGCATTCCCGAGGACGACCCCCGCAACGCTGCCACGATCGCTGACAACGTGGGCGACAACGTGGGCGACTGTGCAGGTATGGCCGCCGACCTCTTCGAGTCGTACGCCGTCACGTTGGTCGCAGCGCTCATCCTCGGCAAGGCGGCCTTCGGTGACATCGGTCTTGTCTTCCCGCTGATCGTCCCCGCCATTGGTGTGATCACTGCCGTCATCGGCATCTTGTCGATCGTCCCGCGCCCCGGTGACCGGTCTGGCATGACGGCGATCACACGTGGCTTCTTCATTTCCGCCGCGGTCTCGGTGGTCCTCGTCATCGGTGCGTCGTTCTGGCTGATCCCGGCGCGGGCCGTCGACCTGACGGGAGTCGTCCTATCAGGTGATGAAGCAGTGTTCGCAGCCGTCAACATCGACACGTACAACTTGCGTCTGCTCACGATCGGTTCGGTCATCATCGGGATCGTGCTTGCGGCTGCCATCCAGCAGCTCACCGGCTACTTCACCGAGACGAACCGGCGACCAGTCGATGATGTCGCGAAGTCTTCGCTCACGGGCCCGGCAACGGTGATCCTGTCGGGCATCTCGCTGGGTCTTGAGTCGGCCGTGTACTCCGCTCTGCTGATCGGCGCTGCCGTCTATGGTGCGTTCCTCCTGGGCGGCGGGTCCATCACCTTGGCGCTCTTTGCCGTGGCACTGGCTGGCACCGGATTGCTCACCACGGTCGGTGTGATCGTGGCTATGGACACCTTCGGCCCGGTATCTGACAACGCCCAGGGCATCGCCGAGATGTCGGGCGATGTCGATGGTGAAGGAGCCAAGATCCTGACGAGCCTGGACGCCGTCGGTAACACGACCAAGGCCATCACCAAGGGCATCGCCATCGCCACCGCGGTGCTTGCGGCCACTGCGCTGTTTGGCTCATTCCGCGAAGGCATCATCACGGCGACCGTCGATGCCGGTAATGGGGCGCTCGACGGGCTGCCAAAGATCGACCTGTCGCAGTACGCGGGAATCCTTGACGTTTCCAATCCGCGCAACCTTGTCGGTCTACTCATCGGTGCAGCGGTGGTGTTCCTCTTCTCCGGGTTGGCCATCAACGCGGTCTCCCGCGCGGCCGGTGCCGTGATCTTCGAGGTGCGTCGGCAGTTCCGCGAGCACCCCGGGATCATGGACTACAGCGAACGTCCCGAGTACGGCAAGGTCGTCGACATTGTCACGCGTGACTCCCTTCGTGAACTGGCGACGCCAGGGCTGCTTGCTGTTCTCACGCCGATCGCAGTCGGTTTCGGGCTCGGTGTCGGTGCGCTCGGTGCCTTCCTGGCTGGCACGATCGCTACCGGCGTGCTGATGGCGATCTTCCTGGCCAACTCCGGCGGAGCCTGGGACAACGCCAAGAAGTTCGTCGAGGACGGCCAATACGGTGGCAAGGGATCGGAAGCGCACGAGGCCACGGTGATCGGTGACACGGTCGGTGACCCGTTCAAGGACACCGCGGGTCCGGCGATCAACCCCCTGATCAAGGTGATGAACCTGGTGGCACTGCTCATTGCGCCGGCCGTTGTTCAGCTCTCGATCGGCAACGACGCCAACACCACGTTGCGGATCCTGATCGCTCTGGCCGCTACGGCGGTTGTGGTCGCCGCGGTCGTCATCAGCAAGCGCAGGAGCATCACGGTCGGCGAGGAGTAGAGCCGTGCGCCTCCCCGGGGGCGACCTTCCGGCTCGACTGGCTGACCGACTGCACGCCCTCGACTACACCGTCGAGGGCGTGCGGCTTCTTCTGGGACCGGTGGCGGCGGGGGCCCTCGACCGCGAAGAGGTCGTGCCGGCCACTCGGACGCTGATAGGTGACGAATCACCACTGTCGCTGGTCAGCCGGGCCTTCATGCTCGGGGAGGGGGTGGATGCACGGCTCCTTGAGGGTGCTCTGGGCGTGGCCGTTGACGAGCTTCGTGACCTGGTCGTCGAGGCCGATGGCGTGGTCCGAGCGTCTGTCGAGCTCGCGCCGTACGGCGTCGATGATCACAACTGGTATGTGGCGTCAGACTGGTCGAGTCGGCGTACCGGACGCCCGACCCGCACCGAGCACGTGCTGGGGGTGGGCGGGGCCTCCACGATGCTCGCCCAGTGCACCGTGCGGCCGGACGTCGACCGGGCGCTCGACATCGGCACGGGATGCGGCGTTCAGGCGCTTCATCTGGCAGGGCACTCTCGCCAGGTCGTAGCGACCGACGTCAGCAGACGCTGCCTGGACCTCGCGGCGTTCAATGCCGCGCTGAACCAAGTCACGCTCGACCTTCGACAGGGCAGCCTCCTCGATCCGGTGGCCGGGGAGCAGTTCGACCTGGTGGTGAGCAATCCGCCCTTCGTGATCGGGTCACCGGAGTCCCAGCGGCATGACTACCGCGATTCCGGGCTCGACGGCGATGGCCTCTGCGCCGCTCTCGTGCGAGGCGTCGCCGACCATCTCACCGAGGGTGGGTGGTGCCAGCTGCTCGCGAACTGGGAGATCGCTGACGGCGATGACTGGGCCCAGCATCCGAGGTCGTGGGTAGCGGACGGAGGGTTGGATGCATGGGTCATCCAACGTGACGTCCAAGACCCCGCCGCCTACGTCGAGACCTGGTTGCGCGACGCCGGTCAGCAGACGTCCGATGGCTACCGGGCGGCGTACGACGCCTGGATGACGGTCTTGGACTCACGGCGCGTCCTCGGCATCGGCTTCGGGCTGATCACGCTAAGGAGAGGAGGGCGTGAGGCCCCGTTCCAGAGGTTTCAGCACGCGGCACAGGAGTGGGTGCAGCCTGTGGCTCCCGACGTGGAGCGCTGGTTCGCGGTGCAGGACGTCTTCGCTGCTGACCCCTCAGGCGTCCTCCTGCGGCCAATTCGCGTCGGCCCCGACGTCGTGGTCGAGCAGCACCGTGAGGTCGGCGGCTCCGAGGTGGTGACTCTGATCCGGCGAGCCACAGGAATGGCGTGGACCGGCCCCATCGACCCCTTTGGGCTGGACGTGCTGGATGCGCTCGACGGCGTCCGCCCAGCTGCAGAGGCGGTGCTGGGGGCTGCTGTAAACCAGGGGGTGACCCCCGAGGAAGCCCTGGCGGCGTCCCTCCCGGTGCTGCGGCAGCTGGCCGAGGAAGGCTTCGTGCTGTGAGAGCCCCCCGGGCCCGGCTTGTGACACGCTGCTAGCGTCCCTGTGGTTTGACAGACCCAATCTGATGAGGGAGATCTTCACGTGGCGGCGAGCGACGAGGGCGTGACGCGACGCCTGGTGATCGTCGAGTCGCCGGCCAAGGCGAAGACGATCAGGGGGTATCTGGGCGAGGGCTACGAGGTAGAGGCGAGTGTCGGGCACATCCGCGACCTCCCCAAGAGCGCCGCCGACATCCCTGCCAAGTACAAGAAAGAGAAGTGGGCGCGGCTCGGTGTCAACATCGAGAACGGGTTCGAACCGCTGTACCTCGTCAGCCCCGACAAGAGGGCGAAGGTCAGCGAGCTGAAGAAGATGCTCAAGGACGTGGACGAGCTGCTGCTGGCCACGGACGAGGACCGCGAGGGCGAGGCGATCGCCTGGCACCTCTTGCAGGAGCTCAAACCGACCGTGCCCGTCCATCGCATGGTCTTCCACGAGATCACCAAGGATGCGATTCGAGCTGCCGCCGAGTCTCCCCGCGAGCTTGACCAACGACTCGTGGATGCCCAGGAGGCACGCCGGATCATCGACCGTCTCTACGGCTACGAGGTGTCGCCTGTTCTGTGGAAGAAGGTCACCACCGGTCTTTCGGCGGGGCGCGTGCAGTCAGTGGCCACCCGACTCGTGGTCGAGCGTGAGCGGGCCCGCATGGCGTTCGTGTCGGCGGCGTACTGGGACATCGCAGGCACCTTCGATCCTTCGCGATTCACAGCGACCCTTGTAGGAGTGGATGGCCAGCGAGTTGCGCGAGGCAGTGACTTCGACGACCGTGCTCAGCTGAAGAAGCCGGACGGTGTCGTCGTGCTCGATGAAGCGGCGGCGACCTCTCTCTGCAGCGGGCTCGACGGAGCAGCTCTTACCGTCCGATCGGTTGAACAGAAGCCGTACCGTCGTTCGCCTGCTGCGCCGTTCATCACGTCGACCCTGCAACAGGAGGCCAGTCGGAAGCTGCGTATGTCGGCGCAGACGGCGATGCGCGTCGCTCAAAGGCTGTACGAGAACGGCTACATCACCTATATGCGCACCGACTCGACAACGCTATCCGCCACCGCTGTGGCGGCCGCGCGGGCGCAGGTCACCGAGCTGTACGGGGCCGACCACGTCAGCGAGAAGCCGCGGTCATGGGCCAAGAAGGTCAAGAACGCGCAAGAGGCTCACGAGGCTGTTCGTCCGGCCGGTGACACCTTCCGGACGCCGGGCGAGCTGAGCGGTGAGCTGTCGCTCGATGAGTTGAAGCTGTACGAGCTCATCTGGAAGCGCACCCTGGCGTCACAGATGTCCGATGCCCGAGGAACGACGATGACCGTGCGGTTCGGAGGCACCGCTGCCGACGGGCGCGATGCCGAGTTCTCGGCGACGGGCACTGTCATCACCCATCGTGGGTTCCTGGCCGTCTACGAAGAGGGCAAGGACGCCGACACCGAGACCGCAGACGACGAGGACGAGCGCCGACTGCCCGCACTGAGTGAGGGCGACACAGTGACGGCCCTCGAGCTCGAGGCCGAGGGGCACTCGACGAACCCTCCCGCGCGCTACACCGAGGCGAGCCTGGTCAAGGCTCTGGAGGAGCGCGGGATCGGGCGTCCGTCCACCTACGCGGCCACCATCAGCACGATCGTCGACCGTGGCTACGTGTTCAAGCGCGGGACTGCCTTAGTTCCCTCGTTCTTGGCCTTCAGCGTCGTCAACTTGATGGAGCGTCACTTCGCCGACCTGGTCGACTACAGCTTCACCGCGCGCATGGAGGAGATTCTCGACCTCGTTGCCGCGGGAGAGACGCCCCGGCAGCGAGTCCTTGAAGGGTTCTACTTCGGCGATGCCGGACGCGGTTTCCCCGGCCTACACCCGCTCGTGAGCAACATGGGTGAGATCGATGCGCGCGAGGTCAACTCCATGGCGCTCGGCGATGGAATCGTGCTGCGTGTCGGTCGCTACGGGCCGTACGTCCAACGGGGCGAGGGTGACGACCTCCAGCGGGCCAACGTGCCGCACGACATGACCCCGGACGAGCTCACTCTCGCGAAGGCGAAGGAACTGCTCGACGCACCGTCCGGCGACCGCGAGCTTGGTATGCACCCCGAGACGGGACGTCAGCTTGTTGCCAAGTCGGGCCGGTACGGTCCGTACGTCACTGAGATCCTCCCGGACGATGTGCCGAAGACGGGTAAGAACGCCGTGAAGCCGCGTACCGGTTCGTTGTTGTCGACGATGACGCTCGACACCGTGACACTCGACGATGCGGTGCGCCTGCTCTCACTGCCTCGGGTGGTCGGCGTCGACCCCTCCGACGACCAAGAGATCACGGTGCAGAACGGCCGCTACGGCCCCTACTTGAAGAAGGGCACCGACTCCCGGTCTCTCGACTCCGAAGAGAAGATGTTCACCGTCACCCTCGACGAGGCGTTGGCGATCTATGCGCAGCCCAAGCAGCGGGGTCGCCGTGCCGCCGCCCCGCCTCTGCGTGATCTCGGGCCCGATCCGGTCACCGGCCTCACGGTGCTGGTGAAGGATGGCCGCTTCGGCCCCTATGCCACGGACGGCGAGACCAATGCGACCCTGCGGCGTACAGACACCCCCGAGTCGATCACGATCGAGCGAGCCGCCGAGCTGTTGGCCGACAAGCGGGCCCAGGGGCCGTCGACCAAGAAGCGGGCGGCCAAGAAGTCCGCACCGCGGACGACGAAGCGAACTGTCAAGAAGGGTGCGGCCAAGAAGGCCACCGCGAAGAAGAAGGCAGCCGAGAAGTCTTAGCTGTCCGACTGGGCCGGTAGGTTGTAGTGGTGTCTAACCCATCCCCTGGTTTCTTCGTCGCCTTTGAGGGCGGCGAGGGTGCGGGTAAGAGCACTCAGGTTCGTCTGTTGGCTAAGGCGCTGAAGACCGGCGGACGTGAGGTCGTGACAACCCACGAGCCTGGTGACACCCCGGTCGGCAAACGTCTTCGTGAGATTCTGCTCGGCCACGAGACCGGCGATCTCGACCCGAGAACCGAAGCCTTGCTCTACGCCGCAGATCGAGCTGAGCACGTGGCCTCGGTCGTGCAGCCGGCACTTGACCGGGGCGCGGTCTGCATCACCGACAGGTACATCGATTCATCTATTGCCTACCAGGGCGCTGGCCGCACGCTCGACCCCGCCGACATCGGGCGGATTTCGGAATGGGCCACTGGCGGGCTGCTGCCCGACCTGACCGTCGTCCTCGACGTCGACCCGGCGGTTGGCCTCACGCGGTTCAGCTCTCCTGCCGACCGGCTCGAGGCCGAACCGCTCGCCTTCCATCAACGGGTGCGTGAGCACTTCCTGGCGCTGAGTCGAGGGAACCCGAGGCGCTACCTCGTCCTTGACGCGACCGAGCCGGTGGATGATGTGTCGGCTACGGTCCTGGCCGCAGTTGAATCGCGGCTGACATGAGCGTCTTCGACTCGATGGTGGGCCAAGAGAGAGCTCGTACCGAACTGGTCAGGGCAGTTTCAGACGCCGCACTTGAGTCCCCCGGGCCGGCGATGACGCACGCCTGGCTCTTCACGGGCCCACCGGGGTCGGGACGGTCTGTTGCCGCACGGGCGTTTGCAGCAGCACTGGTGTGTCCGAACGGTGGGTGCCGGCACTGCCCCGACTGCCACACCGCACTGTTGGGGTCACATGCTGACGTCGACCACGTCGCCACCGAAGCGATGACGATCTCGGTCGAGCGGGCTCGGTCCCTGGTGCTCGAGGCGTCCACCGCCCCGTCGGTGGGTCGTTGGCGCGTCATCGTTCTCGAAGACGCCGACCGGCTCACCGAGTCAGCGAACAACGCCTTGCTGAAGTCGCTGGAAGAGCCGACACCTCATACGGTCTGGCTGCTCTGCGCACCCTCGATGGAAGACGTGCTGCCCACCATTCGCTCGCGATGTCGCCATGTTGTGCTCACAACGCCCACGACCACTGACGTCGCACGCCATCTGGTGGAGCGTGACGGCGCCGACGAGGCGATGGCGGCGTTCGCTGCTCGTGCCTCAATGGGGCATATCGGTCGGGCTCGCGGACTTGCCCGTGATGAGCAGGCTCGACTCACGCGCGCGGCGACGCTGTCGCTCCCGGTCAATGTGTCGTCGCTCGGCTCGGCGCTGCTGTCCGCCCGAGAGCTCGTGGACGCCGCCACCGAACGGGGCGCCGAGCGAACCAAGTCCGTGGATGAGGTCGAGCGCATCGAGCTCGGTCGCGGGCTCGGCGTGGAGAACCCTGACCGACCGCCGAAGTGGGCACGCTCCGAGTTCAAGCGTCTGAAGGACACGCAGGACAAGAGACGCAAGCGTGCGACGATCGATGAGCTCGACCGAGATCTGCAAGACCTCTTGTCGTTCTACAGAGATGTTCTGGTGGTTCAGGTGGGCGGTGAGGTGCCGCTGGTCAACGCTGAGCTGCGAGCCAACATCGAGAAGGTCGCGAGCCGTTATCAACCCGAGATCACGATGCGGGCGATGGAGGCGATACTGGACGCACGCGAGAAGATCGCCGCCTATGTCACACCGCTGCTCGCAGTGGAAGAGTTGACGCTGGCCCTACGGGCCAGCTGATTGGGAGAGCACATGCAGGTCGAGCTTCGTCACCAACCAAGCTTCTCAGTTGCCCGCATCCATCTAGAGCCGAGCGAGCAGGTTCGGGCTGAGTCGGGGGCCATGGCGATGCACTCGTTCGGAGTGGCAGTCGATGCGAAAATGCAGGGAGGGCTCAAGGGCGCCTTCAAGCGTGGCGTGATGGGTGGCGAGTCGCTGTTCGTCACCACCTTCACCGGGCATGCAGAGTCCAGCACCTGGGTTGATGTCGCGGCGAATCTTCCCGGCGACATCTGGGTGACCGACGTCGTGCCGGGCCGAGCGCTTGTCGTGACCCGAGGGTCCTGGTTGGCGAATGCGTCCGGTGTTGACATCGACACCAAGTGGGGAGGGGCCAAGATGTTTACCGGGGGTGAGGGCCTCTTTGTGCTCCATGCCACCGGTGAAGGCCCCATCGTCCTGGCAGCCTATGGAGCGATGGATGTTCACGATCTGCAGGAAGGTCAGGGGTTCACCGTCGACTCCGGGCACCTGGTCGCCTACGACGACACCATCTCGCTGCAGACGCGCAAGGTGACGTCTGGACTGATGTCCACCATGAAGTCTGGTGAGGGGCTCGTACTCGACTTTCAGGGCCCGGGACGAGTCGTGACCCAGAGCCGCAACCCCAATGGCCTGATCAACTGGTTGCAGTCTGTCCTCCCGGGAACTCGCGGTTGATCCGGATCCTCGCTCTGGGAGCAGCAGCCGCGCTTCTTCTGGCCGGGTGTACCACTGCAGAGCCCAGTGTGGCTGCATCACCAGTTCCCAGTCCCTCCTTCACGACGGCAGAGCCTCAGGCGCTCAAACCGTTCTACAACCAGAGTGCCGATTGGAAGGAGTGCGGAGACTTCGAGTGCGCCACGGTAGAAGCACCCCGCAACTACGATCAACCGGACGCGGGCACGGTGCAGTTGGCGCTCCTCAAACGCGCCGCTGACAACCAGGACGAGCGTCTCGGCTCGCTCTTCGTCAACCCTGGCGGCCCTGGGGTTTCGGGTAACAGCTACGCGAAGCTCGCCGAGGCGCTCTTCACCCAACCGGTGCTGGAGCACTACGACATCGTCGGTTGGGATCCGAGGGGAGTTGGTGACAGCACGTCAATCTCGTGCATGACCGACAGCGAGACCGACACCTACTACGAGACCGACGGTACCCCGGACGATCAGGCCGAGGTCCGCGAGCTCGTTCGCGTCAACGAGCAGTTCACCAAGGGATGCGTCGCGGATGATGCAGACCTGATCCCGCAACTGGGAACCTTCAGCTCCGCACGCGACCTCGACATCCTTCGTTCAGCAGTGGGCGAGCCTCGACTCAACTTCTTCGGGGCCAGCTACGGCACTGAGCTCGGCGCGATCTATGCCGAGCTGTTCCCTAAGCGGGTCGGCCGCATGGTGCTGGACGCCGCACTTGACCCCGCTGTCACCAGCAACGGTTTGTCGAAGGGGCAGCTGCGCGGCTTCCAACGGGCGACAGAGTCCTTCATTGACGACTGCATCGCACGGCGCGGATGTGCTGTCGGGCCAACGCAAGATGCTGCGGAGCAACAGATCGCCGATCTCCTGGCATCGATCGACCAGTCTCCTCTGCCCACTCAATCAGGCCGCCCGCTCACCGAGTCGCTGGCAACCACGGGCATGATTTCAGCGATGTACAGCGAGGCGTCCGGCTGGCCGTCATTGCGGCTCGGGCTATCGCAGGCCTTGAACGGTGACGGCACGGTGCTGCTGGCGCTGGCCGACGCGTACGCAGAACGGAACAACGATGGAACCTATGCATCGAACGTGAACTCTGCCTTCCCGGCCATCAGCTGCACAGATCGCCCCGGGTCCTCATCAGTGGCCACGGCGAAACAGCAGATCCCCGCTTACGAAGAGATCTCCCCGATCTTCGGCCGGACCTTCGCATGGGGAGCCGTCGGGTGCCGCGACTGGCCGGTGAAGAAGGGCGACTTTCCGACAAAGGTAATCGCCGAAGGAGCCGACCCGATCGTCGTCGTTGGCACCACGCGCGACCCAGCGACGCCCTACTCCTGGTCGGTCCGACTGGCCAGGTCACTCCAGAACGGCGTTCTGGTCTCGCGAAATGGTGATGGTCACACCGGCTACAACGCAGGGAACACCTGCGTCGACAATGCTGTCGACAAGTACCTTGTGGCCGGCGAGACTCCCGCCAACCCGACCATCTGCTGACCCGGCCCGATCCCAGCTCAGGGAGGGCCATCGGTAGACTCGGCCTTCGCCCTGGGAAATAGGGCACGCCGCCTTAGCTCAGTTGGTAGAGCGACGCACTCGTAATGCGTAGGTCATCGGTTCGACTCCGATAGGCGGCTCCACGTCCGTCGGCGGTCCGATCCAACCAACTGCTCGGGTCGACGATCCGACCCGAGCAGTTGTGGGCGGGTGTCAGGCTGCGGCGTATGCGCGTGGCCGGCCAACGAATGCGAGCGCTCCAGACACGAAGACAACCGCGCCGGCACCGATCATCGTCCAGATGATCGGGACGAACGACACCGACTTGATGGTGTCGTAGTTCGCCAGGTTCTGGTCGAACGCGCCGACCAGGCCCTGGAACCGCGCCATCGAGTCGGGGAGCGTCTGCATCGCGGAGGCAACCGCCGGGAAGTTGTCGCCGATCATTGCGTTGAGCTCGTCTTGCGACATTCCTAGCTGGTCAGCGAGGGCGGGCAGCATCGTGGTCTGCATCTCCTCGCCCATGGCCCCGAGCACCGTAACCGCACCGGCGGCCTGGGTGACGAGCTCCTGGGTGTACACCGGCTGGAGATTCGCGTTGAGCTGGTCCGCGTCGGACGCCTTCTGCGGCAGCGACAGTGCCAGCGGTGCAATGATCAGCACACCGCCAAGTACGAGGGCCAGGAACGCGCCAGTCCGGGCGGTTACCCAGATCATGATTCCCACAATGATCGACAGGATCCCGGCGATGAGCATCGCCCACGGCACCGTGGTGGCGGGGAGGTTCTCAGTCGGGATGGCGTCGGCCGACTCGAACAGCGGCTGCTGCGTCTGGAGGGTAGCGAGGAGGCCGTCGAAGGTGGGTGTCACCTCGGGGATGGCAGCCATCCCGTCGCTGACCGCGGGGAACTGCTGGTCCATCATCGCGGAGAACTCCTTGGGGGTCAGTCCCATCTGCTCTGCCAGCGCCGGACCCATCGTGGTCTGGAACTCATCCCCCACGGCGGCCACCCCCGCGACGTCGTCCTTGGCCGTGTCCAGTGACTGTTGGACGAGCAGCGGCCGGAAGTCATCAGTCAGGTCCTCGAACGCGGGGCCGACTGCGAACAGGTTGTTTATGAAGGTGCTCGCCAGCAGCACCAGGCCCGCCGCGATTGTGAGGAGCGAGGCAGCTTTCCGCAGGTTCGAGGGGCCCCCCGAAGGGGCAGAGGATCGGTGGCCCGCCGACGACTCGGCGGTGATCGTAGACATGGTTGGACTCCCTTTGTTTCTAGGTGGGGGCCCCGATCCATTGACGCAGGGATCCTTGGCTATCGGGAGGGTCGAAGGACCCGGCCGGAAGTGACGCCGGTCACTATGCATCCGCGTTCGGGTCCGTGGCAGCTGGGGGCCATGTCCACTGTCCTGTGGTCCGCTGAGTGCGGTGGTAGGCCGCCTCGACGTGGGTCGCGCTACGGTTCCGCAAGAGGACAGTCGCAGGACGGAGGTACGTGTGGCCAAGATCGCGACGGAGGCCAACGAGGAGCTTTCACCGGAGAGTCAGGCGTACCTCGCTCGTCGGCCCAAGTCGGAGCGGAGCGGGATAGGTCAGTTCCTGACTCCGCGCACCTTGCGAGAACGCTTGGTCGACCATGTCCCGTTTTCGCCCGGTGACAAAGTTCTTGATCCGGGAGTGGGAACTGGCGAATTCCTCCGGACGTGTAGTGACCGTGTGCGGGGTCTTGAGCTCCACGGTTGGGACATCGACCCGCAAGCCCTTGTCGTGGCCCGGGAGTTGGTACCCGAAGCGAAGCTAGAGAACCGCTCGGCGCTCGAGGTCGACGCACCTGCAGAGTTTGACGTGGTGATCGGAAATCCCCCGTACTTCGAGATTCGTGGGATCGACCCGGACGTCAGGCGTCGGTACCAGTCGGTATTGGCTGGTCGCCCCAACATCTTCTCGATGTTCTTTCAGGTCGGCCTCGACGCCCTCAAGCCTGGAGGACACCTGGGCTATGTGGTGCCGCCCTCCATGAACAACGGCGCATTCTTTGCCGCTTTGCGTGCCTACATCGTGAAGGAGTCCGAGATCGAGTTTCTTGAGGTGTACTCCGACAAGTTGCTCTTCCAGGATGCCCAGACGGCCGTCCAACTCATCGTTCTCAAGAAGGGCCGACAGTCCGACAGGTACATGGTTGATCTGGGTGTCCTCGGGAACTCGCCCCGTCACAGGATTCTCTTCTCGGAGAACCCAGAATCGGTCCGATCGCTATACCAAGGAAGATCGACTCTCTGGCACCTGGGCTACGAGGCAGTGACTGGAAAGATTGTGTGGAATGAGCACAAGAGTGCACTCAGGGATGAACCCGACGAGGGAACGGTGCCACTTGTGTGGGCCCACAACATCACCGACTCCGAAACAATTGAGTTGACGACCGAGCATCCAAAGAAGAAGCAGTATGTGATCTCGGGCCGGGGTGAGTTAGGCCCTGCGATCGTCGTGAATCGAATCACCGGCAGTGTGGGGAGTGGAAGCCTCCGCTGCGCACTCGTGCCGGACGGGATGCAGTTCGCCGGCGAGAACCACGTGAACGTGATCAAGCGCCGAAGTGGGGCCACGCCGCTACTGGACCTGGCGGACGTACTTGCCGCGCTGCGTCACGACGGGGTGAATGAACGCGTCAGACTTCTGACAGGCAACACGCAGCTGTCCGCCACCGAGCTGACCCATTGGCTCCCGCTCGATGTTCCCAAGGGGTCCGCTGCGGGGCGTGGTGACTACGGCTGATCGACGTCTAGGAGTCGTCGAGGTCGTTTGCGGGGTTCTTCAAGGTGGCAAGGCGGGACGCCCGCGGAACGTGGCTGCTCTTCATGGCGATACCGGCAAGTGGTTGCTGTGAGAAGTCGAATGAGCGTCGGTAGTCGTACTTTCGGCGATCATGCCTGTTCATGCTGGGCAGTCCGAACGACTCCTCGATGAACCGAACAACTCCAGCGAAATTGGTCTTGCGCGAGTCGGTGTAGCCCGCCTTGGCGTAGGGGCTGACGATGATCATGGGCACGCGGTTAGGAGCCACGGGGTCGTACTGACAGCCACAGTCGTCCCACGTGATGAAGATGGCAGTGGAGCCCCAGTCGGGGCCATTCATGACCGCCGACACCTCACGCTGGAGTGCGTTGTCCCCGATCAGCATGGAGTCACCGTTGTGCTGCGAGTCACTGGGCTTGGTCAACGACGAGGTCAGAAAGGAAATGCTCGGCAGCTTTCCGTTCCCGGCATCGGCAAGGAACTGGGTCGGTGTTCGTCTGCTGGAGTGGTTGAAGACGGTATAGGCACGCATCTCAGTCGGGCTCCACACCTTGGCGGTGTTGTAGTCGACCCAGGTGCATCTGGGTGCGAGATCACAGTTCTCGAATAGGGACACCTGTTCGGGAACCGGCGTTGCCCTGAACGCGCCGCCAAACTCGAGTCCCGTCGAGTAGTCCGGGATGCAGGACGGTTCCTTCGTGAAGGGGTCTCCGCGAACACCCCTCCAAGGTGTGCCCTTGTTCGATGTGCAGCCCCATCCCGAGTTGTCAGGAACCCCCGGGTAGGGCTGAGGGTTGCTACCCAGGAAGCCGTTCTGGTCGCAGGCCGAGCCCCAGGTCAACTTGTCACTCCAGCTGGCCTGTCGTTGGCAGGTGAACGTGTTGTCGCTTAGGGCATAGGTAGTCGCGAGTGCAGTGGCGTTGGGAACTTGTTGCGGCTCGTAGGCCTGGTAGCAGGCATAGCCTGTCGAGGCGGAGCATCCCCCGATCAGATTCCAGTGGTCGTTGGCCCCGTTGTTCCACGCCCTCATTTGCGCCCAGTGTGAGTGATCGGTGTTGGGCACGATATCTGGGGCCTTCGCGAGGGGGGCTGATCCAGTCGAGGTGGGCTCCCGGGTTCCGATGTCGTCGCCCACGCATCTGTGGGCCCTGGCGCAGAAGGGGCCGAGAACCGAGTTGAATGAGTGGTTCTCCCTCACGATGACCACCACATGGTCGATCTTTGCGCCGGGGTCAAATGTCGCTCGTGCATGGACTAGTGCTGAGAACTCATGTGGTGCGGAGGCGCCGGGAGCAGTACCCACCAACAAACCCGACGCGCCCAACCCCAGAACCGTGAGGGCCAGCGCCTGCCGCACACGGGTCACCGTCGGTCCTTTCCTCGACGCTTCGGACCGTATCAGCATTGGGCGATGGTCTGTCTACGAGCATGAGGGCGGCTGTTGGATGATGAGTCGGTGAGCATCAGCCGGCGCAGCATGTTGCGTTCTACCCTGGCCGCCGGGGCTGCCATTGGTCTGGCGGGCTGCACAGATCGCGCACAATCTCAGCCGGGAGGAGCCGCGACCTCGATGGCTCCGGCGACTGGTGGCACTCCTTCTCCGTCGGAGTCGACGACAGCCGCCTTACCCAGAACCACGATATGGCGGCCATCGCCACGAGAGGTCTCACCAAACGTGAAGCTCGCCGCCGTTCGACTCGTCGAGGCCGCGGCCGTGTGGGACGTAGGCGATGGCGGAATAGCCGCTGCGCGGACCCGCGTCCGAGCCTCGGGCAATGATCCGGAACTCGCCGCCGACCTTGCCCCGGTTGTCTCCGACGATCCGGCATCCGCGGCTCAGGTGGTGACGGCCCAGTACGGCGGAATCCTTGCTGGGAGTGCCTCCGTGCTCGTGGTTCTTGACCAGTGGCGGCTGGGGGTGGACGGGCGCGTGAGGAGAAGGGGAACAACGCTAGACGTCCGGTTGGTGGCGGACGAGCCGCAGTGGGCGGTGACGGCAGTCCGTCCCGCCCGTCCAGGACGACCATCCGGGGAGATCTCACGTGAGGCGAAGCAGGTGCTGGGCAACGATCGCATCGTCCTCCCGTTCGCAGCGAGACGCGATGTTCGGGCGGGGGTGATCGACGGCTCGGTGCTCCAAGCGCTGGTGTCGCTGGCCCGGCGTCACCGGCTGGATGTCAGTGTTCTTCGCTCCGGTCACCCGCTGCGGGTGTTCGGCACCGACCGGACGAGCAATCACACGGAGGGGCTGGCCGTGGACATCTGGGCGCTCGACGGTCGTTCGATCATCTCGTCCGGCTACAGCAAGGCCGTAGCCAACTTCATGCGCGCTGCCCGAGAAGGTGGCGCATACCAGGTGGGTGGTCCTGTTGACCTTGACGGATCAGGTGCGTCGTTCTTCTCCGACGACACACATCAGGACCACATCCACCTGGGCTTCACCGGTTAGATCCGGCTACCTGTTCAGGACCGGACGGGGTGGCCTGCTGCTAACGATCAGAACTCCTCCAAGGGCCAGCAGGACCAGTCCTGCCGGGATGAGGGGGAGCGAGTTGGCGCCGGTAGTTGGAAGCGCAGCAGCGTTACCTTCGGTTGGGTTGGCATTGCCTCCACCTCCGGTGTCGGGAGGATTGGCGTTCCCATCGTTGCCCTCGTCTGGCGGGGTAACGACGGCCAGCTGGTTGATCGCGACGGTGTGGACGCACGCCGCATGCTCGCCGTCTCCGTCCTCACCCTCAGCTCGGGTGACTGCTGCCGTCGTCTCCTCGTGTCCGTCGTCGTGGCCGCCGCCCTTTGGGCAGGTGTCGTCAGCCAGGAAGCTCCCGACTGTCTCGTCGTCCACAACCCAGCGACGGGGCTCACCAGTCACGTCCACCGTGTAGCTGGTCCCAGGTTTGCCTGGCAGCACGAGACCGGGCTGATCTCCGTGCCCCGGGTTCACGTACTGGCAGCTCAGCAGGTCTGAGCCGGGTGGGTAGGTGCATTCCACCGTGCCGCGTTCGCCTGCAGCGTCGAGCACGAAGCCTTGACGCCAACCTGCAGGAAGTGCGCTGTCGAGAGCGGTGGTGAGCAGGGTCCCATCGGCGTCGTACCACTGCACATCGAAGAGCATTCGGCGGGGGTTTCCGGTCTGAGGTTCGCCGCAGCCGAGCCAGTACATCTTCATGGCGACGACGTCGTCATTGATCAGGAACTCGAACCGCATGTGGTAGCCGTTTCCCTTACGGTCGAACTGCTGGACCGCTTCATCGAGAGGGAATCCGCCGGCCCACGCGCCGTCAACTGAAGTCTCGGTGATGTCAACGAGCTTGACGCGGCTTTCGCCGGGAGCTGTCGGGGGCCAGGCCACGATCCGGATGCCCACTGTGTCGGGTGGCTCAGTGGTGAGACCACTGGCGACGACGTCGAAGGTGCAGCTGGCGATCTTCGGCAGGCTGCCTTCAGGGTCGGTGGCCTGGATGTTGCGGCCGTCGACGGTGACAGTGACTCCATCGGGCAGGGTGCCACCTTCGCCGTGGCCGCCACCTTCGTGCCCTCCTTCATCGCCGGGCTCTTCTGCCGTAGCGGACTCTTTGCCCGGAACAGGGTCCTCGGCCACGGGATCGGTGACGTCGTCAGCGGGCGAGGAGTCTGATGTGGACCGTTCAGCGGGTATCGTCGCGTCGGCCGGCTCGGCCCGGTCAGCGGCTTCGCCCGGATCCGTAGCGAGCGATGGCTCGGTGATCTCGGCGCTGGTGGATGTGTCGTCAGGTGCCGCAGCCTCATCAGCGATGGCCATCGGGCTCCACGCTGGAGCAACTCCGATCGCCACTGCCGCGGCTGCGAGCAGAAGAAGATGCTGTCTGCGGTGTTTCATGAGATGCCCCTCCCTCATCAGCGCTGACTCGGCATCTTCGGTCGGGTCTGCGTGAGTCGACTAGTGCCGTTCGGCGGGCTCCACGGAGAGAACCGAGGGGACAGCCCTCTCCGTGAAGCCGCGTGTGAACTACTTGATGATCTGGATGTCCACGTAGGCGGTGTACTTGTCAGCGATCTTGATCGGGAAGAGCGGTGCTTCGCCTTCCGTCTCAGTGCTAACGATCTTGCCCACGATCTTGGCGTTGCGGTCGACGGTCACGTCTTCGACGCCGTCGTTCCACGTGCCTTCTGCCTTGATCTTGAAAGTGATCCTCCACCAACCGGCCTTGGCAAAGTCGCCGGTGTCGCTGAGGAACCAGTTGTAGCCGTAGGAAAGCGTGCCGGATCCAGTGACCTCAGTGGCGAACTGCCCGCTGCCATCTGTCGAGAAGCTTTGGTAGATGGCTTGCTTAAAGATCTTGCCGATGGGCTTGTGGTTCTTGTCAAGCTTCTGGATAACCAGCTTGCCCATGGGCGTGTAGACCTTGGCGGTCGTACCCGTTGCGGGCTCGCCGGTCGTCCCGAACACCTCGTTCATCTTGGTGCCCTCTAGGGACGTCATCGGGTAGGTGAGCTGCGGATCGGTCATCTCCTTCTGCAGCCCCATCTCCAGGTGGATGATCTTGACGTTCGTTGTCCACTGGTGGCCCGTGAGGTTGTCACCGAAGTACACGAGGGAAGCGACCTTCTTGTTGGTGGCGCCGTCCTTCGCGTAAGCCTTCCAGGTGCTCGGCCCCTTCTGGGTGTAGTACGTGGTTCCGTCCAGCATGTACGCGTCAGCCATGTCCAGATAGGGGGCGGGTGTTCCGTCCTCCAGGAACGGAAGCGCTTCGGCCTCTGTGCGTGGCCGGAGCCCGTCGTCCTCTGTCAGGGTGGGGTACGTGGTGTAGGGCTGAGTTTCCATCCCGGTGATTCCGTAGCCTTCTGCGAAGACGACCGGCATCGAGAGGTTGTTGCCGAGGGTTTCCTCCTCGGCCGCGATTGCGGATGTACCCCCGACTGCGAGCGCCGCTACAGCGGCAACCGCGAAGAGGGATGTTTTTGTACGCATGAATGTCATGTCAACCCTCCGACACTCTCACTAGCGAGAGGCGGGGCGACTGGCAGTCCCGTCGGCGACCGAGGCGTGGTCGCCACAACAAATCTATCGGGGCCCTCAGTCGGAGCGTCAGGGCAGAAAGTCACTTCCGCGCTGGTCGAGCATCGCTCGATAGAGGTCACGCAGGAGCGCAATCTCGGCCAAGTGGTGGATCAGCTCGCGGATAGCGTGCAACGCAAGATCCAAATGAGTGTGGTGTGCGAACGGACCCCACTGTGCACCCAGAGGAGCCAGCAGCGTCTTGTCGGTCCACCCAGCAACACCTCTGCGGTAGACGTCGAACGCGGCCGCCATAAGTGGCTCGGCCTCGCGCCAGGTCCCCACCCAGTTCGTTCCCGTGAGGCCGGTACCCCGTACGCCGAACAGTCTCTCGGAGTAGCTGTCGAGGGAATCGACCGCAACATGCCAGGTACGCCAGGCAATCGTCGTCACGGGTGCGGGATCAGGGTCCGGATCCGCCCAGTCTGCGAGCCAATGGCCACCGTGGGTGCGAACGGTCCAGCACTCGGCGACTGGCTGCCACGCGTACTCGCTCTCACTCATACCTGACAACCGAGCGGATACGGGCTCCCATGCGTTGTCCATGGCATCCAGCAGGCTGCGGTGAACTGTGCGGGACGACGCCATCGAACTAGTGAACACCATCACATTGCTGTTGCGGTCGTGCCAGGTGCGTCAGGCCTCGTTCATGACCTTGCGGTAGTACTCGTTGAACTGGTGGACGTAGTCGTCCTTCTCGGGGTAGACGCCGTGTGCGAACCCGCGTGAGGTGATACCGCGCTGGACGCGTTCGGATACGGCGTAGTCCTGCCCGGCAACCAGCTCGCAGAAGTCGACGACCGGCTGGTGGTCGAAGTCCGGCTCAGCGATGTCTTCGGGCATGAAGAGGTACTCGGTGAGGACGCGGGTCTGGAGGGGGCCCTCCGGAACGAGCCTGGTCGCGACGACATTGCTGCCGGCGATGTCGAGGAACATGTTGGGGAACACCTGACTGCCGTAGATGCTGTGGGCCATCTCGTCGTTCATGCCGGGAAGAACGGCCCGGCGAGCACGAGGGTCGTCGGAGTAGCTCGTCCCACCAGTAATTAGCGCGACGCCGCCGTCCTCTCGGCTTCGGTCGCCGGTCATGCCCTTCTTGTAGGTCGGAACGACCTCCACCAGCTCGGGGTGGACGATGGGGCAGTGCAGACACTCGTTGTAGTTCTCGATCAGAATCTTCCAGTTGGCCGCTACGACTGACTCGGTGCGGTGAACGGTGGCGAGGCGGTCGAGCTCGTGCTTCTCGAAGCGCAGCGGTGAGTCGTAGTGACCGTCTAGGGAGTCGCGCAGTGGCGTCGGCGTTTCGCGGCTCAGGTTGACGAAAAGGAAACCCTGCCAATCGTCGACGTGCACGGGCTTGAGTCCGAGGACCGATCGGTCAACCTCGTCCTTGTCGACCCGGGGGGTGGCGACGAGCACGCCGTCGAAGTCATAGCACCACGCGTGGTACGGACACTGGAACACTGCTTTGGTTTCGCCTCGGGTGTCGTCGCAGAGCACGGCGCCACGGTGACTGCACACGTTGTAGAACGCCCGAAGCGCACCTTCGCTGTTGCGGGTGATCAGCACGCCCTGGCCGGCGATGTCGACGGTGAGGAACTGGCCCGGGTCGGCCACCTGGTCGGCCCGCCCCGCAAACACCCACTGCTCGTACCACAGGCACTCCTGCTCCACGGCGTACTGCTCAGGCGAGTAGTAGTGGGTGGCCGGCAGCGTGTGGCGAACCTGGGTGGTCATCGATCCTCCGTTGAAAAGTGACTGGTCAGTCAGTCAGCGAGCCAAGGATAACCCGAGCCAAGGCGGGTAGGGAAGCATCTCTACGGCATATCGACCCGCTCCAATAGGGTCTGAAGCCCACGGCTCAGCGTGGGCATCGAGCGTGCACGTGGCAGCAGATATCGGGTGAGCAAGTGAGTCGTACCTTGCTGGGGCTCCTGGCTGATGTCACGGCGAGCCGCCACGCGCCGGCCATCCGCACTCCGATGGGTGCCGGCCTCACCTACGGACAGCTCGACGAGGCGTCAACGCGGCTGGCACGGGCCATCGTGGCGTCTGGCATCGGCATCGGTGATCGAGTGGCATACCAAGTGGACAAGTCGGTGGCCACGGTGGTCCTGCACCTTGCGCTGCTTCGCTGTGGTGCGATTCAGCTTCCGCTGAACCCCAGCTACGCCGACGCGGAGGTGGACGCACTGCTGGCCGACGCCGAGCCGTCGCTGGTCATCCGCTCGCCGGGGCGTTCACCACTAGGTGGGCCCTGGCGGCTGCTCACGATGGACGCGATGGGCCACGGTTCGCTCCGAGACATCATGAGTGAAGGCTCTGACGAGCTACCAGCGGTGACGGCCGACGATGGAGCGGCTCTGCTCTACACATCAGGCACCACAGGGCGACCGAAGGGTGCACTCCTGAGTCACGGCAATCTGGCAGCCAACGCTCAAACCCTGGTCGACGCATGGCGATTCACTCCTTCGGACGTCCTCCTGCATATCCTTCCGCTGTTTCACACTCACGGTCTCTTCGTGGCAGCGCACTGCGTTCTGACCAGCGGTGCGTCCATGGTGCTCTTACCCACCTTCGACATTGATGAGATCTTGGCCGCACTGCCGTCCTGCTCGGTGGTGATGGGGGTACCGACGCACTACACGCGGTTGCTCACTGACGAGAGATTCACCGCCGCCGCTTGCGCCAGGGTGCGGCTCTTCGTCTCTGGTTCGGCACCGATGACGCAGGCAACGCATGCTGAGTTCACCGCACGGACAGGCGCTGAGATCCTCGAACGCTACGGAATGACCGAGACCTCGATGTTGGCCTCCAACCCCCTTGCCGGCCCACGGCGTCCTGGGACTGTCGGTCCCCCGCTTCCCGGGGTGTCAATCCGAACCGTGGACGAAGCTGATCGACCTGTAATGGCGGGGCAGGTGGGCGATGTGCAGGTACGCGGTCCGAACGTCTTCTCCGGCTACTGGCGGCGACCGGAGCTCGCGGACGAGTCGTTCACGACAGACGGGTGGTTCCGTACCGGCGATCTGGGCCGGTTCGATGATGATGGATACCTCGAGCTGGTGGGTCGCTCGAAGGACCTTGTCATCACGGGGGGTCTGAACGTCTACCCGACCGATGTCGAGAGTGTCCTTGACTCGTTGCCCGGGGTGGTGGAGTCGGCCGTGGTGGGACTGCCGGATCCGGACTTCGGAGAGCGCGTCGTGGCCGTCGTTGTCGCCAACCCCGAGATTCGGCTCGAGCCCGAGGTGCTGCGTGAGGCAGCACGGTCGCGGCTAGCCGGGTACCAGGTGCCAAAGGAAATCGTGGTGATGAAGAGCCTGCCGCGCAACGTGATGGGCAAGGTGGAGAAGGCCGCGCTGCGGAACGAGCTCGTGGAACGAGAGAGCTGATGCCCGCCTTCGACCATTCTGCGTTGCAGCTGAGTCGAGCGATACAACAGCGAGAGATCTCGTGTGTCGAGGTGGTGCGCGCACATCTCGACCGAATCGAGCTACTGGACGTTTCGTACCACGCCTTGAGCAGTCGACGCCCTCGTGATGTGGTCCTGGCGGACGCGGCTGAACGTGATGATGAGCTGGATCACGGGATGTGGCGCGGTTGGATGCACGGGCTTCCGCACGCGGTGAAGGATCTGTCGCACGTAGAGGGACTGCCGACCACCTTGGGCTTCCGCCCGGTGGCTGAGTCGCCGGTGGCGAACGTCGACGACCCGTTCGTGGCGCATCTACGGGCCGCTGGCGTTGTCTTCATCGGCAAGACGAACACTCCTGAGTTCGGCCTTGGGTCGCACACCTACAACGCCATCGGTCCGACGACGGGCAACGTCGTCGATCCTTCACTGACTGCCGGAGGTAGCAGCGGCGGAGCTGCGGTCTCGGTAGCGACCGGAATGACCCCTGTGGCGGACGGCAGTGACTTCATGGGGTCGCTGCGCAACCCTCCGGGCTGGAACGGCGTGCTGGGACTGCGTCCGTCAGTCGGCGTTGTCCCAGGTGTGCAGGACGCCACCGGCGCGCATGGCAGCGGGGTGGACGGGCCGATCGCTCGCAGCGTTGGCGATCTCCATGCGTTACTCGCGACCATGGCAGGACAGAAAGGAATCTCGGTGCTGGGTCTCCCACCACCTGACGCCAGTCCGCGAATCGGTTGGCTGGGAGATCTTGGTGGATACCTGCCCTTCGAGGGCGGGATCCTCGACACCTGTGCGAGCACCCTGAAGGCGTGGTGCGGTCGCGTGGACAGCGCCGATCTGCCGACCCGGGGCGCCTTCACCGGCGCTTCTCAGCTGTGGCCGGCATGGCTGGCCATTCGCCACCACGAGGTCGGCGGATCGCTTGCAGCCGAGTTCGATGGATCCACGATTGACGGCATGAAGCCAGAGGCCCAGTGGGAGGTCGCCGGATTTCGCTCTCTGACAAGCCGACAGCTGGCGCACGCGAAGCTCGTTCGCGACGGTGTGCGTCAGTCGCTCGTGACTCTGCTTGGGCGCTTTGATTTCTTGGCCATGCCCACCGCCCAGTGCTGGCCCTTCCCTGCATCCCTGCACTGGCCGGCTTCGGTCAACGGAGTCGCCATGGACACCTACCACCGATGGATGGAGGTGACGACGCTCGCAACGTTCGCTGGGCTGCCTGCCCTCTCTATGCCCGCTGGCACCAACGAGGAAGGGCTGCACATGGGGGTGCAGCTGATCGGACGCCCCAACGGCGACGAGGACCTCCTGGGCTGGGCCGCACACGCGGAGCGGGCCGGGGTCTTTGTCGTCAGCGCGCCCAGTGCGGCAGTTCCGGCACGGCCTGACTGATCAGCGGCCCAGAGTCGCGACCATGAGGGCCTTGATCGTGTGTAGACGGTTCTCCGCCTGGTCGAAGGCGATGTTGGCCGGCGAGGCGAATACCTCGTCGGTGACCTCGAGGCCACCCGTGACCCCGGTCAGTGCGGATACTTCGCGTCCCACCGCGGTGCGCTCATCGTGAAATGCAGGTAAGCAGTGCATGAACTTCGCGTTGGCGTTACCTGTCTTTGCCAGGGCGACCGCGTTCACCTGGTACGGCATCAGCTCCTTGACGCGTGATGCCCAGACCTCCTTCGGCTCGCCCATCGACACCCAGACGTCCGTGTGTACGAACTCAACCCCACGCAGACCTTCGTCGGGGTCCTCGGTCAGGGTGACCGAAGCACCCGATCGGTCGGCGTGCTCGCGGGCGATCGCCTGCACTTCGTCATCAGGCCAAAGAGTCTGAGGCGCGCAGATCCGGACGTCGGATCCCATGATTGCCCCCATGACAAGCAGTGAGCGGCCCATGTTGAATCGTCCGTCACCGAGGAAGCAGAAGCTCGGCCGGGTGGTCGCGTGCGACGCGTGCTCTTCCATGGTGAGAAAGTCAGCCAGCATCTGTGTGGGGTGCCACTCATCGGTCAACCCGTTGTAGACCGGGACATCGGAGAACTCGGCCAGCTCTTCGACTGTGGCCTGGGCCTTACCCCGGAACTCGATGGCGTCGAACATGCGAGACAGCACCCGGGCCGTATCGGCCGCTGACTCCTTGTGGCCGATTTGCGACGACGAGGGGTCGAGGTAGGTGACATGAGCTCCCTGGTCGTACGCGGCGACTTCGAAGGCACAGCGCGTACGGGTCGACGACTTCTCGAAGATCAGGGCGATTGAGCGGCCGGTCAGGTGCTTGTTCTCGGTGCCGGTTCGCTTGGCGGTCTTGAGCTCTCCGGCGAGGTCGATGAGGTGCTGCAGCTCGTCCCTGGTGAAGTCAATCTCCTTCAGAAAGTCACGCTGCTGCAAGACGTCGCTCATCGACGGCACCACCTCTCATCCGATCGGATCCTAGCCAGATCTCTAGGCATGTCGACGCACAAGCCTTCGTCTGGCCACCCCTACTCTGTGCCACGTGACGAGAGCCGGGCTGAGCCGCGTGATTGCTTTGGTGATCTTCGGGCTCACGGTTCTGCAGCTGGGAGTTGCGACGTTCGTGCCGGGACTCGACCAGTTCGAGGGCAAGGCCTTCGGCGCACGGTTGCTGGCCTACCCGCTGATGATGCTCATCGTCCCCGTGGCCTACTGGGCGTGGGGCCGTCGGCAAAAGCCCGTCCCCGAGACACCGTGGCGGGCATTCGCGTTCATCTGGACGCCGTTCCTCATCGACGTCACGGGTAACACCCTGAACCTCTACGACACGGTGTCCTGGTGGGACGACGCGAACCATTTCGTGAACTGGTTCCTGCTGGCCGCCGGCGCCGGTCTCATCCTGTCCCAGGCATCGACTCTGCCGCCGTGGGCCCTCGGCTGGTTGACGGTGGGCATCGGAGCCATCCTGGCGATCGGGTGGGAGCTCGGCGAGTGGTACGCGTTCATCCGGCACGGCACTGAGCTCGACACCGCCTACGAAGACACTCTGTTCGACGAGTTCCTCGGAACATCAGGGGCCGCACTCGCCGGGGTCTGGATGACGGTCCGACAACGTCGTGCGGTCAGGCGCGCGGCTTAGCCTTCGTCGGGTCGAATATCGAGAGGTCGGCCACGGTGACCGTCGAACCGACCACCTGCAGCACGGCGTCATTGTCGGCGACGGCCGTGTCGAGGATCGCCAAGGCGATGGGCCCGAAACGGGGGCTGTTCGTTGGGCTGGTCAGCGTTCCGACCTTGGCCCCGTCCTTGGTGACCTCCGAGCCCGCCTCCGGAAGCTCTCCAGCTTCCAGGCGAAGTGTCTTCAGGCGGTGCGGTGGGTTCTCGGCAATCCTCTGCAGAGCGATCTTGCCCACATAGTCGATGTCGGGGGCGAAGCTGACCATGCGGTCCATTCCGAGGTCGAACGGCGTCAGTAGACCAGGTTCGTACTCGTACTCAAAGACGATCAACCCGGCCTCGATCCGCGCGATGTCGATGGCGTTGAACCCAACGGGCCGGACGCCGGCATCGGCCAGGGCAAGCCACAAAGGCTCAGCATCGTCGCGCGCGGGGATGAGCTCGTAGCCGAGTTCACCGGAGAAACCCGTCCTGGAGATGAACACCTCAATGCCCGCGACGGTGACCGGTTCAGCGAACCGGAAGTACGCAAGCGTCGAGAAGTCGAAGTCGCTGAGCGACTGCAGGATCTCGCGTGAACGTGGACCCTGCACAGAGACAAGGGGCATGTCGTGCAGCTTGTTGACGAGGGATACGTCGGCATCTGGCGAGTGACCACGAACAAAGCCGTCGAATGTGTCGGTGTTCGTGAACGCGTAGTAGGAGCCGTCGGCGCGACGATAGACCGTTCCCTCGTCGAGAAGGATTCCGTTCTCATCGACGAATGCTCCGTAGCGCACCTGGCCCACCTGTTGGGTGGCGAGATTGTTCGTGAAGCCGCGCTGCAGGGCGGACGCAGCATCGGGACCGGTCACCAGCCACTTGTTGAGCGCGTACACGTCCCACATGCCGGCACCAGAGCGGAGCGTCTCGTACTCGCCGAGGATGTCGCCAAAGTCGAGGGTCCACATCCACCCACCGAAGTCGTCGAACATCCCTCCCTGTCGGTCTTGGACGTCGTACAGAACGGAGCGGACCGGGGCGTCTGTCATGTCACCACCCTGGCGAAAACTAACTGACCAGTCAATCAGTAAGACGGAGAATCCTGCGGGCATTGTTGTCGTAGAGGCCGGGCAGCAGCCGGGCATCGAGGCCGGCGCCGTCGATCGTCCAGTTCCCCTGGGGCGGGGTGGGGTCCCCCGAGTAGTCGAAGCCGGTGTCCGTTGTCTCAATGAAGTGCCGGTGCCTGGCGTAGTCGTCGGCCGTCGGTGGAAAACAGTCGGTGCCGAACAGGACGCGGTCGGGAAAGTCCTCCACCAGCGAGCGAAAGTCCCCGGGTGTGCGTCCCAGCTCGCCAAGACGCCCCGCGATGTCGATGGTCCAGTTGGCGTGCCGGCCGAGCATCCGCCCGACGGCGTCGAGATCCTCGGCCCAGCAGCCGACGTGCGCACCGATGAAGGTCGTGCCTGGGCAGCGGGTCAGCAGTCCGTCGAGACGGTCCATGAGGTACCCGAACGACGGCATGCCCGAGCCCCCGAACCACCACTCGGGGTGCACCTGCAACTCGTCCCAACGCTCGTTGGCCCGAGTCAGCGGTTCAAAGAACGCAACGGGGTCAGCAGTGTGAATGAGCACCGGCAGATTGAGCTCGCCCGCCACCTGGAGGACGGCTGCGACGCGTGGGTCGTCGGGCATCACCAACTCACCCGACGCGCCGCGGACCTGCAGGCCGAGGTCTTTCCACACCTTCACGCCGCGAGCTCCTGCAGCGGCTGACGCCGCGAGCTGGCTCGACAGGGTGTCGACAATCGAACGCTCGTCGTCGTCGGAGCTGAGAACCGACCAGTCGACGTGACAGAAGGTCAGGAAGCGGCCAGGGTGCCGCGCGTCGTAGCGAGCGATGTTGGCTTCGAGCTCCGCACCCCAGCGTCCGTCCAGGTTCACGACCATGTCGACGCCAACGTGGTCCAGCATTCCGATGAATTCGCCGACGTCGTCGACCAGCCAGTCGTCGTCTGCAGACAGCCATCGACCGAGGTGGTTGTGGGCATCGATCACGGGCCCATTCCTACCGCAGGACCTTCCGCACTTGGCAGGAGCGGTCAGGGCAGCGACCGTGAATAGAGGCTGTGTTCGGAGTGGGAGGCTCGTGATGCGGAGATTGACCGGATTCCTGGCTCCCCTCGGCGCCATCGCCGTGTTGGCATCAGGGCTGGGGGTCGCCACGCCGAGCGGATCTGCGACCTTACCGGCACCGGCCGCTGCCGGCGTCAAAGCTGCTGATCCACCGAATATCGTCGTGATCATGTCCGACGACCAGCGTCGCAACATGTTCCAGACGATGCCGACGGTGCGCAAGAAGCTCATCCAGAAGGGCCTGAAGTACGTCGGGTTCAGTCCCACGTCCGCATGTTGTCCGGCTCGTTCGTCCCTCCTGACCGCGCAGTTCGCCCACACCACGGGTGTCTACAACAACGTCAACCCGACGTACGGTGGTTGGCCAGCATTCAACGGCTCGGGCTACGAGCAGAAGACAATTGCCGTCGCGCTGGACGAAGCGGGGTACCGCACCGGCCTGGTCGGCAAGTACATGAACCTGTGGAACCAGGCACCAGACGGCTTTGTGCCGGATGGGTGGGACGTCTTCCGGGCTCTCTGGTCTGATGTCGGGCAGGGCGGTGGCCGCTACTACGACTATCAGATTCGAGGAACGCACGAGACGGAGAAGTTCGGCAGCAAGCCCAAGGCCTATTCCACTGACGTGCTCGCTGATCGAGCGGTGCGCTTCATCAAGAGCTCGCCGGACGACCAACCCTTCTTCCTCTACTTCACGCCATTTGCCGCGCATGAGCCGTGGACGCCCGCGCCGCGACACAAGGGGACGTGGCAACCCGAGAAGGTCTACGACAACCCGGCGGTGAACGAGAAGGACATGAGCGACAAGCCGGCCTTCATGCAGGATCTTCCACGGGTTGACCGAGACTGGATCAAGCGGGCTCAGGACAAGAGCGGTGAGTCCTTGCGCGCTGTCGACGAGGCGGTGGCACGCGTGCTGAAGGCGATCGGTGACCGTCGGCCGAACACCCTCTTCATCTACACATCCGATCAAGGGGTGATGTGGGGGGAGCACCGTCTCGACGAGAAGTACAACCCCTACCGGTGGGCGACCGAGTTCCCGCTCATCCTGAAGTGGGGCAAGCGGTTCCCGGTTGCCGACCGTGACCGTCTGGTGGCCAACGCCGACGTCGGGGCCACGATTCTCGATGCCGCCAACGTGACGCCGACATGGCCTATCGAAGGCACCTCCGTCCTCGGACCGTTCCGCAACGATGTGGTTCTTGAGGCGATTGCCATCCCAGGTCAGCCGGCCTACTGCGGGCTACGCCTGAAGAACTGGCTCTATGTGCACTGGTCGGGTGACGCCGGTGTCGAGCTCTATGACTACGTCCACGATCCGTTGGAGCTGAACAACCTTGCTGGCCGTCCCGCCTACGCGGACAAGGAGCAGGCCATGCACGACCGAACTGTCGAGCTCTGCTCACCCACTCCTCCAGGCTTCAGTTGGGACTAGCTCAGCTTCCCGGTCGGGGACACCGCCACACGCCCAGGCGGGCGGACTTCGCCAGTGCCTCGGCCCGCTTGAACTCGCCTTGCCACAGGTACGGGTCGTCGTAGGTGTACTCGAGGGCGTAGCCGCGGCGGACGGCCTGACGGTTGAACTGCCGGGGGGCGCCGTCGGTGGTCCACAGGTATGCCAGCGTCCGGCCGTAGTAGTCGAGGCGACCCTGCGAGCGGTCGAACTCAAGCGCGGCTGGTTCTCCGAGAAGCCGCCTGCGAGCGAACTCGGTGGCTTCGGGGCCGTAACACTCGATGGGTTCGGTGGGATGGACGGTCTCAGGAGTGTCGATGCCGATCAGCCGAAGCGTGAGGGTGCGTTTGCCCTGGGTGACGTCGACCGTGTCGCCGTCCACTATGCGGCTGACGCGCCAACCGGTGCTGACCGGCCCTTTGGCGAGCTGCCGGATGTCACTGCTCGTGGGCTTCGATGACGTAGGCGAGGGCTTGACCGTCGCCGATTTCTTGACGCGCTGTGGTGGGCGGTCTTGCGCGGTCTGGGGAGCCGCGCAGGCGCCGACTGCGAGCACAGTGACCAGTGCGGTGGCAAGCAGCTTCACTGGCACCTCCTCGTCATTGGTTGCCGGTTGACGCCGTCTCGGTACGTTTCCAGTATCGAGCACTCCCATGTCGAGCGACGGAGGTGGCGTCATGGCGTCGAAGGGTCTTCCCCAGATGCGCGACGAGGTGTTTCTCACCGACAGCGGAATCGAGACCGACCTGATCTACAACCACGGGCTCGACCTGCCGGACTTCGCTCCGTTTCCCCTGCTCGAGTCGGTCGACGGGCGGTCCACGCTGCTGGACTATTTCCGGGCTCACCTCGACGTGGCCAATGAGCGTGGCATGGGTGTGGTGTTCGAGACCCCCACCTGGCGGGCCAGCCCCGACTGGGGTGCTCGACTGGGGTACGACCTGGAACGGCTCGCCGAGCTGAATCGCGACGCCGTCGACCTTCTCCGTGGGCTGCGCGAGCAGAGCGCGGGCTTTCCGTTCGTCATCAGTGGAAATGTCGGGCCGCGCGCCGACGGGTATGACATTGCCACCGTCATGTCAGCGGCTGAGGCCGCCGAGTACCACGCCTGGCAGGTCGGCGTCCTGTCCGCCAGTGGAGTCGACATCGTGTCCGCGCTCACGATCGACTACGTCGCCGAGGCTATCGGTATCGCCGACGCGGCTGCCGGGGCACACGTTCCTTCGGTGATCTCGTTCACCACGGACGTCGAGGGACGGCTGCCGGACGGCACGACAGTGGCCGACGCGATCGAACGCACCGACAGCGAGGCAGTAGTGGCGCCCGCCTACTACATGCTCAACTGCACCCACCCGCACCACATCCTTCGAATGCTGCGGGATGACGCGCCATGGCGACGACGGATCAGAGGACTACGCGCCAACGCTTCGCCCGCTGGCCTGGTCGAGCCCGAGGAGGGCCACCCCCTCGATCCCGGTGACATTGAGGAGTTCGGCCACCTGATGTGGCAGGTCCATCGTGTGGCGCCGACCATCACGATCCTCGGCGGATGCTGTGGAACAGACGTCCGCCACGTGCGGGCTGTCGCCGAAGCCGTGATAGTTGCCTGACGTTCGACCGACACAGTGACCTCTCTTCGGGGCAGAATGGCCACTGTGAAGATCACGATGATGCTGGCCGACGCCGCCCAGCAGGTGGGCGGAAAGCTCTATGTCCTCGGCGGCGGCTGGTCGACTACAGGTACGCCAACGGCTCCGATGGCTGTCGCGATCAAGATCGAGGTGCCGTGGGACCGCACGAATGTGGGGCACGACTGGCGGTTGGCGCTGGTCGACGCCGATGGGCGAGCCGTGACGACGTCTGACGAGTTGCCGGTGGAGGTGTCGGGTCAGCTGGAGGTGGGGAGGCCGGCCGGACTTCCGGAGGGCACTCCGCTCGATGCCCCCCTCGTTGTCAGCTTCGGCTCGATGCCGCTGCCCCCTGGCCGCTACGAGTGGCGGCTGGAGATCGAGGAGTTCGTAGAGTCGTGCGCCTTCCTCGTACGTGACTGAGTGATCGCCTACAGTGACCGGCACAACCTGACCTGGCAAGGAGCTTCCATGCGTCGTTTGTCCATCCTCCGAGCTGCGGCTGGGGCCGGAACGCTGGCCATAGTGGCGGCCACGCTGGCCCCGACTAATGTCTCGGCCTACGTCTCTCCTGACGACGAGTTGGCAGCGCGTCTGCTCACGGCGGTGCAGGATGCTGCGTTCGACGAGGTCGTCGACTTCGAGTACGACACCAAGAAGGGTCCGGCGCCTCAGGTGGCGAACCAGCCCAACCTGGACGTGGCCGTCATCGAGCTGGACGAGGTGGGTGCTCCGGTCGCTACCGCCAATGTGCTGTTCAGCCGCGACTACCCCGATGGCAAGGTGGTCACCCTTGACGAGGGCCTGGCACCGGTTGGAGTCGACTGGCGGGCGTGGGACCTCTCGCGTTGGGACGGTGACTGGAATGCCCCCTGGCCCAAGGGTTCGCGCCTTGTGCCAGGTACTGCGGGCGGAGACCCGTTCATGGTTCCCTACCCGGCGTCCACCTTTAAGTTGCTCGTCGCCTACCACACGCTGCGGTTGATCGAGCGGGGGAAGATCAAGCCCAACCGCGACTACGTCTACAAGCAGCGAAACGGTAAGACCTGCCTTGGAAACACCAAGGAGTTCACCAACACCACGACGCAGATGCTCGAGAAGATGATCACGTACTCCAGCAACACGTCGACATGTGCGCTGCTGCAGCAGCTCCATAGTCTCAACCAGATGAAGAAGATGAACCAGCGCTTCGCATCGCTTGGGCTTGCGACCCTGCAGGTGAAGGGCACCGACGCTGGAGCCGGTGGCACCTGGAACCCGGGGCAAATCAGCATGACGGCAATCGACACGGCCCGCCTGCTGCTCCTGGTCAACGGCCTCGATGGCGTTGCCTGGAAGACCGATGAGGGCCGCAAGGTAATAGCTGATCGCGCTCTTGCACCTCGATACCAGGAGTGGCTGCGGGGCTTGCTGAGTCAACAGGGGTTCAACGAGGTGCTCTCCACCCCCAACTGGTGCGGCGCCGACTATCCCGTCCAAGGGATGCCGGCCAAGGTGCCCAACCGCTGGATCGACCCAACCGACGGCACGGTCACCGTGCACGGAATCCCCTATGGCTTCGATGTCCGGCCGTGCAACGACACAGCAGAGGTCACGTTCCTGCACAAGACCGGGCTCACCGAGAACTACGGGTCCGATGCGGGGATTGTGAAGGCGCTGTCCGGGCAGGACGGGCGCCAGTACATCGTGGCGGCATTCACGAACCTCGGATACCGGTACAGCGACGCTTCGCAGGCAGACTCGGACGGAAAGCCGTGCTTCAACTCTGGAGTCTGCTACACGGAGAAGTTCGCCATCCTCGGTCGGTCGATCGACGACCTGATGCGCCGGGCGGGCTAGCGCTTCCGCGGCGCCTGGTCGGCATGTCCTGGGCGATGCCGACCGTGTCGTTCCACCGGTTTCAGCGCTGCCCTGCCCACAATGGACACAGACACAGAAAGGCCCCTCCAACTAGGCATTGGAGGGGCCTTCTGCTGTCAGCCCGAGGGCCGACGACCCGACCGAGGCCGAGCCCGATGTCGCCAATCCGCACCCCTGAGCAGCTCGTCTGGGTTGCCCCAACGATCTGGCTCGGCCAGCGGTTGCCCGCCAACGTGTTCGGCAGGTTGCCCCGTCGAACTGATCCGCTAGTTGCCCTTTGGATCGGGTGCGCCTCGCGGCGTCGTGTGAGATTTGTACGCTCACCCGACCAAGCTGCGCAAGGGGTTTTCCCAAAGAATCTGAACGGGTTTTCTCATCCACAGAGCCGTCCACACCACCTGCCGCGTGTGTCCCCAGCGCATCCCCAGCTTCATCCACATCCGCTGTGGACGAAGGCATGTCCGTTGCGGCGACCTACGGGACGTAGCGCTTGAAGGACGCCTGGATCTCTCGCTCGGTCGCGTCGCGACCCTCCCAGGTGGCGCCCTCCACCGACTTGCCAGGTTCGAGGTCTTTGTAGACCTCAAAGAAGTGCTGGATCTCGAGTCGGTCGAACTCGGGCATGTGATGGATATCGCGGAGGTGCTCCTTGCGCGGGTCGTGCGCCGGGACGCAGATCACCTTGTCGTCGCCCCCGGCTTCATCGGTCATCCGGAACATCCCGATGGCGCGGCAGAGGATCACGCAGCCGGGGAAGGTCGGCTCGTCAAGCAGGACAAGGGCGTCGAGCGGGTCACCATCGAGGCCGAGCGTGTTCTCGATAAATCCGTAGTCGGACGGGTACCGCGTCGAGGTGAAGAGCATCCGGTCCAGGCGGATCCGGCCGGACTCCTTGTCGAGCTCGTACTTGTTGCGGTGTCCTTGCGGGATCTCGATGAAGACGTCGAACTCCACGACGGTCCCTTCGTAAGGTGGCTCGGGCGGTGGCTTAGGGTCGCTTTCGCGTGTCGTCCAGTGTCCCGTACGCCAAGCCAGCCACCGCGAGGGGGTCGTGATGCCTCGAGCGCGATGGTGGGTGATCGGGGCGCTCTCGGTCGTCACCGTGCTGGTCGTGGTTCTCGACGCCACCGGTGTGATCTTCTCCGAGTCGGCCGGGCCCACTCCACCGCCGCCTCTGGCGCTTCCGGAGCGGCTGGATGCTGCGGTGCTGCCCCCACGTGAGCCAGGGCCGGCCACAGCCGTGCCGGGAGTCGTGCGACAGGTCAGACGTGCGTTGGAGGTCGATGCCCTCGGTTCATCGGTGCACGGCGTGGTGGCACCGCTCGCCGACCCCACCTCGACCTGGATCGACATTGCCGGCGGCAAGCCGGCGACTCCGGCCTCGACGATGAAGCTGTGGACGGCGACCGCCGCCCTCGACGGGTACTCGCCCCAAGACCGGCTCGAGACGTCCACCGTCTGGGACGCTGCCAACTCTCGGGTGGTGCTGGTCGGCGGTGGCGATGCCACCTTGACGACCAAGCCGGTACGGGGTGCTCCCACCGCATCCCTGGCGGCGCTGGCCCGGGCGACGGCACGCGTACTGATTGCTGACGACGTGACCGCTGTGCGGCTGGGATACGACGACAGCCTGTTCACGGGGCCCAGCCAGTCGAGGGCGTGGGAACCCACGTATGTCACATCGGGTGTGATCGCTCCGGTTACCGCGCTGATGGCCGATCAAGGGCGCGTGACCGCGGACGGCACGGCGCGTTTGGCCGACCCGGCGGCGGGGGCAGCCAGCCAGTTCGCGGGACTGCTGTCGGATGCGGGAGTCAAGGTGCGCGGCGAGGTGAACCCGGCCGGGACGACGGGGTCGCAGCCGGTAGCCGCTGTGGTCTCGCCCCCGATGAGCGACCTCGTCGAACGCATGCTCCGTGACAGTGACAACCAGCTGGCCGAGGCACTCGGAAGGATGGCGGCGGTTGCCCAAGGTCAACCTGGCAGCTTCGCGGGCGCGGCTTCCGCGATCGAGCAGGCGGCAAGCGATCGGGGGGTCGACCTCGGCAACGCCGTGATCTCGGATGCGAGCGGGCTTGCTCGAGGTGACACGGTGCCTGCTCACTCGCTCGTGGACGCGCTGCATGCGGCCGGTACCGAGCCGGGGTTGGTCTCGGTCCTATCGGGGCTGGCCGTCGCCGGATTCGACGGGACGCTGACCGACCGCTTCACCTCTGGTCCCTCCGCTGCCGGTGCCGGGGTGGTCCGGGCCAAGACCGGCACCCTGACGGGGATCTCGGCTGAAGCAGGTGTCGTGACCACCTGTGGCGGCGACCTGGTCGCCTTCGCCTTCCTGGCCGACGACGTCGCCGACACTGAGGCGGCCCGGTCGGCGCTCGACGATGCGGCGGCGGCCCTGGCGACGTGCCCACGGCCGCGGTGAGGACGACACGTACGGTGGTCCGATGAGCGAGACATCAGTGGTCGACTGGGGCCTGGCGCGCACGGTAGCGCGCCGCGTCGGAGGTCGTGGCCCGACGATAGGTCGCGAAGGTGCCCGACAGGCAGTGGAGGAACTGCGCCTGGGGGCCGATGTCGCCGTTGACGTGGTGCGCGATCTGACTGGTCTTCGGGCCGATGTTCCCGTTGACCGCGTCCGCGTCGTTGACCGGTCGCGATGGGTCGACGCCAACACTGACGCCTTTGTCACGGTCATCGAGCCACTGACGAAGCGGTTGCGCCGCGACACTGCGGTGGGCGCGATCGGGTCGCGCGTTGCGGGCGCCGAGATCGGTGCGGCGCTCGGTTTCCTTTCCTCGCGTGTGCTGGGGCAGTACGAACTTTTCACCGCGCCCGACGTTGAACCTCAGCTCCTGCTGGTCGCGCCGAACATCGTCGACGTGGAACAGCGCATTGGTGTGCGTGGGTCTGACTTCCGTCTCTGGGTCTGTCTGCACGAGGAAACCCACCGGGTGCAGTTCACCGCCGTGCCGTGGCTCGGACCGTGGTTGCGCGAGCAGATCCTCTCAACACTCGACGGCCTAGCGGCCGAACCAGGTGAGCTTGGCAAGCGACTGGGACAGGTCTTTGCCGCGGTCGTTGGTGCGCTCCGCGGCCTCGACGTCGCCAAGGCGCTCGAGCAGTCGATGTCCGAGGAAGACCAAGAACTCTTCGGGCGTCTCACCGCGGTGATGTCGCTGCTGGAAGGACATGCCGATGTGATGATGGATACCGTCGGTTCGGACGTCATCCCTACCGTTGAGGTACTCCGTCAGCGCATGACCGAACGCCGCACGAATCCCAAGGCCACCGAGGCCTTTGTGCGCCGCCTGCTCGGAATGGAAGCCAAGCTGGCGCAGTACCGCGATGGGGCTGCGTTCGTGCGGGCTGTCGTGGACGAGGTGGGGATGGACGGCTTCAACAAGGTCTGGGAATCGCCCGATCAGCTTCCCTCCCGTGACGAGCTGCATGCCCCTGAGCAGTGGATCGCGCGGGTGGCGACGGTCTCATGACCGGTCCGCCCCCCGCGGTGGCGCGGGTGCGGCATGCGGTGCGCGAGTGCCTGGCCGACGTTCCGGCCGGTGCGGTTGTGCTCGTGGCTGCCAGTGGTGGGGCCGACTCGATGGCGCTCGCCGCGGCCACCGCTTTCGAGGCGCGCACAGCTGACTGGCGGGTGGCCGCCGTCGTGGTGGATCACCAGATTCAGACAGATTCCGGAGGGACAGCGAGAGCGGCGGCCGACGCGTTGGCCGGGCTTTCGTTGGATCCGGTCGTCATCCGGGCCGTGCGCGTGGGCGTCGAAGGCGGACCGGAAGCGGCAGCGCGCAGCGCCAGGTACGGCGCGATAGACGAGGTGGCGACAGAGCTGGACGCCGCGGTCGTGGTGTTGGGTCATACGCGTGACGACCAGGCGGAGTCGGTGCTTCTTGGTCTGGCCAGGGGCTCTGGGGCGCGATCGATCAGCGGCATGGCCCCGGTAAGAGGGCGCTATCGACGCCCCCTGCTCACGATTGACCGCGTCACCACCCGAGAGGCATGCAATGGCGAGGGCGTGCCGGTGTGGGATGACCCGCACAATGACGACGCGTCCTTCACGCGCGTGCGGGTGCGACAGCGCGTGATCCCGGTTGTCGAACGCGAGCTCGGCCCCGGTGTGGTTGCAGCTCTCGCCCGAACTGCGGACCTTCTTCGCGAGGACGATGCCGCCCTGGAGCAGTGGGCCATGGACGTGCATCGCGCAGCCCGGTGTGTGGATGATGCCGAGCGACCTGCTCTCGATGCGGAGATCCTCGCGACCGCTCCAGCGGCGGTTCGGCGGCGGGTGCTTCGGGCCGAAGCGCTCGAGCGAGGAGTCCCGGGAGGCGACCTCAGGGCGTCTCACCTTGCTGACGTCGATGCCTTGGTGACCAGGTGGCGGGGCCAGGGCCCCGTGCACCTCCCCGGAGGTGTTCGCGCCGAACGCGACTGTGGCAGGCTCCAACTCGCGCCGCATCCTGCGGCGGAGGTCGGCTAGGAGGAAGAGCGCTGTGGACGCCAAGGACATGGGCGACGACCTCGCCGCCGTACTGATAGATGCCGATCAGATTCGCACGAGGATCGCCGAGCTGGCTGCTGAGATCGACGCCGACTATGCCGGTAGGGAGCTGCTGCTCGTGGGGGTGCTGAAGGGTGCAGTCATGGTGATGGCTGACCTGGCAAGGGCGCTGCACACCAGCGTGGAAATGGATTGGATGGCTGTTTCCTCGTACGGGTCGGGGACGCGGTCGAGCGGGGTGGTACGCATCATCAAGGACTTGGATGCCGACCTCACTGACCGTCATGTGCTGGTGGTCGAGGACATCGTTGACTCAGGACTCACTCTGTCGTGGCTGCTGCGCAACCTCTCGTCACGCGGGCCGGCGTCGCTCGAGGTGTGCACGCTGCTTCGGAAGCCGGAGGCCCAGAAGGACAGCTCCAGTCGAGGAGGCCCGGCCAAGGTCAAGTACGTGGGGTTCGACATTCCACCGGAGTTCGTCGTCGGGTATGGCCTGGACTACGCGGAGAAGTACCGCTCCCTGCCCTTCGTGGGCAGCCTCGCCAGGCATGTGTACCGGCCTGGTGGGTGATCGCTGGCGGCGAACGTAGGGCTGTGATCGCTTGCTGTGGGGGCGGGGCTGATCATGGCGGTGTACCGTCGAAGCCCGAAGTCTTCCCCCGTAGCAGGAGGTCCAGGGCGCTGGCGCCCTCGCCATGAACATCAAGCGCATTGTCCGCGGACCGATCTTCTGGATCGTTGTTGTCGTCATGCTTGCCCTCGTCCTAGCCCAGGTCATGACCGCCTCCGGTGGATACGAGAAGAAGGACACCTCGACGGTCATCGCGGCCATCCAAGATGGCGACGCGGCGAAGGTCACGCTGATCGACCGAGACCAAGAGATCCGCGTCGAGCTCACTGGCGGCGACAAGATCAAGGCCAATTACATCGCGCAGCAGGGCGACCTGCTGTCCAAGCTCGTCCAAGAGGTCCCCCCACCGGATGGTCAGGTGTCGGAGGTGCCCACCCAGGGGTGGCTCGTCACACTGCTGTTCACCTTCGGGCCCATCATCTTGATCCTGGCTCTGCTGTTCTTCTTCATGACACAGATGCAGGGCGGTGGCTCTCGAGTCATGAACTTCGGCAAGTCCAAGGCCAAGATCGTCAACAAAGACATGCCCAAGACCACCTTCTCGGACGTCGCAGGAGCTGACGAGGCTGTTGAGGAGCTTGAGGAGATCAAGGAGTTCTTGGAGGACCCGGCCAAGTTTCAGGTGGTCGGGGCCAAGATCCCCAAGGGGGTCTTGCTCTACGGCCCGCCCGGAACCGGTAAGACGCTGCTCGCTCGCGCTGTTGCCGGTGAGGCCGGTGTGCCGTTCTACTCGATCTCAGGCTCAGACTTCGTCGAGATGTTCGTCGGCGTCGGCGCCTCCCGCGTCCGCGACCTGTTCGAGCAGGCCAAGGCCAACGCACCGGCGATTGTCTTCGTCGACGAGATCGATGCGGTTGGGCGACACCGTGGCGCCGGGCTTGGAGGAGGGCACGACGAACGCGAGCAAACCCTGAACCAACTGTTGGTCGAGATGGACGGTTTCGACGTGCAGGGCGGAGTTATCTTGATCGCCGCAACCAACCGGCCGGACATTCTTGACCCCGCGTTGCTGCGCCCAGGGCGATTCGATCGCCAGATCGCGGTCGAGCGTCCCGACCTCCGCGGCCGCGAGCAGATTCTCGAGGTGCACGCGAAGGGCAAGCCGTTGGCCGATGGCGTCGACCTCGTGGCTGTTGCCCGACGCACACCAGGCTTCACCGGGGCCGATCTGGCCAACGTGCTGAACGAGGCGGCGCTTCTCACCGCCCGTGAGGGCAAGGTGCTCGTCGACGACGATGCGCTCGACGAGGCGATCGACCGGGTGGTAGCGGGGCCGCAGAAGCGAACGCGCCTGATGAACGAGAAAGAGAAGAAGATCACCGCCTACCACGAAGGCGGTCATGCGCTCGTTGCTGCCGCGCTCAATCACACTGACCCGGTGCACAAGGTGACAATTCTTCCGCGTGGTCGTGCGCTCGGCTACACGATGGTGCTACCCACCGAAGACAAGTACTCGACGACCCGTAACGAGATGCTCGACCAGCTGGCCTACATGCTCGGTGGGAGGGCGGCCGAAGAGATGATCTTCCACGACCCGACGACGGGCGCCTCGAACGACATTGAGAAGGCCACTCAGCTCGCGAGGGCCATGGTGATGCAGTACGGGATGAGCGAGAAGGTTGGCGCCGTGCGGCTGGGGCAAGGTGAGGGTGAGGTGTTCCTCGGCCGCGACATGGGCCACAAACGTGACTACTCCGAGCAGATGGCCGAGGTGATCGACGCCGAGGTGCGTACCTTCCTCGAGACGGCGCACCAGGAGGCGTACGAGATCTTGATGGACAACCAGGATGTGCTCGACCAGCTTGTGGTTGAGCTGCTCGATCGCGAGACCCTCGACCAGGCCGAGGTGGCCGAGATCTTCAGCGACCTGCGCAAGCGCGACTATCGAGAGGTGTGGTTGTCGTCGGCCGACCGACCGGTCTCCGACCGCGGCCCGGTACGCAGTCGTCGCGAGCTGGCGGGTGAGAACGGTCACGGTGCGGCCGCGGTCAATGGGTCCGGTACCCAGGACACGTCCGAAGAGCCAGTCAGCGGAACGTCCGAAAGCGAAGGCTAGGCGGTGGTCGACCCCATTGGTCTGTCCGCTGCCGACGATGTGACGGCCCCCTTCGACTACGAGCGTGCGGCGGCCGCCGTGCGCGAGCTCTTGCTGGCGATCGGCGAGAACCCCGAACGTGAAGGGCTGCGTGACACGCCTGAGCGGGTTGCGCGGATGTACGCGGAAACGCTGTCCGGCTTGCGGCTGAGGGCTGAGGACGTCCTCACCACGACCTTCGACCTCGGTCATGACGAGATGGTCCTGGTCAAGGACATCGAGGTCTACTCACTGTGCGAGCACCATCTAGTGCCGTTTCACGGTGTTGCACATGTCGGGTACATCCCGAGCGAGGCTGGCCACATCACGGGTCTGTCGAAGCTGGCGCGACTGGTGGATGTGTATTCCAAGCGTCCCCAGGTGCAGGAACGCCTGACCACGCAGATCGCCGACTCACTGCTGGAGATTCTTGAGCCGCAGGGCGTGATCGTGGTGCTCGAGTGCGAGCACCTCTGCATGTCGATGCGTGGCGTCCGCAAGCCCGGTGCCCGCACCGTCACCTCGGCCGTGCGTGGGCAGCTGCGCGACACCGCCACCCGGGCCGAGGCAATGTCTCTGATCCTCGACTCCCGCTGACGCCTGGCCCCGCCCTGGACCTCCCCTAGGCTCACCACGTGCCCTCACACCACATTCCCTCCGGCCTGCCGCCCGCCTTGGCACGGGTGCATCGGACGTTGGTGATGGCCGTTCTCAACGTCACGCCCGACTCGTTCTCCGACGGCGGTGAGTTCCTGGATCCCGAACGTGCTGTTGAGCGGGCGCTGCACCAAATGCATCTGGGAGCCGACCTGATCGATGTGGGCGGTGAGTCGACTCGACCGGGTGCCGAGCGCATCTCGGTGGACGACGAGCTTGGACGCGTACTACCGGTCGTCGAGAGGCTGGTCGGCGAGGGGGTCGCGGTGTCCATCGACACGATGCGTGCAGAGGTCGCTCGCGCAGCTGTGGACGCGGGCGCAGTGCTCGTCAACGACGTCTCCGGAGGGCAGGCCGACGACTCGATGCTGCCGTTCGTCGCCGAGTCTGGTGTGCCAGTGGTGCTGATGCACTGGCGTGGACACAGCCGCGAGATGCAGCAGCACGCGACCTATCCGACGGGTGTAGTCCACGAGGTCATCGACGAGCTGAACGATCGGCTGCGGGCAGCCATCGCGGCCGGAGTGGCTTCCGATCGCGTCGTGCTCGATCCTGGCTTGGGCTTTGCCAAGGATGCCGACCACAACTGGTCGCTTCTGAAGTCGCTGGACGCGTTGTCTGCGCTGGGGCAACCGTTGCTCATCGGGGCGTCCCGCAAGCGCTTTCTCGGCCAACTTCTTGCGGTGGGGGGTGAGCCCCGGCTCGTCGAGCAGAGGGACGACGCCACCGTTGCGATCACAGCACTCGCTGCAGCTGCGGGCGCATGGTGCGTTCGCGTACATGATGCCCGGGGAAACGTGGACGCCGTACGCGTTGCTGACGCCTGGACGGCGGGGAACGATGAGTAGCGACCGCGACCTGCTGATCGCAGCGAACGAAGAGCTCTACGCCGCGTTCGAGGCAGGCGACCTTGACCGGATGGAGGCATTGTGGATCGGTGGGCCCGACGGCGCGCTCGCGAGATGCGTCCACCCGGGCGGCGAGTTCGTGCGAGGGGTTGAGGCTGTGCTCAGGTCGTGGGCCCTTGTCATGGCGAACGCCGAGGATCTGCAGTTCATTCTCACCGACGTCGAGACACTCGTGCAGGGTGAGACGGCGACAGTCAACTGCACCGAAATCATCCTGCGGCCGGGCGCTGGTCCTGATCCCTTCGTCTCCAGTCACGCTGTCACGACGAACGGGTTTGTACGCATTGAGGGAAGATGGCGAATGTGGCTGCACCACGCTTCTCCTGTCATGGGCGTTCCGACAGAGGACGCTGAGTAATGGCTGCAGACGTCATCGCCGTCCGTGGCATCGAGGCCTATGGCTATCACGGCGTCCTGCCTACCGAGCGCGAGCGGGGACAACCGTTCGTCGTCGATCTCGAGCTACATACCGATGTGTCGGCAGCGGCCGCATCGGACGACCTCACCCAGACTGTCGACTACTCCACGCTGGCCCGCCAAGTCGTCGACATCGTGCAGGGCGAGCCGTGCGACCTGATCGAGACCCTCGCGGTACGCCTGGCCGATGCCATGCTCGTCCATGAAACTGTGTACGCGGCGCGAGTGACAGTTCACAAGCCGGAGGCTCCGGTCGGCGTGCCGTTCTCCGACGTGGCAGTCACGGTGGAGCGAGAGCGGTGACCAGTCGAGTGCACGCCGCTCTGGGGCTGGGGTCGAATGTCGGCGACCGCCTCGGACATCTTCGCGGAGCGCTGCGAACTCTGAGGAGCACCGCCGAGGTCTGGGACGTTGAGGTATCGCCCGTGTACGAATCCGATCCCGTAGGTGGACCGGAACAGGGTGACTTCCTCAATGCCGTAGCGGTTCTCGAAACCTCGTTGGCACCTGCGGCCTTGCTCCTCGTCGCTCAGCGGTGTGAAGTCGAGGCTGGGCGTGAGCAGACCGAACGGTGGGGGCCGCGGACCCTCGATGTCGATGTTCTGGCGTATGACGACGTATCGAGCGACGATCCGGCGTTGACGCTGCCGCACCCGAGGGCGCTGGAACGGGCCTTCGTGCTGATTCCGTGGGCCGACGTCGACCCTGACTTCGTCGTCCAGGGTCGCCCCGTCTCGGATTGGGTTGCCACGATCGATGGCACCGGCGTCCATGAGTTCTCCGAGGATGGTGACCGCTGATGCGTCCGACGTCGTGGCGGCTGCTACTGGTTACCGGCCTCGTGGGATTCGCTGTCGGGTTTCTTGGTGCCCGGTTCTGGGATCTGTGGACCGGGTCGCCACCGGCCGTCCCCTGGGCGGCTCCGCTCGTCCTCCTGATTCTGGCAGCGGGATTCGCCGTCGCTGCCTGGACACTTCGTCCGCGGATCGAACGGCGCAAGGGGCACCGTCCTCTCGACCCGTTCACCGCCGCACGGACCGCGGTGCTCGCGTTGGCCGGGTCGCGAGCCGGCTCGGCGGTCTCGGGGGTCTATCTGGGGTACGCGGGATTCCTGCTGACCGACTTGGCCAACGACTACCGACGCCGCATGCTGATGATCTGCTTGGCCGCGGCCGCGGCCGGGGTTGCCCTCTGCGTGACGGCGCTGTGGTTGGAGCGCATCTGCCGGATCAAGGACGACGAGGACGAGCCAGGTGGACCCTCGTCGGCCGCCGCCTGAGCCGACCGGACGCGCAGACCCGCAATACCCGGTGCGGATCACCCGTTCGGCGTACCCTGGATCCATGTCACGAGGACGCCACGCCCAGCCAGAGCCGCCCCGCTCCGCCATCCCGCTCCTGGTTGTCGCTCTTGTGGTCGCGATCGCATCCGTTGCCCTGGTGTGGGTGATCGACGACACGTGGGCGCTGCGCGCCGGCGTCACGGGCATCGTCGTGCTCGCCCTGGTCGCTCTGTGGACGTCGACGCGGGCTGCATCGCGTGCGGCTCAGGCAGCGTGGCTCGAGTCGGTAGAGCGGCGGCGTGAAGTTGCCGACACCCATCGAGAGCTGGCCGAGATCAAGGCACAGCACCTGGAGATTCTGCTCGAGCTGCGCACGATGCGTGAGGAAGCGGTCCACCTCTCGCAGGAGGCGGCCCGGATCGCCAGCGATGATGCCGATCAGCGAGCGTTGATGCGACAGATGTTGCTGCCGCGTTCCCCGGCATTCGATCCGGTCTACCCGTCGCTGCACCTGCCTCTGGTGCGGGCAGCGTTCTCGACCGACCTGCCGGCGGCGCCCTCCTCGGTACCGCGTCCGGCATCCCCTGGCCTGCAGCGTGAGTCGACAACGGGGGCCGAGGCACAGCTGCCGCGTCAGATTCTGGACCTCACGGCGTCCGAGATCGCCCGGCTCCGCCCCGCCAACTAACCCTCGCCTACTCGCCGAGTGCACACCTGAGTGACACTTTCTTGCGCCGAGTGCGCACTTGAGTGACAGTTCTGGACGCCGAGTGGCGACTTCGGGCCCGGAGTTGCGTCATCCACCTGTGCACTCGGTGGGCTCAGGCGTCAACCAGGTGTGCACTCGGTGGGCTCAGGCGTCAACCAGGTGTGCACTCGGCGGGGGGTGGGGTTGGCTACTTGTCGACGTCGCCCACGACGAAGAACATCGACCCCAGGATGGCCACCATGTCGGCGACAAGCTGGCCGGGAAGCATCTCGCTGAGTACCTGCACGTTGTTGAAGGACGCCGAGCGCAGCTTCATGCGGTGCGGCGTCTTCTCTCCGTGCGACACAAGGAAGTATCCGTTCAACCCGAGCGGGTTTTCGGTCCAAGCGTAGGTGTACCCCTCGGGGGCCTTGAGCACTTTGGGAAGGCGTTGGTTGATCGGCCCCTGCGGGAGCTGCTCGAGGCGGTCCAGGCAGGTATCGACTAGATCCATCGACACGTGCACCTGTCCGCGGAGCACCTCGAAGCGGGCGTAGCAGTCGCCCTCGGAGCGCGTGACCACCTGCAGGACGTCCTGCAGTTCCCCGTACGCCAAGTAAGGCTCGTCACGTCGCAGGTCGATGTCGACGCCGGACGCGCGCGCGATCGGTCCGGACAGGCCGTACTGCAGCACTTGTTCCTTTGAAAGAACGCCGACCCCCTGGGTACGCGCGGCGAAGATCTCGTTGCCGAACACGAGGTTCTCCAGCTGTGGTAGTCGGTCGCGCACGCCGGCCATGGCGGTACGGACGCGATTGATCCACCCGTTGGGCAGGTCTTCCTTCAGGCCACCAACCCGGTTGAACATGAAGTGCATCCGGCCGCCCGAGATCTCTTCCATCACCTCTTGGATGGCCTCGCGCTCTCGGAACGCGTAGAAGACCGGCGTGATCGCACCCACCTCGAGAGGGTAGGAGCCGAGGAACATGAGGTGATTGAGCAAGCGGTTCAGCTCCGCCAACAGAGTGCGTGCCCAGGTTGCCCGCTCCGGTACCTCCATCCCGAGCATCCGCTCAACGGCGAGGACGACGCCCAGCTCATTGGAGAACGCCGACAACCAGTCATGGCGGTTGGCCAGCATGATGATCTGCCGGTAGTCGCGCACCTCGAAGAGTTTCTCGGCGCCCCGGTGCATGTACCCGATGACGGGTTCGGCCGACACGATGCGTTCGCCGTCGAGGACAAGTCGGAGTCGAAGGACACCGTGCGTTGCTGGATGCTGTGGGCCGATGTTCAGCACCATGTCGGTGGCGACGACGCCGTCCCCGGTGCTCACCACCCGATCCTCGGTCACGGGGTGATCCTTCCATGCCGGAGCACCCACGCGCGGGGGGTAGGTTGCTAGACGTGAGCACCGATCCCTTTGTGGCCGACGAACGTGGGTGGACACCGGTCAACCCCCGCCTGGCCACGGGTCGCCGCGTCGTCTCCATCAGCATTGCGGCACTGGTCACGGCTCTGCTGGTCGTGACCCTGGTGGTCGGTGGCTACCCCGAGCTGGGGTTCATCGCTCTGATGGTGGGTCTTGGGGCCGGTCTCTGGATGTGGTGGCTGATCGGCCGGCAGGTTCGGGCCATCGGGTACGCCGAGCGAGACGACGACCTGCTCGTCGTGTCGGGAATCCTCTTCCGACGCCTGGTGCTGGTGCCGTACGGGCGGATGCAGCTGGTCGATGTCCGCCGTGGCCCCCTCGAGCGTTACCTGGGGCTGGCCACCGTTCAGCTGCACACGGCCGCTGCAACCACAGACGCCACCATCCCTGGCCTGCCGCCGGACGTCGCGGGACGTCTGCGCGACCAGCTGGCTGCCCTCGGCGAGCAGCGGAGCGCTGGCCTGTGACACCACCGCGTCGCACCCATCCGGTGACGCCGCTGGTCACAGGAGTGCGGGCGGCGCCTGTCCTCATCATCGGGATTTTCGTGGTGGGCGACGGCGCGGCCACCGACATCTTTGGTGGGCTCGGAACGAGTGCTGTGATTACCCTGATCCTGTTGGCTGTCGGGCTCTACTCGTACATTGCCTGGACGCGGCTGGAGTTCTTCTACGACGACGATGGCGACTTGCGCATCACCTCTGGCTTGCTCGTGCGGAACGAGCGACGCGTCCAGCTTTCACGTCTGCAGTCAGTTGACGTCACTCAGCCACTGTTGGCCCGGTTGTTCGGCCTTGCCGAACTCCGTCCCGATGTCGCGGGGGCTTCGGCCGAAGGAACGACGCTGCGCTACTTGTCGCTCGATGACGCGCAGCAGCTTCGTGCTGAGCTTCTGGCTCGGGCCGCGGGAATGCGTAGCAGGGAGGGCGCGGCAGTTTCCACGGCGCCAGAGCAAGTCTTGGTCCAGGTGCCACCACCTCATCTGCTGGCGTCTCTGATCTTGCAGCCGGGCACCGTTGTCCTGGTGCTCCTGATCCCAGCAGTGGTCGCAGTGGCAGGTGTGGCGGGTGTCTGGGAGCTCGGGATAACGGGGATCTTGTTGCTCGCCGCACCCATTACCGTCGTCGGTGGTCAGTTCCTGAAGTACTTCGGCTTCACGGTTGCCCAGTCACCTGATGGCCTTCGACTTCGGTTCGGACTGACCTCGCACCGATCGCAGACCGTCCCCCCGGGTCGCGTCCAGGCGGTGCGAATCGAGCGGCCGCTGATGTGGAAACCGTGGGGATGGGTACGGGTCGTGGTCAACGTGGCGGGAACCGCGGGAGGCAGCGAGGGTGAGGAGCGCCCCTCAGTGGTGCTTCCGGTGGCCCCGCTTCCGGTGGCACGTGCGGTGCTGCACCGCGTGCTGCCTGGGGTTGACCCGTTCGCGGTCGAGCTGCATCCGGCCCCGGTCGCGGCGCGGTGGCGGGCACCTCTTCAGTACAAGAACCTCGGAGTCGGCTCCACTTCCTCGGTCTTTGTCACACGGCGTGGGTGGTTGGTACCGAGATGGGACGTCGTACCGCACGCCCGTACGCAGAGCGTCCGTGTCGTGCAGGGGCCGTGGCAACGTCGGCTGGGTCTCGCGTCCGTCCACGTGGACTCGACGCCTGGACCGGTGTCGATCGTTGCCTTGCATCAACAGGCGGACCGTGCCAGGACGATTGGTCAGGAGCAGGCGAGGCGGGCCGGATTAGCCCGTCGGCTGGGCGGCCCGGGGCAACCGGAGAGTGCCACCCTTCCGCCTGACGATCAATCGGCGGATGACGCGCGCTTCTGGTGACGCACCAGGCGTAGCTTCTTGTCGACTGCATCGACCAGGAGGAGCACCGCCGGTGCAGCGAGGGCGATGCTCCACCCCCATAGCGGGGGTGAGGCCTGCCCCAGAAAGTCGGCAATCGGTGGCAGCACGAGCAGAGCGAGGGCGAAGACGAACTCGACGACGACCGAGATCAGAAGCAGCCGGTTGGTGGTCCACCCCAGCGCCCAGGGTGTCAGGGTGCTGCTCCGACAGGCGAAAGCATTGGCTGACTGGGCGGTCACGACCGTGATGAAGTATGCGCCAGATGCCTGGGCGAGAAGGGCGGGTGCGGGGACTGACCACCAGGTCCAGCCGCCCGCTACGAGGACGGCCAGGAAGGCCGCCAGGGCAAGGAGCGCCTCGGTGGGGCCGAGTAGTCCGAATGCTCGACGTGCGACGGTCTGGTTCAGCAATCGACCAGAGACGGGCGGCCGGCGCATGACGCGCCCGTGGGGTTGTTCCCCACCCAGGGCCACCGCAGAAAGCGTGTCTGTCGCGAGGTCAAGGGCGAGAATCTGCAGGACGCCCAGCGCGAGTGGGAATGCCCCTCCAGACAGAGCCCACAGGACGAGCGGGAAGAGTTCAGCGACATTGTCCGACAGGTGATAGGTCAGGAACCGACGAACGTTGAGGAACGTGCCACGTCCCTGCTCAACAGTTGCCACGATCGTGGCGAAGTCGTCGTCGAGCAGAACCAGGTCGGACGCCTCGCGCGCCACATCGCTGCCACTGGCGCCCATGGCTATCCCGATGTCGGCCTCCTGAAGAGCGGGACCGTCGTTGACACCGTCGCCCGTCATGGCGACGACAAGACCCCGCGACTGGAGGGCAGCGGTGATCGCGAGCTTCTGTTCAGGTGTCACCCGCGCGACAACCACACCGTCGTGGTCCAGTAGCTCGCCGAGGCGGTCGCCCTCGGGTGGCAGCTCAGCACCCGTGACGACTGTGCGCTCCCCCATGGCGAGGCCTACTTGCTCTGCGACCGCCCATGCCGTGGCGGGGTGGTCGCCAGTGATCATGGCGACCTTGATGCCGGCCTCGCGACAGGCACGGAGCGCGACGCTCGCGTCCGGGCGGGCCGGATCGGACAGCCCGACAAGACCGAGGAGGGTGAGGTGGCGCTCTGCCTCAACAGCATCGCGCGGTTCATCAGACCCGCACTGGCGAGACGCCACAGCGAGCACCCGGAGCCCGGATGAAGCCATCGCGTGAGCTGTCTGGCCGACGGCAGCGAGGGTCGACTCCTCACCACGGCAGACCGGCAGGACAGTGTCGGCCGCACCCTTGACTAGGACCTCGCCATCCTTAAGTGCGGACATCCGGCGTCGGTGTGGGTCGAACGGGAAGATCCGGCTCGGCGAGGACGGCCTCGACAGTCCAAGCCGAGCCACCAGGGCGTCGATGGCGGCCTCCATTGGATCACCTTGAGCGATCCACGATTGGTCCTTCTCCACTGCCTCACCGCTCGAGCAGACGCGGGCCGTGAGCGCGACTTCCCCGGCTGCCTCGCGGGCTTCCAAGGATCCGACGATCGTTGCTGTTGGCGCGTACCCGTCTCCCTCGATCTGCACCGAACCGAGTGGGGTCCACACCTGAACTACCTGCATCTCGTTTCGGGTGAGCGTGCCGGTCTTGTCGGTGCAGATGAAAGTGACAGACCCCAGCGTCTCTACCGACTCGAGATGTCGGACCACCGCATGGCGTTTAGCGATCCGCTGCGCACCAAGTGCAAGTGACAGTGTGACTGTTGGCAGCAATGCCTCAGGTACCAGTGCAACGGTCACCCCGATCGCGAACGTGACGGCGTTCTGCAGGTCGGACCGGGCCACGAGCGCAGCGACGAGGAAGACGACTCCCGTAGCAATGGCGATCGTGGCGATGGTCCAGACGACGCGCCGCATCTCGAGCGCAAGAGGGCTGGCGGGTCGAGTAACGGACCGGGTGAGGTCGGCGAGGCTGGCGAGACGGGTATGAGTTCCGACGGCGGTGACTTGCATCAGACCTTGGCCTTGGACCACAAAGGTTGCGCCGGTCAGGTCGTCACCGACGTCGGCGACAACGGGGACACTCTCGCCGGTGATGATCGACGTGTTGAGCTCTAGTGAATGTGCTTCGACCACGACTCCGTCTGCGGGCACTCGATCCCCGGCGGCGAGCAAGGCGACGTCGTCCACCACCAGATCGGCCGCGGGTAACTGGCGCAGCTCGCCACTTCGTCGTACGCGGACAGTGTGCGGGACCATGTCCTGCATCGCCGCAGCGGCATGCTCGGCCCTTCGCTCCTGAGCGAAGGCGAAGAGCGCATTGATCACCACGACCAGGGCGATCGCCGCGGTGAGTTCAGGCAGCCCCGAGATCAAGGCCAGGAGTGCCGCGACCCAGAGCAGAAGGGCGAAGAAGTGAGTCAGCTCAGCAGCGAGTCGTCGCCAGGCAGGGACCGATGGCGCCGGGGGGAGCCGATTGTCTCCGTATGTGGCGCGACGCTCGACAGCCTCAGCTTCGGTGAGACCGTTGAGCGGGTCGTTCGGCATGATCCCCACATCAACACCCTGGGTCAGTTGCCGCCGCCCGACCAGGGCCTTCAGCTCCCTGATCTAGGACCAGTTGAAGCCGGCAAAGACCGGGCCGCATGCCTTGGGCTGCATCAACCACCAGAACGAGCCGAGACCGGCCGGATCGAGCAGCTCTGCCGCGTGGGAGGCGCGTGCGAGTCCCTCGCTGTATGCCTGGGGGTCAGTGCGGGCGAGCTCAAGGGGTGGTCGGCGTGCGTCCAGCCCGAGCGTCCGCAGGGCCGACGACTGGCGTCGGAGCACGCCGCTGTCGGCGCCGGCCGTAAGACCCGCCTGAGCGCAGGCGTCCATCGCCACATGTGCGGTGATGTCGCACGACCCATCGGGTATGGGCACGACCTGTCGTCCCTCGCGATAGCCGGCGAGAGTTCCACCATCGAAAACGCCTGAGTCACGCTCCTCGCGCGTGTGGCCGTAGTCCACGGCGACAGCGACGCCACGGTCGAGATGTGAGACGAGACCTGCCCACGCCTGATCTCGTTGAAGGCCGATCTCGACGCGGTCGCCCTCATCGCTGATGGGCCACCATCGTGCAATCCACTCGGCCTGCTCGTCACTGATAGGTCGGGCAAGGGCTTCCGCAGCGGTGCTCGGATCGACCTCAACCAGCTGCAGCTCACCAGACTCGACCTGCGCCACATCGCAGGGGACGTTGTCGAGGAACTCGAGGGCGAGCAGGAGCCCCGTGATCTGCTCGGGGAGTCCGTCCTGCCAGCCGATGCCCGGAGGTAGATCTGGCGGGCGCGGACGTACCTCGACCGCGGTGGCTTGGGTTCGGGTAGACAGCTCTTCGGGCAGCGCGTGGTGCAGACTCGACAGCAGGCGGCCGTCACCGGCACCCACGTCCACGATCTCCAGCTGGTTGGGGTGCCCGAGGTCCTCATCGATCGCCACCATCAGTGCCACCAGAGACTCAGCCAGAAGAGGACCGGCGTTCGCGCTGGTGCGGAAGTGCTGGTCGGGTGAGTTCGTGCGGTAGAAGCCGTTCGGCCCGTACAGGGCAGCTTCCATCGCCTCCGACCATGTCTGCACGTGACGACCGTAGTTGCCCATCGATGAGCGGCTGTTGGCGCGGTCAGGCCGCCAGGGAACGACTGGATGTGCGACCCACTACGCTGGGGGAACCCTCGTCCGGTACCCCGCAAGGACTGGAACGCCTCGTGACCTCAGCAACCCCGCCAGCCTCCCCGGTCAGACCGGGTCGGCTCAGCGTCGGCGTCATCGGTTCGGGTCGTGTCGGGTCGGTGTTGGGCGCAGCGCTGGCGCGGGTGGGTCACCGGGTCGTGGCCGCGTCCGCCGTCTCGGACGCCTCGCGCTCGCGGGCCGAGACCCTGTTGCCCGATGCCCGTGTCGTGTCACCTCCCGAGGTCTGCGCGGCCGCCGACCTCGTCCTGGTGACGGTGCCCGATGACCAGCTGCCTGGGTTGATCGAAGGGCTGGCAGCGGTTGATGCCTGGCGCCCGGGGCAGTTGGTGGTCCACTCGAGCGGTCGCTATGGGATCACCGTTCTCGGCCCGGCGCAG
>JAHELE010000034.1 GCA_024644345.1 Actinomycetes bacterium | reverse complement strand
GTGGTGATCTCTCCCGTCCGGAAGGCGTTGAAGAGCCGTTCACGCTCCTTGACCGTGGTCTCGCCCTTGATCAGCGGCACGTCGAGACGTCCGGCCAGCTCGTCGAGCTGGTCGATGTACTGGCCGATGACCAGCATCGGCTGACCCTGGTGCTGGGCCACCAGCTGCTCGACGATGCGTGACTTCTCTTGCGACGTCGAGCAGAGCCGGTACTTCTCCTCCGGCTCTGCGGTGGCGTACGCGAGACGTTCACGTTCGGGGAGCGTGACCCGCACCTCGATGCACTCAGCCGGCGCGATGTACCCCTGCGCCTCGATCTCCTTCCAGGGAGCATCGAAGCGCTTAGGCCCGATCAGCGAGAAGACGTCGCCCTCGCGGCCGTCCTCGCGCACGAGGGTGGCGGTCAGTCCGAGCCGACGCCTGGCCTGGATGTCGGCGGTGAAGCGAAAGATCGGCGCGGGCAGAAGGTGCACCTCGTCGTACAAGATCAGCCCCCAGTCGCGCGCGTCAAAGAGCTCAAGGTGGGCGTACGAGCCCTTCCGCTTGGTGGTCATCACCTGGTAGGTCGCGATCGTGACAGGGCGGATCTCCTTCTTCGCGCCTGAGTACTCCCCGATCTCGTCCTCGGTGAGTGACGTGCGATGAAGCAGCTCGTCGCGCCACTGGCGAGCGGCGACGGTGTTGGTGACGAGGATCAGCGTGGTGGCCTTGGCCATCGCCATTGCTGCTGCGCCGACCAAGGTCTTACCGGCGCCACAAGGGAGGACGACCACTCCAGAGCCACCGTGGAAGAAGTTCTCAGCGGCATGGCGCTGGTACTCGCGCAGCGTCCAGTCGCTTTCATCCAGCTCGATCGGATGGGCCTCACCGTCGACGTAGCCGGCCAGGTCTTCAGCAGGCCATCCGAGCTTGAGCAGCACCTGCTTGATGTGGCCGCGTTCTGAGGGATGAACGACGACCGAGTCCTGGTCGATCCTGGCCCCGACGAGCGGGTGGATCTTCTTCGATCGCAGCACCTCTTCAAGCACTGGGCGATCGTTGGTGTGCAGCACCAGCCCGTGCACCGGGTGCATGGTCAGCTGCAGTCGGCCGTAGCGCGCCATCGTCTCGGCGATGTCGACGAGCAGTGCGTGGGGAACCGCGTAGCGGCTGTAGCGCAGCAGGGTGTCGACCACCTGCTCGGCATCGTGCCCGGCGGCCCGGGCGTTCCACAGGCCTAGCGGCGTGACTCGGTACGTGTGGACGTGCTCGGGGGCCCGCTCGAGCTCGGCAAACGGTGCGATCGCCCGCCGGCACTCGTCGGCCAGCGGGTGGTCGACCTCCAGCAGCAACGTCTTGTCGCTCTGGACGATCAGCGGACCGTCGCTCACAGGGTTCCTCTCGCTTGCCGGGTGGCCGCGACAACGGCCACGCCCACCAGTGTCCAACATCGCGGCAGCCTGTCATCTTCCGGCAGTAGGGTTCCCGCATGATCGCCAAGCAGCTGGCTCAGCCCGTCGGGCTGGTCACCACCTCCGACTCGGTCCACGATGTCGCCCGGCGGATGGTCGACGAGGGTCTCCCCGGTCTGGCTGTGGTGGCCGACGACGGGCGACCGTTGGCGGTGCTACCGGCGTCCCAGGTGCTGGGGCTGGCCGTGCCCGCCTACATCAAGGACGATCCCTCGCTGGCCCGCGTGGTCGACGAGGCGTCCGCCGACCGGCTGATCGACGGACTGGCCTCTCTCACCGTCCAGGGGGTGCTCGACGACGCCGAACCCGACCTGCTCGGCACGGTGCCACACGATGCGACGCTTCTCGAGGTCGCGTGTGTGATGTCGCAGCTGCGGGTGTCCTTCCTGGTCGTGTCAGGGCCGGACGGCAAGGCCCTCGGCACCATCACCGCCCAGTCGGTCCTGGGCGCCAGCCTGTCGCAGGCGTGATCTCGGCATGACCACAGCGCTCGCCGTTGGAATCTTCCTGGTCGTCTATGTCTTGATCGCCACCGAGCGAGTCCCTCGTGTGGTGGCGGTGCTGGGCGGCGTCGCCGGCGTCTTCGCCGTCGGCATCGTGGGTGCGCAGGAGTCGTTCTACTCAGAAGAGACCGGCATCGACTGGAACGTCATCTTCCTGCTCCTCGGAATGATGCTCGTGGTTGCCGGGCTTCGACGAACCGGGCTCTTTGAGTTCATGGCGATCTGGAGCGCCAAACGAACGCGTGGCCGGCCATACCCCCTGCTTGTGCTGTTGACGACCCTCACGGCCGTCGCGTCAGCCATGCTCGACAACGTCACGACCGTGCTGCTCGTCGCACCAGTGACGCTCCTGGTCTGCAGTCGTCTCAAGCTGAATCCGATCCCCTTTCTGATCGCCGAGGTTCTCGCATCCAACATCGGTGGCGCCTCGACGCTCGTTGGTGACCCACCCAACATCATCATCGGCAGTCGGGCGGACCTGTCCTTCGTCGACTTCCTGGTGAATCTCGGCCCGATCATCCTGATCGCGATGGTGGCCTTCCTGCTGCTGTCGAGGTGGGTCTTCCGCGACGCCTTCACCTACGACTCCGACGCGGCCAAGTCGGTGATGCAGCTGGACGAACGCGAAGCCATCGCTGACCCCAAGCTCTTGGTGCGTGGTCTGGTGGTGCTGGCCTTCGTGCTCGTGGGGTTCGTCCTGCAGCGAAGCCTGGGAATCGACCCGTCGATCGTGGCCCTTCTAGGTGGCGGGGCCATGATGCTCGCCGTGCCCGGTCCCACCGAGGAGTACATGAAGCACGTCGAATGGGAGACCCTGGTCTTCTTCATGGGGCTGTTCGTGCTCGTCGGGGCACTCGTCCAGGTCGGCGCTATCGACGCCCTGGCCACCGCTCTGACCGATGCGGTCGCGGGTGACCCCGTGGCCGCGACGTTCGGCATCCTGTTCGGATCTGCGGCGCTGTCGGCGATCGTCGACAACATTCCCTATGTGGCGACGATGTCGCCGGTTGTCGAACAGCTGGCTGCGAACGACCCGACTCTCAACCCGGGCAACGTCCTCTGGTGGTCTTTGGCGCTCGGCGCAGACCTCGGCGGCAACGCAACAGCAATCGGCGCAAGCGCGAACGTGGTCGTGATCGGGATCGCCAAACGCTATGGCTATCCGATCTCGTTCTGGCAGTTCACCCGCTACGGGTTACTGGTGACAGTCGTCACCGTGGTGTTGTGTGTTCCGTACCTCTGGCTGCGCTACCTCGCGTAGCCCTAGCGCCACTCCGATCCTTTGCGCGTCGACTTGTGCTCGACGTGGACCAGGTACGGCGTCCGAGAACCGAGAAGTCGATCGCCCCACGACCGACGGTGAGGATCAAAAGCGGTTCCGATCATGCCGAATGCCCATACCGGCATCAGAAAGAAGCTCAGCGAAGCGCGGATCACCGACCGGACGATGCCCAGCTGTCCTTCAGTCGCGTTGACCACCGCGTATCCGGCAACGGCGCCACCGATAGTCCGTCCCACCGCTCGCCAGGCCACCGCCAGGTAGAGCGGGCCGAGCCAGGCGAACATGAGGGAAAGCCCCGCGACCACCCACGTCGGGATCGGGTCGACGACCGATCCGATGAGAGACAGCGCAGTGGCCAGGCCTTGGGCTGCCACGAGCGAGATGATCAACAGGTCGATACCCGACCCGGCCAAGCGCGAGACCATCCCAGCATGTGAGCGATCTCTTCCCGGCGGCAGCCGGTCGGTCGGCACGGCGTCCTGTGCCGAGCCACGACGCAGAATCCTTCGGAGAATGTGTTCGACGATGTCGTCGGCCTTGGCCAGGCCGGCCCTCAAGGCCTCGACCGCGTCCCACAGCAGGCCAAGGCTCTGTTCGCGGATCAGGTCGCGCACCCGCGGATCGTCGACGAACTCGTCGAGGATCTCGGGCACCACCTCGGACTGGATGTAGGGCATCAGACCGGCCACGATCTGCGGACCTGCCTTGTCGATGATGTGCGGCGTCACGCCGTCGACGACTGCCGGAACAAGTTCGGCTTCCAGGTAGGGCCGCATCCGTTCGAGCAGCACCGGCACCAGCTCGTCCGCCAGCTGAGGTGTCATGCCTTCGACGATGGCCGGCCCGGTCTGAAGTGCCAGCCGCTCGGTGAGTCCGGCGATCACCTCCGGCACCACCTGGTCAACCAGGTAGGGGATCAGCTCGTCGATGATCCGGGGCACCGTCTCTTCGGCGAGGTACGGCTCGAGGTCGTCGATGACGCCCTTGGTCGACGAGACGACCCGGTCCTCGACCCGGCCGACCGTCGCGTCCATGGCCCCGGACACTGCGCGCTGCAGGAAGGAGGACTGCGGGTCTTCGGTCACAGACCCGAGGCTATCGGCCCAGTCACTTCAGCGGCGCTACTCCGGTGACCCGGTGCACGGCGAAACGCCGCACACCGTCCGACCGGTGGTCGAACGCGGTCAGCTGCCCCGCGCTGAGCGCCACCGGGTCGACCACTCGCTCGGCCGAGACACCGTCGTTGTCGACATAGCCGAGCCACACCGACGATCCCGACGAGACCGCTTCACGCAGCACCTCGAGCGTCTGGTTCATGGCAGTTCGAGGAACGTGCGAACCGAGCCCCGGCCCCTGCGTCTGCGGACCGCGTGAAGCGCCCCGCTCGGCCGATCTCATGGCCTTGACGATGGAGGCCGCCACCGTTGAGGAGGGTGGGGGAGGGTCGTTGGTCAGATGCGTCGGCGCTGGACGTGGCCCGGTGCGTCGCTCGTCGGGGCGCGACACGACCACGCTGCCGTCGCCCCCCTCCAGGGCGGGGGCCAGACCCTGCTCACGCAGCCGCTCGAGCAGCACGTCAGGTGATGTCGGCGTCACCGCAACCGTGGGTGCCAGTCGACGCAACCGCAGCACCTCAGACGCGCGCCCGGCCATCAGCTCGTCGAGGATGGCCGGATCGTCGCAGCGAAGGTAGGCGCCCGCAGTTCCGATGCGCAGCAGCCCGTGGCGGCGCGCGACGTCATCGATCAGGTAGGTCAGCGGCTGAGGCACAGGAGTGCTGCTCACGCTCGTGAGAAACGACTGGCACTCCGACGCCGAGCGTCCGGCGTCCAGGGCGCGACGGACCGAACGCTCGCTGAAGCGGTACACCGTGGCCCCGCCCGACGACTCGACGTCGGCCAGCATCGCCAGAGGCCGTGCGACCTCGTCCTGCAGAGGACCTGGCGCAACGGCGGTGAGGTCGGCCTGAAGCAGGATGTGGTCGACGGGAGCGGGGAGCTGTTCGATCAGCGCGTCTGCTGCTGCGGCGGCGTCACCCCCGAGCAACAGTCGCCCGGCCTTCCCCATGGCCCCCCGTGCGCATACGCCCACGGCATTCGCCTCGTGCAGCGACCAGCGCACCAAGTCGTCGCGCAGACGTCCGCCACGTCTCGGGCGCCGCCACTCGTGACGCTGGACGAGCGAGTCGACCGTGGCGGCGGTCCCGGGCTCGAGGGACGCGAGATCGCCTAGCACCCACCGGCGGATGTCGGCCGCGACAATCCGCTCGGCTTCTGGGGTGAGGGCGTTCACCCGTGAGTCACCCTCGCCAGCCGTTCCCACCAGGCTCGGCACCCGAGACGTGCTCAGCCACGCCTGAGCCAGCTGCGTCCAGCGCTCGGCGATCGATCGGGTACGCCACAGGTCGTAGGCCGGCGTCGGCAGCCATTCGTCAGGCGTCTCGCCACTGGTGGCGAGCAGTCCGGCCGCTCTGGCGAGCTCGACGACCAGGGCCGCGAGCTGCTCGTCGACGTCGAGCAGCGTCGCGGCGGAGCGGAGGTCGCGGACCCCAAGACCACCGGAGCGCAGGACGCCCGGAGGCGCGGCGGCCCACTGGTCCAGCAGCGTCGCGACCCGGCGAACCAGTTCGTCGGCGGTTCCGCTGGCCAGCCGGTCGACCACGGCCGGGTCGTGATGGTGCAGCTCGGGCGGTGGGGCTTCGGTCGACACGTCGCGGTGCAGGTGCCCCTCGCGCAAGGTCAGCGCGACCTCGCGCGGGAGAACCACGGTGCCTTTGTCCAGAGGACGCAGCACGCCGCGTGCCAGCAGCCACTCGACGGGTGTGCCGGCCGACTCAGGCGTTACGACCCGGTCGGCGTTGCGCACCCGGCCGGTCGGGTGCGTCCAGGTGAGGGCGTCGACGACCTCGCGAACCTCCTCGGGTGCGTCGGCCAGTGCGGTCAGAAGGGGCTCCACATCACCACCGCCGAGGATGCCGAGGGACGGTCCGAGCCCGGCAGGGAAACGCCCGACGGTCTCGCGGACGGCGATGGTGGGGTGCCATGCATCGGGCTCGCCCCAGAGCAGCGCGAGCTCGACCAGATCACCGAGCTGCTCGGTGACGTGGGTGCGAGGGGTGTCGGGCATCAGAGCACAGAGCTCGTCAGTGGTGAAGGGTTCGTCGCAGACCACTGCCGCTTCGAGCACCTGGAGGCCGAACCGCGTCAGGTGGTCAAGGGCCCTAGCCGTCGATGCCGCCGTCACCGACCTGCCGGCGAGCTGGGCGAGGTCTCCTGGGGTCGGAACGGCCAGGTCGGGACGTCGCTGGACCAGCGACTGGAGCGATGAGTCGTCGCGACCCCGCAGGTCATCGGCGAGGCTGCGTGGAGTGGTCATCGGACCCACGCTAGGTCATCGCCCCCTGCACCACGTGATCGGAGCGTTCCCGGCACTTTGAGGCCCTCGCGGGACGCCCAAAGTGCCGGAAACGCTCCGATCACCGAACGGGGTGGCGGTATCGGCTAGTTGACCGATACCAGGGTGAGGCCCACTGTCTCGTCCGCCTTGCCGTAGCCGACCCAGCCGAGGTAGCTGCGGCTGTTGTCGAGGCCGGACCAGGCGAAGGTGAAGGTGGTCTGCTCGGCGATGCTCACGTCGACCGAGCTCGGCGACACCGCGAGGTTGCCTTCGTCCGCGCTGCCGACGACGTACGTGGTCAAGGTGTACGCCGCCGGGGATGGGCCGCCCCAACCGTGTACGTACGCGGTGTACTCACCCGCCGGGACGCCGGCCCAGGTGATCTGCTCGTCGGCAGACCCGGTGGCCGAGTACGCCACGAGCTCACCTGCGCTGTTGTACAGGTAGAGGTCGAGGTCGCTGGCGTCGTTGATGGCATCCAAGTCGACCCGGAGGGCCGTTGACCCTTCGGCCACCGTCACCGGGTACGCCTTGACGGCTGGTCCCGTGCTCGGATTGGCGTCATTGAACGCCCCGGCGTCGATCGCGACCGATCCGTCGGCGGCATCGCCGGCGACGAGTCCGTAGATGGCGGTCTTCATGGTCCCGGCGAAGCCGGAGGTCACGTCGACGTCGACCGAACCGTTTGCGCCCGTGCCGCTGACCTCACCGGGTGCGCTGACGCCCACCGGCCTGACGGCGACTGCGCTGCGAACCGCGGTTGAGCCCTTTGTCCACGTGATCGAGCCGGTGCTCCACTCGTCGAGGGTCGCCGCGCCGTTGGCGGTGAAGGTCACCGTGAACGACGCCGACTCGCCTTCGGCGAGAGACAGAGCGGACGGCTGGACACTGACATCGACTCCAGGCATCCCCTGCACGGACGCTCGGTACGTGCCTGCCGACCCGACGTTGGTCACCGTCCTGGTCACCGTCTGCTCGCCGGCGAGCTGGCCGATGCCGATCGTGGCCTGGTTGAGGTCAGAGGCGTCGATCGGGTCGACACCGTTGAGGTCGAGACCTTGGCCGTCGATGAAGGACAGCCAGTCGCTCCACCCGGCGTCGTACACCAGGCCGGGGTTGCCGGCCGGCGCGGGCTGAACCAGGCCGGAGCCCTGCTCGAACGGACTCGTGGTGGTGACATGGTCAGTGGCCGTCGTCTGCAGCGCGGACTTCACCATGGCCGGTGACCAGTCGGGGTGCTGCTGCTGGATCAGCAGTGAGATACCCGCGATGTGCGGTGACGCCATCGAGGTTCCCGAGAGCAGGTCCCACATCCGTCCGGCATCCGTGACGGGGGAAATCCCGGCGAGGACGTCGACTCCGGGTGCGGCGATGTCGGGCTTGAGGATGTCGCCGCCGGTGGTAGTCGACGGTCCTCGTGAGGAGAACTCAGCGACGTCGGGAACCTCGGTCGTCGACTCGCCCGCGTCCACCGGCACGATGGCGATGGTCGGGTTCGCGGCGTTGGCCACGTAGTCCTTGATCGCCGCGCCCTTCACCTCATCCACGTGCACGCTTGGTACGAAGTGCAGGTCGGCGTTGAGCGAGTTCGGTGACGTGTTCACCAGCACCATGCCGGCACCACCTGCGGCCTTGACCGCCTTGCTCTTGTCGACGCGGGCAATGTCTCCGCGGTCGCACACGACGACCTTTCCGGCCACTGCCGCGGAGTCGAGGGTGCCGGGGTAGCAGAGCGTTGCTTCAGTCGGGTTGGCACCCGCGGCGCCCACGTCGCTGGAGAGCACGGCCGGGGTCGCGGGAAGCGACGCGGTGCTGGACGCACCCACATAGCGCTTGCCGTTGCCGAGCAATGCGACCTGCTCGCTCACCTTGAACGTGCTGGCGGCGACAGAGGTGAGCCACGGGCTCACGTGGTCGGTGGTGCTGGCGCCTGGGCCTTCGTTTCCGGCCGAAGCCGCAACGGAGACGCCCGCGTCTGCTGCGAACAGGAAGGCGATCTCGTCGGGGTCGAGCACACTGCTCTCGCTGCCCGCGCCGATCGAGAAGTTGATGGCGTTCACTCCGTCGGCAACGGCGGCGTCGATGGCAGCCACTGTGTCGATCGAGTAGCAGCCGTTGTCACCTGAGCGGTCCGTCCAGCAGGCCTTGTAGGCCGCCACATAGGCGGCCGGAGCCATGCCGCTCACCGTTCCGTACGACGTGCCGTCGACAACGGCCTCGGCTGGACTGCCGCCAGCGGTCGTCAAGGTGTGCGTGCCGTGACCGTCGAAGTCGCGGGGCGACTTGTACTCGTACGGAGCAATGTTCTTGCCGCCGATTCCGCTGGTGAAGTAGCGAGCACCGATCAGCTTGTCGGTGCAGTCCTGCTGCGAGAAGTTCTCGCCGGACTCGCAGATGCCGGCCCACCCGGGTACGCGCTTCTTCGGTGAGTCCGAGAATCGCACCTGGGGGTTCTCTGGCCAGATTCCTGTGTCGACGACGCCGACGACGAGCCCGGCCCCGGCGCCTCCACGCACCGTTCCACCGAGCTGGTCCCACACCCCGCCGTCACCGGTGAGTCCGAGGAACTGTGGGCTTTCGTTGGTGGTCAGCTCTTGGCGCTCGTTGGCGAACATGCCGGCCACAGCCTTGCTCTTGGCCAGGGCTTGCGCCTGGACGGCGGTCAGCTTGGCAGCGACGCCGTTGAAGGCCACCGTGTAGTCGTAGAGGCGCTTCTTGGTCGGAACGCCCACCTTGTCGAGGACGCGGTCGTGCCCCTTCTCCAGGTAGCTGCGGTACTTGACCACCGCCGTGCGGTTCGGCCGCATCCGCTCGCCCTTGGCCGGGTGCGTGGCGCTGTACCCCGCGATCCCTCCGCGGTAGGAAGCCGCAGGCAGACCATCGAACATCACGATGTACTTGCCCGCCTTGAATGCCTGGCCATCTGCGGTGGGTGTGCTGCGCGGAACGTCCGATGGACGGGCGCCAGCTGCCGGTGCGGCGACGGTGATGGTCGCGGCTGCGACGGCGAAGGACGCCGCGGCGGCCAGTGCGGCCGTCCTGCGTCGGGTGGAGGGGATAGACCAGGACACGCGCGGTCCCTTCCGGCGCGGATGGCGCCTTGACGGCTCGGCCCACTGGCGACTCGATCGGTCACAGCTGGCGAGGAACAGAGCAAACCCCGTGGGTCACGGGGCTAGCGACACGGTCGTCGCCCGGAAGTGAGCCGTCAAGCGGTTCAGCCAAATTGACGGTGGGGCCGGCTCGTCCGGCCCTGCCCAATAACTCTAGGTAGTCAACTGACTATTTACGGTGACCATCACCGGAGGACCTGATCCGTCGGGACCTGGAGCTGGCCCGCTGCCAGAGCGCGACCAGGATGGCGCCCAGTCCGATGGGTGCCAGAAAGCAGAGCAGGTAGACAGCGACCGGCCTGGCGTCGCCTCCGGTCGCAAGAGGCAACAGGGTCGCGATCGTCGCCACCGTCCCGATAGCGACAAGAACCGCGCCTACCCGCAAGACCACATCACCGCGTCCGTCCGTTCGGTGCCCTGATGCAGCCATGCGACAAGGGTAGGGACAGGAGTCGGTGGAAACCGGTTGGGGGATCGGGGGTCGAGGTCACTACCCTGGAACCCTCCACGACCGTGGGGTGGCGCCGCTCGAGGAGCCAGATCGTTCGACGAGACGTGCGAGGTGTGCCGTGCCCACGGGCAAGGTCAAGTGGTTCGACACCGAAAAAGGGTTTGGGTTCCTCAGCCGAGACGATGGCGGTGAGGTGTTCGTGCACCAGTCCGCCCTCCCCGCGGGCATGGAGGCGCTCAAGCCTGGTTCGCGCGTCGAGTTCGGGGTGGCCGAGGGCCGTCGGGGCGAGCAGGCACTGTCGGTGCGAGTTCTGGACGTGCCGGTCGGTGTCGCGACCGCACGCAAGCCACCAGAGGACATGGCGATCATCGTCGAAGACCTGATCAAGCTGCTCGACAAGCTGGGCAACGGCTTGCGCCGCGGCAAGGCGCCACCTCCTGCCGAGGCGGAGAAGATCGCCATGCTGCTGCGTGCGGTGGCCGACGACCTCGACTAGCCCGCGTTGTCGCGCGCGTCGCTGAGGCCGAAGATCCACGACCCGCGGACCGCAGCCCCGTCGTCCGTCACGGCCTGCACCACGAGCTGCGCGTCTCCGTCGCGGAGTGGCTTCGGCGGCATCGTGAAGCGGAAGTACTTCTCGGTCACGGGTGTCCGCGTGAGCGGTGCTCCGTTGATCGACACCAGCCACCCGTTGTCGGCTACCTCGGGGTCAACGCTGATGCCGACGGTCTCGCCCGGCTTCGTCGGGATGATCGCGATCTCTTTGAGCAGGGCGTCGGCGATGTCGCCGGCGGGCTGAGCCTCGAGGTCGAGGGTGCAGTCCCCCTTTTCGACAGCCTGGTTGGCCTCGAACGACCAGCAGATCGCCTCACGGTGGGCCGAGGACGTGCCCGAGAAGACGCTGATCCCAGGCGCCGGCTTCTCGCATGCTGCGAGCGACAGGACAGCCGCCGACGCAGCGAGCAAGGTCAACACGGGGCGACGAGACGGCATGCGGACACGGCTCCGATTCGATCTCTGGCTCGGTTCAGGAGGGCACGGCAATCACGCGCCGATGCACGAGGCTACCCTGCTCAGTGTGACCCTTCTGTCCGGCAAGCGACCAGCGATCGACCCCACGTGTGCCGATGCGGTAGACCTTGCCCGAGATGCTGTGGCAGAGGTCGCTCCCGCAGGCACCGTTGGCGAGCACCTCGGCGTCGAGCCCGAGCTCGAGCGCATGGTGCTGCACTCATTTGCGACGACGTTGCCCGGCTACCGCGGCTGGCGTTGGGCGGTCACGGTCATGCGTGCCTCTCGAGGCAAGAGCGTGAGCGTCGGCGAGGTCGTGCTGCTGCCCGGCCCCGACTCGCTGCTGTCGCCCCCCTGGGTTCCCTGGACCGAGCGGCTGCGTCCGGGCGATCTCGGCGTCGGCGATCTGCTGCCGACCGACGAGGACGACCCCCGGCTGGAACCGGGCTGGAACGCTCTGGAGGACGACGAGGTCGACGTGGTCGACGACGTGGCAGACGAGGCCGAGACCGACGCCGACGGTGAGACCGATGACGGGTGGGTGGACGGTGACGCCCTGCTGGCCGTCGCGATCGAGCTCGACCTGCTTCGACCCCGGGTGCTGAGCCCGATCGGGCTCGACGACGCCATCGACCGCTGGGTCGCTGGAGATCAGGGTCCGTCTGCCCCCATCGCCCAGACGGCTCCGGCCCACTGCGACACCTGCGGCTTCCGGATCCAGCTGCGCGGCAGTCTCAGCCACGCCTTCGGTATCTGCGCCAACGAGATCTCGCCAAGCGACGGTCGCGTCGTCAGCCTCGACCACGGTTGCGGCGCGCACTCGGAGGCGGTCGTCGTCCCGACCATGGCCGAGCGCCCAGAACCGGTCATCGACGAGGTCGGTTTCGAGCTGGTTGCCCGCGAGAGCGTGACCACGGACGAGGCCGACGTCGCCGTCGAGGGCGACCTCGCGGCCGAAGCCCTCACTGAGACACCCGTTGAGCCCAACGACGGCTGATCCGTTCGGCACCGAGCAGCTGCGCGGTGCGGTGCTGGAGGCCTGGCGGGCATCGCCCACCCGGTTTCGCGAGGACGCCAACGTCGAAGAGGACTACGCCCTCGGCGCGTACCGCGATCGGCTCATCGTTGAGCTGGCGCAGAATGCGTCGGATGCGGCTCGGGCAGCTGGGGTTCCCGGGCGCCTCCTGCTCAGGCTCGACGACGCCGCCCTGACCGCTGCCAATGTCGGCACGCCCCTCGACCGTGCCGGTGTGCAGTCGTTGGCCGCGATGAGGGCGTCCAGCAAGTCTGAAGGTGCGGTCGGTCGGTTCGGTGTCGGCTTCGCTGCCGTACTGGCGGTGTCGGAAGCCCCCGAGATCCGGTCCCGCAATGGCGGCGTCCGCTTCGACCGTTCAGCAACGACCGGACTGCTGCTGGACGATGCCGAGCTCTCGACGTTGGTCGAGAACCGACCGCCGCCGGTGCTGCGCCTGCCCTTTCCGGTGGAGGACGCCCCGCCCGACGGCTATGACACGGCCATCGTGCTGCCCTGGCGCGACGAGCCTGCTCGCCAGCTGGCAGTGGCTGCTGTCGACGCGATCGACGAGGTGCTGCTGCTCGCTCTGGACCAGCTGGAAGAAGTGGTGGTCGAAGTCGTCACCGACGGGGTGGTGGATCGCCGCTCCTGGTGGTGCGAACGCGAAGCTGGCCTGAGCGTGATCGTCCATGACGACGCCACCTCGCGGTGGAGACAGACCACCATCACCGGGGCAGTTGATGTCGCCGATGACGAGTCGCTTCCCCATGAGGAGTCGCTGCGGGGGCAATGGAGTGCATCGGTCGTGCTGCCGGTCAGTGATCGCGGTCTCCCGCTTCCGTTGCCCGCGTCAGTGGGCCGCGTGGTGCACGCTCCGACGCAGACCGAAGAACCGTGGGGTCTGCCGGTGGTGGTGATCGGTGACTTCCGACTCGACCCTTCGCGGCGTCACGTCGCTGAGGGCAAACGGAGCAACGACGTCGTGCAGGCCCTGGCGAAGGCCTACACCTCGTTGGTGACCGATATCGCCTGTGAACATGGACGCGCGGCGTTGTCGCTGGTTCCCGCCGCTGATCTGGTCGGCACGATCGACCACCTCGTGCGTGAGCGCGTCCGCGCTGGCCTGGCGGACGCCCGCTGGATACCCCGCGCGGCCGGTGGTGAGCTCGAGTCTCCGGGGCGGCTGGTCGCACTCGAGCCGAACGAACCGGGGTTGGTGCGTGTCCTCGGCGAACACGTGATCGACCTCGCCGACCCCGAGTGGGTGGGCGACGAGCTGCGGGGGCTCGGCCTGCAGACGCGTCCCGTGAACGAGGTCTGGGACACGCTGGCGACGCTCGCGTTGTCACCGGGGCAGTGGCATGGCGTGTACGTAGAGGCGCAGGGCCTCGACCCGCGGGCGCTGGAGGGGCTGCCCGTTCCGCTGGCGGACGGCCGCGTCGTCCGTGGCGCCAGAACGGCGATGCTCGCCGGCGAACAAGGGGCCGATCTGGCCCGGCTGGGTGTCGACGTCGTGCATCCGGAGGCCCAGCACCCCCTGTTGGAACGGTTGGGAGCGCGTCCCCTCGAGATCACCAGGGTGCTCGACGTCGCATTTGTGCGTCAGGTCGAGGACGCTGTCGAGCACGATGCGGCCGAGGCCCGTGAGCTGGTCACCGCAGCGGTCGCCCTGCTCTCTCACAGCACCGTCCGCCCCGGCGAGCTGGTCTGGCTAGGGGACGTCCCCGTGCCAACGCGCGATGGCTCGTGGGTGCCTGCCGCGTCCGTCGTGCTCCCCGGGTCAACCCTTGACGCCGTGGTCGCGTCCGACGTCCCCCGGTTGGCTGCCGACCTGGCCGACGCCGCATCCCCCAGCGCCTGGGCGGCGCTGGGGGTACTTCCCGCCCTGGTCCCCGTGACCCTGATCGAGCAACCGCTCGACCCCGATCTCTGGGACGACGTGATGCTCGACGGCGGTGACTGGTGCTCGGCAGTCGCTGACCTGGCCGCCGTAGGCGACCCCGACGAACTCTTGGCCGCCGAGGTCTCCCTCGTGCGTGGTGTCGAGCTGCTCGACGGGCTCAGCCTCGCGGACATCGCCGTGTTCCTCGGCGAGCCCGATGTCCGGCGCACGCTGGTCACGCCCACAACGGTGGTGACAGGGGACGGACGGCGTGTCCAGGTTCCATCACCGAGTGCGTGGTGGCTCAGTGAGGCGGCCGTGGTCGACGGACGAAGCCCGGTGGAGGTGCGCCTCCCCGGTGACGACCGTCTGGCCCCCTTCTTCCCTGCGATCGACACCCCTACGGCACTTGACGTCGAGCTGCTCCAAGCGATCGGGGTACACAGCACGCTGGAACGGTGGATTTCGTCCCCGGACGGTGTAGATGAGCTGCTGGAGGCGATGGGCGACGCCGACGTCACGGTTTCGCCGACGCTGATGGGCGACCTGTATGACCAACTAGCAGAACAGGTGGGGGACGACCTGCCCGAGCCGCCATCGCGGGTGCGCGCACTCGTTAATGGGCAGACATCGGTGGTGAATGCCAACGACGCGGTTGTCGCGATCGCGCCGCATCACGCGCTGGTCCTACGGACGCCGTACATCCCGGGTAGCCCGCACCTGGCCGAGGTTCTCGATGTCGCCGTCAGTGACGACGCATCCTGCTCGGCCACGGGCATCGTGGGCACGGGTGTCGAGCGCCCGGTACCCAGCGTTCCCGACGTCGGTGGACTTCCGAAGTCGTACCGCGAACACGACGAGCTCATCGTCGGAGATGTCTCGGTTGACTGGTGGGTGACCGCCGAAGGGGAGGTGCACGTGTCAACGGTCGAGGGGCTGGCCCGCGCCTTGGCCTGGGCCAGCGGCCAGTGGTCCCGCCGGTTTGAGCTGGCCTCCCGTCTCGAGCAGGGCAGTCCGGACGAGTCACTCGGGGTCGAGCGGTTCTACGACCGCTGATCGGTCGATCGTGCCGCGGCGATCCTGCGACGGCGTCTCGTGGTGATCAGCAGGCCGGCCAGACCCAACAGCACGCCGGCGACGCAGGCCCAGATCCACCACGTTCGGCCATCGTCGGCCAGGTGCTCGCGGAAGACGAGAGACACGACAAGGGCGACAACCCAGAGTGCCGTACCGATCTGCACCGTGCGGACTGCATCGACGTCGAGCGGCTCGACGTGGCGGTAGGAGCGTGGTTTGGGCGTTGACACGCGGGCGACGATAGACCACCCGCGTCGCCTAGGCTCAGCTGTGTGAATCCACGGACCCGTCGTTGGCTCGTGCCACTGGCTCTGCTGGTGTTCGTGGCCGTCGTCGTGGTTGCCGCCTTGCGCTGACTGCCGCAGATCCGACTACCAGGCGTACGCCTCAGGAGCCGTCCCGCCCGGACCGGGCCAGATGTCGTCGAGGGCTGCCAAGGTCTCGTCATCCAGGGTCACGGTGAGGGCCCTGAGGTTGCCGTCCAGCTGATCGATGGTGCGAGGTCCGATGATGGGCGCAGTGACCCCCGGCTGGGCAAGAAGCCAGGCCAACCCGACGTCGGCTGGATGCTCACCAAGCTCGCCGCAGAGCGCTTCGTACCGCTCCACCTGCTCGCGGTGATCGCGCAGCCGTTCCTGCGTCCGCTCGCCGACCGCGCGCCCCTCACCGGCCTTCTGCAGGATCCCGCCGAGCACGCCGCCGAACAGTGGCGACCACGGAATGACGCCGATGCCGTACTCCCGCGCAGCAGGAAGCACCTCGAGCTCGATCGTGCGCACGGCCAGGTTGTAGATCGACTGCTCGCTGGCCAGACCCAGCATGCCGAGGCGACGCGCGCACTCCTGCGCCTGTGCCAGGTGCCATCCGGCGAAGTTCGACGACCCGAAGTACAGCACCTTTCCCTGCTGTCGCAGCACGCTGAAGGCCTCCCAGATCTCCTCCCACGGCGTGGAGCGGTCGACGTGATGCATCTGGTAGAGGTCGATCCAGTCGGTCTGCAGCCGCTGCAGCGATGCGTCACAGGCCCGGCGAATGTTGCGGGCCGACAGGAAGGTGTCGTTGGGCCACTCGGTCATCGAGCCGTAGAGCTTGGTGGCCAGCACCACCTTCTCGCGGCGCCCGTCACCCTGGGCGAACCACCGACCGATGATCTCCTCGGTCGTCCCCTTGCCGATCTCCCAGCCGTAGACGTTGGCCGTGTCGAAGAAGTTGAGTCCGGCGTCCAGCGCATGGTCCATGACGGCGTGTGAGTCGGCCTCGGACGTCTGGGGACCGAAGTTCATGGTTCCGAGACACAAGCGGGAAACTTCCAGGCCGGTGCGGCCGAGATGCGTGTATTCCATGGTGAGACAGTAGATCGATGTCCACTCAGCTCGCCACCGCGCGCCAGGACGTGCGACAACGTCTGCTGGACGCTGAGCACCTCGTTCGCGCATCTGCCGGTGGAGTCATCCGCGGTCAGCACCCACGTTGGCGACGGGTCGAGCTGCGTCCGGTCGAGCTGAAAGAGGGTCCGCGCCTGCAAGTCGTGACCTTCGACCAGACGCAGTCGTTCACGTCCAACCATGCGTGGGGCGAAGACGCCGAGCAGATCGTCACTGAGCTTGTCGCTGAGGGCTTCGGCCACTGGCATGTGACCAGCACCGACGCCGAGTTCGGTTTTCGAGTGAACAGGAAGGGACGCGTCCTCGTCACCGGCACGGCGGCCAGTCACACGCAAGAGATGGCGCACGATCGCGGCAAGCTGCGGTTGGTCGATGCGGCGGCACCCTTCCTGCACGCACTCGGCATCACCGACCGGTCAGGGGCTGTCAAGAAGTCGCGCGCTGACAAGTACCGCCAGGTGGAGCAGTTCGTCCGGCACCTGGACGCTGCCGTCGTCGATGCGCGATCCGCTGGAAGGCTCGCTCGGCCGCGCTTGCGTGTTGTCGATCTTGGGTGCGGCAACGCGTACCTGACATTCGCGACGTACCACCACCTCGCCGTGGAGCTGGGCCTGTCGGTAGAGGTGGTCGGCGTCGACGTCAAGGAGCAGGCACGGCGTCACAACAGCGAGGTGGCGTCCCGGCTCGGCTGGTCGTCCGACGTGCACTTCGTCGAGGGCACGATCACCGAAGCCGAGGTGGCGACGCCGGTCGACATCACGTTGGCGCTGCACGCGTGCGACACGGCCACCGACGATGCCCTGGCCCGTGGCATCGGGTGGCTGAGCGAGCTCATCCTGGCCGCACCGTGCTGCCACCACGACATTCAGCGACAGCTGGGGGCGGCCTCGCCACCTGTCCCGTACGGAATGGTCACCCGCTACGGACTCCTGCGTGAACGGTGGGGCGACCTGCTGACCGATGCGATCCGGGCGCACCTGCTGCGACGCAGCGGATATCGGACCGACCTGGTGGAGTTCGTCGAGAGCCAGCACACGCCACGGAACCTGTTGCTGCGGGGGCACCTCACGAGGTCCGGCGCGAGCGCCGAGCAGGAAGCGGAGTACGAGCGACTGTGCAACGACTGGGGCGTCCAGCCAGCCCTCGAACGACTGTTGCCTCAGAAGCAGAACCCCCCGACGTAGGCGTCAGGGTTGGCTGCCCCGTTGAACCAGGCCAGCAGAGCCGGTACCGCGCACACGAGCGCCGACACCACGAATCGGGTGTGGTGGCGTGCGACGAGGGCGACCAGCGCCCCTGGGATCAGGGCAATGGCAGCCACGACGAGCAGGGTTCGTTGCGCCTCGGCCATGTCCTGTGAACTAGGGATCCCGTAACAGGTGCTGCTTGCGGCCATGACGGTAAGACCCGTGGCTAGCAGTGTGATGGTGGCACCCAACAGTGTGACCACCGTCAGCAACGCCCATTTCCACACCGGCCACGGGGGCGTGCTCGGGAGACTCCGCGCTGGCGAGGGCTCCATTGTGCTCACGCCCCTAGTGTGACCCAGAACGGCGCCCCCAGTGCATCGATTCGGTCGAGCAGTTCTGACATGGGGGCGGCAGGAGCAGGGGTCTCAATTTCTTTAGCAAGGGTAATGAGGTATGCTAACGATATGCCTGCCTCTGCCCCGCAGCCTGCCGCTGCGACCGTCGCGCCACGAGAGACGGGATCGCCGCTCGCCGGCGACCTGAGGATCGCCGTCATGCGCCTGGCCCGACGACTGCGCAACGAGCGCGCCGACGTCGACCTCACGTTGACCCAGCTCTCAGCCCTCGCCGCCCTCGACCGCTGCGGGCCGACGACGCCCGGCCACCTGGCCGCCGTTGAGCGGGTGCAACCCCCGTCGATGACCCGAGTCCTCGCCGGTCTTCACGACCGCGGACTGATCGAGCGCACGGCCCACCCCACCGATGGCCGACAGGTGCTGGTGTCCGCCACCGACGAGGCCAGGGCACTTCTGCAGGCCGACCGGCGACGCCGCGAGGCCTGGCTGGCGCAACGGCTGGCCACCCTCGATCCCGACGAACGCCGTGCCGTTCGCAATGTCCTTCCGATTCTGCAGTCACTGGCCAACGAGTGAGCCCCACCTTCCGCTCTCTGCGCATCCGCAACTACCGGCTGTACGCATCCGGGCAGCTGCTGGCGAACACCGGCGTCTGGATGCAGCGCGTCGCCCAGGACTGGCTGGTTCTCGAGCTCACCGATGGCTCGGCGAGCGCGCTCGGGATCACCGTCGGCCTGCAGTTCCTGCCGATGCTGCTCTTCAGCATGTGGGGCGGCGGCTTGGCCGACCGGTTCCGCAGGCGTCACCTGCTCTTCATCACGACAGCCCTGCTCAGCTTGGCAGCGCTGAGCCTGGGTCTGCTGGTGCTCACGGGGCTGGCCACGGTGCCGATCGTCATGGTGATGGCGTTCCTCGTGGGGTCGGTAGCCTCCGTCGACGGACCGGCCCGACAGGCCTTCGTGTCAGAGATGGTCGACATTGACGACCTTCCCAACGCCGTGGCCCTCAACACCGCCTCGTTCAACCTCGGCCGCGTCTTCGGACCGGCGGTGGCGGGTCTGCTGATCGCCGCCGTCGGATCGGGGTGGGTCTTCATCGTCAACACCGTTGGCTACCTGGCGGTGTTGATCGCGCTCTCGCGCATCCGCTCGGCCGACCTGACCGAGCCGGTCCGCCGCGGCGCCGATGCAGGCGGGCTCCGCGAGGGGATCTCCTATGTGCGGGCGCGTCCCGATCTGGTGCTGGTCCTGGTCATCGCCTTCTTCGTCGGAACGTTCGGACTCAACTTCCAGCTCACGATTGCGGCCATGGTCACCGGGCAGTTCGGTCTGGGGCCGGCGGCCTTCGGCGTCGCGTCGACCGTTCTCGCAGTCGGGTCACTGGCCGGATCGCTGGCTGCGGCCCGGCGTGGGGCCCCGAGGATCAGGCTCGTCGTCCTTGCGGCGCTCGGCTTCGGAGCCGCCGCTGTCGTGGTGGCCGTCATGCCGACGTACCTGATGTTCCTGGTGGCGCTACCGCTGGTCGGCATGGGCGCGCTCACCCTGATCAACGCCACTCAGTCGTTCCTGCAGCTCAACACCGAACCAGAGCTCCGCGGGCGCGTGATGGGCATCTACACCTTGCTCTTCCTCGGCGGTACACCGATCGGCTCACCACTGGTGGGATGGGTGGCCGAGACGTTCGGCCCGCGCTGGTCGATCGCGCTTGGCGGGATCGTGTCGGCGATCGCCGCCCTGGTCGTAGCGATTGCTCATCTGCGGCGTCGAGGTCTGGAGGTTCGTGCCCACGCCCGTCCGCGTCCGCACCTGCACATCGCCGGGGTCGACGAGCTCGACGCCGTGCGTCCGGGCTGGCGGCTGTCGCGAACCCCTGGTTCATCAGTTGTGTCCAGCCGGGCAGTAGCGCTGCCCGCCGTTGGGGCACTGCTCGTGCTGGCGCTGGCCTCGCCAGGATCGGTGGCAGGCCAGCCATCGCCAGGCGATGTCGACGATCTGACGTCGACGCGACTGGCTGACGTGCAGGATCCACGCATCGATGAAGCCAGTGGCATGGTGGTCAGTCGCCTCCATGACGACGTCGTGTGGCTGCTCAACGACAGCAAAGGCGGTGAGATCGTCTACGGCATCGATGCCGATGGCCAGACAGTTGCCGAGCTTCAGCTGCAGAACATCTATAACCGAGACTGGGAGGCGATGGCCCCCGGCGTCGATGACAAGGGCGACCCGGCCCTGTGGATTGCCGACATCGGTGACAACGACGCGCAGTGGTCTTCCCTTCGGGTGTACCGCATCCCTGAACCGGCCGCGCTCGGCAAGCAGGACGTGCCGTGGCGTCGCGTCGAGTTGAAGTATCCCGATGGTGCGCACAACGCCGAGACGTTCATGGTCGACGAAACAGGCCGCCTCTTCGTCGTGACGAAGGAGGCGCTTGGTGCCGGCCTCTACGCGACGTCGAATGCGCCGCAGCCGGGCACGACGGTCGAGCTCGAACGCGTCGGGCCGGCTCCGATGTTTCTCACCGACGGGGCGATCTCACCTGACGGCAGTCAGGTAGCGCTGCGCAGCTACACCTCGCTCTATCTGTTCGACGCCACGCAGTTCCTGGCGCAGGGCACCGACGGCGACGCAGGCGTGGTGTTTCCGCTGCCTCTGCAGCCACAGGGAGAAACCCTCGCCTACACCCGCGACAGCGGCTCAGTCCTCGTCGGAAGTGAAGGGGTGGAACAGCCGATCTATGAGATCGGACTTCCTCCGCCGCCTGACACGTCGGGTGGCCAGTCAGCGGTGCCCGCGCAGATCGACGAGTCGAGTGGAGCTCCGTGGGCGGTGGGCCTGACGATCATCGTGCTCGTCAGTGGTGTCACCGCGTTGGTCATGCGTAAGCGCGGACGCGTGCGTCAGCCCAGCTCGCCGATCACGTAGTCGATGCAGCCGGTCAGCGCCTCGATGTCTCCTGGCTCGATCGCCGGGAACATGGCGATCCGCAGCTGGTTGCGCCCCAGCTTTCGATAGGGCTCGGTGTCGACGATCCCATTGGTGCGCAACACCTTCGCGAGCTCGGCCGCGTCAATCGAGTCGGCGAAGTCGATCGTGCCGATGACGGCCGAACGCTTGTCGACGTCAGAGACGTAGGGCGACGCGTAGTCGACCTTGTCGGCCCACCCGTACAGAATCTCAGCCGATGCGGCAGACCGGCCGGTGGCGAATGAAAGACCGCCGTTGGCGTTGAACCAGTCGACCTGCTCGGCCATCATCACGATGGTGGCCAGGGCGGGCGTGTTGTAGGTCTGGTCCTTCACTGAGTTGTCGATGGCCGTCTGCAGGTCGAGGAACGGGGGGATGTACCGGCCGCTCGCCTTGATCTCGCTGGCCCGCTCGAGTGCGGTCGGCGACATCAGGGCCACCCAAAGACCGCCGTCAGAGCCGAACGACTTCTGCGGCGCGAAGTAGTAGGTGTCGAAGTCTGCCGCGTCAACCGGAAGGCCACCGGCACCGGACGTGGCATCGATCACGGTGAGGGCGCCGTCGTCGCCCGCGACCCGGCGCACCGGAATGGCCACACCGGTTGACGTCTCGTTCTGGGGAGCTGCGTAGACGTCGATGCCCCGCTGCGGGGCAAAGTCGGGGGCGTTGCCGGGCTCGCTGGTGATGACGTCCGGCTCGCCCAGGTGCGGCGCCTTCTTGACCGACGTCACGAATTTCGACCCGAACTCTCCGAACGAGAGGTGCTGGCTGCGCTCGCGGATCAGACCGAACGCTGCGACTTCCCAGAACGCGGTCGCGCCCCCGTTGCCGAGGACGACCTCGTAGCCGTCCGGCAGCGAGAACAGGTCGGAGATGCCGCGCCGCAGGCGCCCGACCTCGTCCTTGACGGTGGCTTGTCGGTGCGACGTTCCGAGCAGTGACTGCCAGCGTGCGGCGACAGCGTCCGCCTGCTCCTTCCGCACCTTGCTCGGACCGGCGCCGAAGCGTCCGTCGGTGGGCTTGAGGGAGTCTGGGATCGTGACGTTTGCTGCCATGGGAGTCAGCCTATGAGGCCGACGTTCGACTCCGCCCAGGGGGAGTCGCAGGTTTCCGCTGGGTGAAACGTCTTCGTATCAAGTGATCCCGCAATGTGAACGGGTGAAGGTCAGATGGCGTAGGAGGGCTTGACCTCGCGGTCCCACCCCTCGACCGCTTCCGGCTTGCGGGTACCCGGGCCGACGTAGCGGGCGGACGGCCGGATGAGGCGGCCAGTTTCCTTCTGCTCGAGGATGTGCGCACTCCACCCGGCGGTGCGGGCACAGGTGAACATCGGGGTGAACATGTGCGCCGGCACCTCGGCGAAGTCGAGGACGACTGCCGACCAGAACTCGACGTTGGTGGCGATCACGCGGTCGGGCTTGCGCTCGGCGAGGATCTTCAGCGCAGCACGCTCGAGTTCTTCAGCGACCTCATAACGTGGGGCGCCAAGGTCGCGAGCGGTTCGGCGCAGCACGCGGGCGCGCGGGTCTTCGGCGCGGTAGACGCGGTGTCCGAATCCCATGAGGCGCTGCTTGGTGTCGAGAATGTTGCGGACGAAGCCCTCTGCGTCACCGGTGCGCTCGACCTCTTCGAGCATGTGCAGGACGCGGGACGGCGCGCCACCGTGCAGCGGACCAGACATCGCGCCCACCGCACCCGAGAGTGCAGCGGCGACGTCCGCCCCGGTCGAGGCGATGACGCGAGCGGTGAAGGTGGATGCATTCATCCCGTGCTCGGCGGCGCTGACGAAGTACGCGTCAACGGCCTTGACGTGCTTGGGGTCTGGTTCGCCGCGCCAGCGAACCATGAAGCGCTCGACGACACTCGTGGACTTGTCGATCTCCTGCTGAGGCACCATGGGCAGACCGAGGCCGCGCGCTGACTGCGCGACGTACGACATGGCCATGACGCTGGCCCGTGCGAGGTCGTCGCGGGCGTGGTCGTGGTCGATGTCCAGCAGTGGGCGAAGCCCCCAGGACGGAGACAGCATCGCCAGGGCGCTCTGTACATCGACCCGGACATCACCGGAGTGGACCGGCAGGGGGAACGGCTCGGCCGGGGGGAGACCCGGGTTGAACTCGTTGTCGACCAGCAGGCCCCACACGTTGCCGAAGGTCACGCGTCCCACGAGGTCTTCGATGTCGACGCCGCGGTAGCGCAGCGAGCCCCCGTCCTTGTCTGGCTCGGCGATCGTGGTCTCGAACGCAATGACGCCTTCAAGGCCGGGCACGAAGTCCGAGTTCGCCATGTGGGCACTCCTCGACGCGGATGGGTCTGGGTCGGCAGGGTCGCTGCCGACTTCTATCTAACCGGACTCGCGTGCCCGCGGCGTGCCGGGTCCTGGCAGAACGTCAGAATGGCCTCATGGAACCAGCCGCCCTTGCCGCCCTACGCCGCAGCTATGAGCTTGCCGGACTCGACGTTGCGGACATCGATCCCGATCCAGTCACCCAGTTCCTCCGGTGGTTGGCAGACGCCGTGGCTGCAGAGCTCGTCGAGCCGAACGCCATGGTGCTGGCGACCGCGGACGCCGCTGGCCGACCGCGGGCGCGCACCCTGCTGCTGAAGGTGGCGGATGAGCGTGGCTTCACGTTCTTCACCAACTACACGTCCATCAAGGCACGCCATCTGTCCGACAACCCGCAGGCGTCGCTCTGCTTCCCGTGGCTGGGGCTCGAGCGTCAGGTGACCGTGACAGGTGGCGTCAGCAGGGTGAGCATCGATGAGACAGCTGAGTACTTCCGTTCACGGCCGCACGGCAGCCAGCTGGGGGCGTGGACGTCGCGACAGAGCGAGGTGATCGCGTCACGACAGGTGCTGGCCGATCGGCACGCCGAGCTGAGCGACCGCTTCCCT
>JAHELE010000136.1 GCA_024644345.1 Actinomycetes bacterium | reverse complement strand
GAGTCGCCCGCCGATGGTCCTGGGTGGCCATTGCGCAACACCCCGGGCGGTAGTTGGATCGTCAGATGGGCTACGTCCACTCCGGGGACGGTGCGCCACTGCGTGGGTCCATCACCGGGGATGTCACCTCCGTCGTCGTGGTCGGCGCCGGAGTCGCTGGGCTGACGGCGGCAAACGCGCTCACCGGGATGGGCATCCCCACGATCGTCCTCGAGGCCCGCGACCGGGTGGGTGGTCGTACGCACACCGTCGACTTCGGATCGACGCCCGTGGACCTAGGAGCAAGTTGGATCCACCAGCCGAAGGAGAACCCGCTCAGCGATCTCGCACGTTCCTTAGGTGTGGACCACTCCCCGTTCGAGGCTTTCGATGACGCGAAGGGATGGGATCCGGACTCCGGTGAGCTCCTCGACTCCGAAGCGCTCCAGGAGATCTTGGCGTTGGTTGAGCGGGTGCTCGACGTCGCGTGCGCAGGACCACGACGAGGGCTGAAGGCGGCAGTCGACGAGGCGGTGGCCCTGCTCGACCTGCCCGGGGTACTGCTCGGTCGGGTGCGGGCGCTTGCCCGGACGGCCGTCGAGGCTGATGCGTCGGGGCCGCTGGAGGACCTGTCGACCGTTGGGTATCCGGCCAACACGCTCGAGTACGAAGGGACCTTTCTCGGTGACGTCCCGGTCGGCGGGTACCGCAAGATCGTGGGGGCGCTCGCGTCCGGGCTCGACATCCGGCTCGACTGCGCCGCCCTGACAGTGTCGGCGGAGGCAGGGGGTGTCCGAGTGACATGTCAAGACGGTTCCGAAGAGACGGCCTCGCACGCGATTGTGACCGTTCCGCTGGGGGTCCTCAAGAGCGGCACGATCGCTTTCGAACCCGCCCTCGACGCGGAGAGGCAGGGTGCCATCGACCGTCTCGGCTTCGGCAGGTTCGACAAGCTGATCCTGCGCTACGAGCGGGCGTACTGGCGTGACGTAGGCGTTCCCCACCTCGTCCCTACGCCGAGCAGATCCGCCTCGCCCTTTCAAGCGGCCTTCGGACTGGATGAGCTGACCGGTCAGCCAGTCCTGATGGTCTTCGCATGCGGGTCGACGCATGCTCTGCTGGCTGAACGGGACCTCGACGATGCCACGGCGGCGGCTCATACGGTGCTCCGTCGCGCGCTCGGCAAGGAGCTCCCCCCACCCGTCGAGTCGGTGCGCAGCGAGTGGTGGCGCGACCCGTGGACGCGCGGGGCGTACACCTACCTCAAGGACGGTGCGACGTACGACGACCTCGAGACACTGGGTACACCGCACGCAGGTCGTGTGCTCTTCGCGGGCGAGGCCACCGGAGCGGCACGGACCGGGTACGCCGACGGCGCAATCCTGACCGGCGTCCGCGAGGCCAAGAGGCTGACCGGACGTGACGACGTCACGATCCAACTCCTTCCTGCTCGCAACGTGTGAGGTGGGCCTCACATGCCGTCGCTGGAAGACCCCTGATCTGCGAAACGATCTTCAGAGAAACCGAACCTCGGCCCAGATAGGCGTGCACTAGGACCGCCATGCGCTGGACACCGCCTAGGTCGCGCGACAAAGGATGTCTTCGATCTTCGTCAGCGCTCGCATACTCCGCCAACCAAACGGCACCCTGAGCCCACACTCACCGACGATCAACCTGGAGATCTGCGAAATTCGCCGACGACTTGCCGAACTCGCGCCAGCCAGTGACCCACGGCTTCACCACCGCCATCGATCGACCGTAGACAAGGGGGATGCACGCGACGCGCTCCGCCACCACCATCCGGTCAGCCTCATGGAAGAGCTCGAGGCGCCCCCGGTCCTTGCGCTCCTGTCGGGCACGTTCGATCAGCTCGTCGAAGGGGGGCCAGGAGAACCCGCCTTCGTTCGTCTTGCTCGTGGACTGAAACAGAAGCCGTAGGAAGTACTCGGGATCGGCATACCCGGGCAGCCAACCGGTGAAGACGATCGGTGCCACCTCTCGGAGATCGCCTGAGCTGGGGAGCGTTGCTGCCGTCCACCACCGTTGCTCGACGTCGAGGCCGAGAACCTCACGCCAGCTCTGCACGACCGGTTCGAGGAGCGCTGCGTTGTCCTCGGACGAGGCGATCGCCAGTGCGCCGCCGAATCCGCTCTGCTCCAGGTGGCTCCGGGCGACATCAGGATCGAATCTGAGGGCAATGTCAGGCGTGTGCCCCTGAAGGGCCGGCGGAACGACACCCCCGGTTGCGACGACGAGATTCTCTGACACCGCTTCGCCGAGAGCCTCTCGATCCACCGCCCGGGCCAGTGCCAGTCTCAGGTTCAGATCAGCAGTCACCGGGTCACGATGGTCGAAGGCGAGATAGCCGGACCACGTTGCCCGACCGACGACCGCATCTGGTTCCGGGGTGGGCACCTGATCAGCCATCTTCGGTGTGTATCGCACCGCCACCAGATCGAGCTCGTCGCGCGAGTAGCGCGCCATGGCATCGCCAACCCCCCATCTGGTGTATCGAACCTCCGCGACGTTGCCGGTGCGAATTCCTTGGTATTCAGGACGCCGCCGCAGAGCGAACGACTCGTTATCGGACGTCGCCACGCGGAAGGGGCCGCTGACAACCTGTCGATCCCGATCAGTCCACCCATCCCCTGCTGCCTCGATCGCATGACGCGGCTGAGGCCCAGCATCGGGCCGGTTCATCACGTTCATGAAGTAGGGGGCTGGAGCGGCCAGCCGGAACTCCACCGTCCGATCATCGAGTGCGCGAACGCCGATTCGGTCGGGATCGGAGTGACGTCGCAGGAAGTAGTCCTCGCCGGCCTCCAGCACGAAGTAGATCGCCACGCTGGAACCTGGTGAGTCTGGGTTCAGTACCCTCTTGACGCCGAACTCCACGTCGTGGGCCGTGAGGGGAACGCCGTCTGACCAGGTGAGACCTTCACGCAGGACGAAGACGTACCGCAGGCCGTCGTCTGCAATCTGCCATGACTCCGCCAGATTGGGCACGATCGTACGCTCGGGCCACTGTTCGACCAGCCGGTCGAACAGGTTCATGCAGAGCTGGATGTTTGGCCACGCGATGGCCGAACGTGGATCCGGGTCATTGGGCAGAAAGCTGGACGATATCCGGAGGACCGCCGCCGGCTCTTCTACCGAAGTCCTTGGGGGGGTCCAGAACGAGAACCCGTGGGCGTAGGCCTCATTGGCTTCAGCGAAACGCAACGACATGTGCAGTGCGAGGGCAAGCTTGAACGAGACCAGAGCCACTTCCTGCCGCTCACCCCGACGCTCGAGAAGCGGCAGAAGCTGCCGGTAGTGGTCGATGGCCTCGTCGAGCGCGTACTCCTGACGTGCAAGGTCACCGGCCCTTGCCAGGTAGGCGATCGCCTTCTCTTCATCTGCAGCACCAAGCCAGTGGTACGCGAGCAGCCCGGCATCCTCATGTTTGCGCTCGGCGGACCGCTCCTCGAGCAAGACTGCCGCTGTCCGATGCAGGCGTTGTCGATCTGGGCGGAGCAAGGTGCGGTAGGCCGCCTCCTGGATCAGCGCGTGCTTAAAGCGGTACTCGGGTTCGGGCCACCGCCGGGTCTCCCGGACCAAGTCCAGCCGCTGGAGCTCAGTCAGCGCTGCAGAGATGCCAGCAGCGTCCCATTCGACCAGCGACTCCAGCAGGGGCAGCGGGAACTGTCGCCCCAAAACCGAAGCCGCCGTCAGGGTCCCGTGAGCGTCGGCTGAGAGCCTGTCGATGCGAGAGAGAATGACCTTCTCGACCGTCGGAGGGATCTCGATCGGCACGGCATGGTCGAAGACCCACGAATCCCCCTCTCTGATCAGCGCACCGGCATCGACCAAGGACCGGACGAGCTCCTCCAGGAAGAAGGGGTTCCCCTCCGCGGGCCCCAGGATCCGGTCGGCCATGTCCGGGGGCAGCGTGTCGCGGCCAATCAGTTCACCGAGCAGCGTGCGACCGGCGTCACCTGTCAGAGCCTGCAGGGACACCTCGCGGAAGCGGTGAGGCAGATCGCGTCCGGCTTCCTCCTTCACCCGCCAGGCCGGATGGTCTCTCTCCGGACGCATTGTCAGCACCAGGAGCAGCGCCGCGCGCTCGGTGTCGCCCATCAGATGCTGGAGCAGTTGCACCGAAGTGGAATCGGCCCAGTGCAGGTCCTCGAGAGCAACCACCACCGGTCCGTCGTCAGCCAGACGCGCGAGGAGCGTTCTCACGACTTCGAACGTTCGGTACTGGAGTGCCTCAGGGGACAACTCAGCGAGATGCGAGGCCTCCTTGGGGTCGACAGCAAGGCCCATCAGCTGTGCCAGATACGGCTCAATCTGGTCTGCGAGCTCGCCGAAGAGAGCCGAGATCTGACGTCTAAGCGCTACGCGGAGTCTTAGATCGGGCTCGTCGGCTGACGTCCCGAGCCACGAGTGCAGAAGCTCACGAAACGGCCAATAAGGCATTGACTCGCCGTAGGAGACACAACGTCCCTCGAGCCACATCGGCGTTCGGGACGTGATTGGCGCCTCGTCCACCATGGTGTGCAACTCGTTCAGCAGGCGGGTCTTGCCTATCCCGGGCTCACCTACGAGGTACAGCAGGCTGCCCATGCCCTGGAGGGCCTCGTCCACAGCCGACCGTCCGACAGTGAGCTCGCGCTCGCGACCAACGATCTGCGCATAGACGCCGTCGGACAGGTAGGGCCGGTGCGGCGCCCCGGCTGACGCATCGACTGTCCAAGCATCTACCGGTGCTGACTTCCCCTTCAGAGTCAGCGAGACTCGCTCACCCCACGAAAAGTGAGGCTCGGCCAACCGATGGGTGACCTCACCGATGAGTACCGACCCTGTCTCGGCATGCGCCTGAAGACGGGCAGCCGTGTTCACGGCGTCCCCCAGAGCGCTGTACTCGACGCGGTCGCCACCCCCAATCGTGCCGACGACCACCAACCCGGTATCCACCCCGACCCGAACACCGAAGTTGCCAACACCCCAACCGCTCTCCACGTCACTGGCGAACTCCGCCAGGTCGTCGAGAATCCGCAGCGCTGCATGGATCGCACGCTCGGGGTCGTCCTCGTGCGCGGTAGGAGCCCCGAAGAGGGCCAGTAACCCGTCGCCAGCCAGGTCTTTCACCGTCCCCCCGAAAGCTTCCACCGCATCGATCATGCGGGCTACGGCGTCGGCGATGATCAGTTTGAGGTCCTCGGGATCGAGGTGTTCACCCAGCGCGGTCGAACCAACGATGTCGGCGAAGAGCGCCGTGACGACACGTCGCTCCTCGCGCGCGCCCCGGACGTCATTCATCCCATGAATACTGCCACTTGAACGCGCCGAGACCCGCAGGTCTCGCATATGGCTGCCCGGCACTGGCCGCTGGCAGCTGTAGCTCCCGCTCGAAGAAGAGCAGGTGAGGGGGGACCTGGGGGTAGTCGATGGAAGGGTCGCACGGTCGGAACCCATGCAGGCATACATCCCCGTGGGATTCCGACCGCACAGGAAGCCGGTGTCCAGTCTCATGGGAGGGAAACCGTCCGCACGCGCCTGAACCACGACAGCCTCGGCCAGTCGCCGTCCGAGCCCACCGCCTAGGGACTGGCCTGGGGATCCCGGCCCTCTTGACTAAGAGGCAAGCCCATGTGTGATCCCTTGCGCGTGGCCAACGGGGTTCAGAGAATTCTGGACCGATCGAGGATTCGATCACTGAAATGTCCTGCCTGTGAGCGCTGTACGTGTCCAGTCACTCGGGAGGAATGATCAGAACCCGTGCAGAACCAAGGCTTCTACAGTCTTGTATAAAGAATCTCAGTCCAGATAGTCGCGCACTAGGAACCGCTATGCGCTGTGCGACCAGGCGTGCCAAGCACGCAGGTCATGAGCGCTGTGCGCTGCAATATCCTGGACTGAGCCCTTGGCTGCATTCCACACCTTGAAGGTGCCGCCAGATCTTCAGGAAGCTCAGCCCGTGGGTTGCAGCCGCACGTGAGTGGCCTCAGCCAGGCCGGCCCCGATGCTGCCATCGAGTTCGACACGAACTGCCTCGCGCCCGGCAGCTGAGTCCTGGGTGGCATAAACCGCGGTCCCATCGGGCGCCCAGGTCGGCTGCCACAGGTGAACGCCCTCGGCCACGGCCGTCAGCCGCTTGGGGTCTGACCCGTCCGGGGCGATCGTCCACAGGTCCCATGTGTCTGCCCAGTCCGGTGCTT
>JAHELE010000135.1 GCA_024644345.1 Actinomycetes bacterium | reverse complement strand
ACGGACAGCTCGAAATCAAGCTGCAGAACAACTCGGGGTCAACCGTCTACATCGACAACCTGACGGCCCTGACCGTTGGAGCGACACCAAGTGATATCTGGGCACCGTCGTGGATCAGAACACAGGTGATCGACCCCCCTGGCCCGGGTCCGGTTCTCGAAGGACCTGGAGCAGCTCTGGATGTGGAAGTCAACGGATTCGGTGGCGTGGCAACGTTGAGGGTCAGCATCGATCCCCCCTGCGGGGAATCCCCGCCCGCTTCGGCAGCAGAGATTGTCGTCGGATACCACGACGCTTCGGGAGCACTCGGGCAGCTGGCGGTCCCTGAGGTGCTGAACACCGGGTCCATGGTCCTGCCGGTCATGGTGAAGGCGGCCTGCCGGGCCTCTTCAGATCCCGATTTCCTTCCGCCACCGATTGGTCGCCTACAGGCGCACAAGAGGTACATGCTGACCATTGGTGGGACTCCCTTGTCGTTTGCCGTGCCCGGTCAGGGTTGGCGGAACGAGAAAGACTTCTACTTCGGCAAGAGCATCTCCGGGGGTCCTAGCGCGGAGGCAATCGTCTTCCTGGCGGCCGCGCAAGGAGTCCCTGATGGGGTGAGGCCCTGCGGTCAGTGGTGGGGAAATCCGACCGGTGACCTCGTCCACTACGCGAGGTCGGCCGGGCGCTTTTCTTGGACCGGTTTAGCACCGGGCAAGCAGCCCGCAGCTACCAGGGTTGGGGGTCAGCAGGCTGCGACTGCGGTCTTGAGGGTCGAAGGTGAGGGAACATGTCAGCCCGGATTCTTGTACAGCTGGCCCGACAACGGAGAGGACGGAATGTGGTCGGGTGCCCGTAGAGGCGACACGGTGCGGCTGTGGATCGTGGACGTTGGCGGTCCCTTCCTCGTGGTCGAGGCCATCAGCCACCCGGGCTCCGGATCCGAGGTCAGGCGCGAAGTGCGTCAGATCGTCGCGTCGATAAGTTTCGACTAAGGCAGAGAGCGACCGCGAGAATTCGAAACGGGTGCGCCGCCAGGGACTCGAACCCCGAACCCGCGGATTAAGAGTCCGCTGCTCTGCCAGTTGAGCTAGCGGCGCGATGCCCCGCGCAGCATGTGAGCTAGCGGAGCAGAGAGAACACTAGCAGCGGACCCGGCGCCTCTCGAAATCGACCTCAGGCAGGCGTCAAGGCGCCACGGTCCAGGCTCCGAGGGTCGAGCCATCCCTGCTCGACGGCCAGGATTTCCCATGACTCGGGTCCGTCTGGGTTCCACAGGTCGTACAGCAACGACAGCGAAATATGTTCGTGGAGCAGCGTCATGACCATGTCGTTCGCTCCCCCTTCAGATGTAGGCGTCAACTCACCTTTCTCCTTCACACATAGTGATTCGGAGGTCCTGGGGGGCCGCTTGCTGCACCGAACGGGTGTGCAGCTAACTGCGGATCACCCGACTGCGGAGATGCGTCCCCCGCTTGGCCGATCAACACGGTCGTGGTGGCAACCAGCTGCGCACTCGGGGTCTCTAGGTGTCACCCAGGTGTGCACTCGGCGGGAAGTGGGGTGTCGTCTGAACGGGTGAGGGGGTGCAGCCCGTGCCCGGGCATGGCCGGTGATGGGTGACACTGGAGTGCGCCGTCTGGCTGTGGTCAAGGACGATCTTGGGGGTACCACTGATGAGCCAAACCAGGGTGACGCGCGCGCTGGTACTGGCTGCCGCGAGCACGTTGCTGCTGGGCGCGTGCTCTGCTGGGGCCGACGGTGCCGACCCGCAGCGCGCCGACGCCGGGTCCACGTCACCTGCGCCCACCCAGTCCACCGCCTCGCCGAAACCAGAGATCGAGACCAGCGAGATCGTCACCGTCGGAGACATCGTGTGCGACCCCACGAGCCCGGTCTTCGACGACCCGCAGTACTGCCGACATGAGGTGGTATCCCGGCTGACGAACCGGCTCGTGAACGAAGGGGCGGAGTGGTTCATCCCCCTCGGCGACATCCAGTACCAGGAAGGATCGCTGGATGCGTTCAACGCTGTGTACGACAAGTGGTTCGGCCGGTTCCGGTCCATCACTGAGCCGGTCGCAGGAAACCACGAGTGGTACACGGCAGGCGCCGCCGGGTACTTCGGCTACTTCGGCAAGCGGGCTGGAACGGCCCAGAAGCCGTGGCGCTCGTTCAGTCCGGTCTCCGGATGGCGTATCTACCTGCTCGACTCCAACTGTGAGTTGGTCGGCGGCTGCGGTCCAGACTCGCCCCAGGCAAAGTGGCTGACCAATGAGCTGAAGCGCTCGGACGAGCCCTGCGCCATTGCGGCATGGCACCACCCGCTGCACACTTCCGGCGAATACAACGGCGATGGACCGACCATCGCGCGTGCCCAACCGCTGTGGAACCTTGCTGACGCTGGTGGAGTTGATGTGGTGCTGAATGGGCACGACCACATTTACGAGCGCTTCGCGCCGATCGACGGAATGACGCAGTTCACGGTGGGCACCGGTGGCAAGGAGCCGTACGAGATCGGGTCGACAGCCGCCAAGAGCCGGGTGCGCTTCGACGACCGGGTCGGCGTGCTGCGGCTTACGTTGGCATCGGACGGCACCTACAGCTACGCGTTCATCGATGCCACCAATGACAAGGTGATGGATGCGGGAAGGCAGACCTGCACGAACGACCCGTCCACGCCCTGAGGCGTGCTGGGACCCGTCAGGTCTGCAGCTCGGCAAGGTCGGCGAAGTACTCCAGGGACTCGGGGTTGGCGAGCGCCTCTTTGTTCCGCACCTCACGGCCATGGATCACGTCGGCGACCGCCAGCTCAGCCAGCTTGTTGCTGCGTGTCCGCGGCAGGTCGTCGACTGCGACGATCTTGGCTGGGACATGTCGCGGCGAGCAGTTCTCGCGCAGCGTGCGCCTGATTGTCGTGACGAGCGAGTCGTCGAGGGTGGAGCCGTCGGCCAGCTTCACGAACAGGACGATGCGGGTGTCGTCGTCCCATGCCTGCCCGACGGCGAGTGCCTCCGCGACCTGGGGGAGGAGCTCGACCTGTCGGTATATCTCCGCGGTTCCGATCCGTACGCCGCCGGCGTTCAGTGTGGCGTCCGAACGTCCGTGGATCACCAATCCGTCGTGCGACGTCCACGACGCGAAGTCGCCGTGCGCCCAGATTCCGTCGAACCGACTGAAGTAGGCCGCGTGGTAGCGCTCACCATCGGGGTCGTTCCAGAATCCGACCGGCATCGAGGGGAACGGGGCAGTGCACACCAGCTCACCCCGCACACCCGGGGACGAGCGGAGCGATGCACCGTCGTCGTCGTACACGTCGACAGCCATGCCGAGCACCGGTCCCTGGATCTCGCCACGGTAGACCGACCGAGTGGGGTCGCCGGCCACGAAGCAACCGCAGATATCGGTTCCGCCCGAGATTGAAGCCAGGTGCACATCAGGCTTGATCGAGGAGTACACGTACTCGAACCCCTCGTCGACCAGGGGCGACCCGGTGGAGGCAATCGTGCGAAGGGTGCGAAGGCTGTGGGTCTGTTTTGGGGTCACGTCCGCCTTTCGAGAGGCATCGATGTACTTCGCCGAGGTTCCGAAGAACGTGACACCAAGATCGTCGACGAGATCCCAGAGGTGGTCAGGACCCGGATGGAACGGTGACCCGTCATACAGAACCAGCGACGCGCCACAGGCCAGGGCAGACACAAGCCAGTTCCACATCATCCAACCGCAGGTGGTGAAGTAGAACACCACGTCACCTGCACGGATGTCGGACTGCAGTCTCTGCTCGACGGCGTGCTTGAGCGCCAGTCCGGCGCCGCTGTGGACGATGCACTTGGGTGCGCCGGTGGTGCCTGAGCTGTACAGGATGAAGCCCGGCGCCGAGACCGACTGCCGCACCGGCTGACGGCGAGGCAGCTCAGACCCCTGCTGGATCGCCGCCGACCACAGCACGGCCGTCGGAAGTGCGGACAGGTCGGGGGCGGCCTCGAGCTCCCCGACGACAACGGTGGTACGAACGGTCGGTAACCCGTCAGCGACTTCGGCCAGGCGAGCCAGGCGCGCCTGCTGCTTGCCGGCGTAGACGTATCCGTCGGTGCCGATGAGCACCGTCGGCTCGACCTGGCCGAACCGGTCGAGAACCCCGGCCACGCCGAAGTCAGGGGATGTGGAGGTGAAGACCGCGCCGAGGAGCGACGTGCCGAGCATGGCCACGAGCACCTCGGGCGTGTTCGGCAGCCAGGCCGCGACCCGATCGCCCGGTCCGACGCCATGCGAGTGGAGGAATCCCGCGAAGGCGTAGGCGTGGTCGGTGAGCTCGTCCCACGTCAGTGATCGACGGACGTCGTCCTCACGCACGAACGTGACAGCTGTACCGCCGAGGCCGGTGGGAGAGGTGGCCCCACCAGCCAGGAGGTTCTCGGCGTAGTTGACCTGGGCGTCCGGGAAGAAAGCGGTGTGTTCCATGTCGTCGCCGGTACAGGCAGGTTGCCGACCGCGCTCGCCCACGATCCATCGGTCGAAGACCGCCGCCCAGAAGTCGGCCACCTCGGTGGTCGACCACGAGTGCAGGGCCGCGGAGTCTGGGAGGTCGAGCCCGTGCGCCTTTTCGACGTCACGTCGGAAGGCATCCAGCTGCGTTGCGCGGATCTGTTCGGGCGTCGGTGTCCAGAGGGGGGTGTCGGTCACGCCCCCATCTTGCCGAACTGGCTCAGCCGAGGGGGCGTAAGGGGATCAGCAGGCTGCGAATCACGGGTGGATCGGGGAAGCGAATCTCTGCGACTGACATCCGGTGGGTTGGCGCGTCGGCGGCCTCGTCGGGTCCATCGACCCCGGCGGCGGTCATCCAGAAGTCGACCATCTCGTCGAACTCCTTGGCGTGGTCGGGATCGATCAGATTGCGGGCGCCCGACCTCGGGTCGACCCAGCCGATGGATCGGCCGTCCTCGTTCAAGATATCGATCCGGTCTGTGACTGCAGGCATGCAGTGGTCCCTTCCCCGCGCTGTCCCCGAGCTCCCCTCCTTCTTTCGGCTCCCAGGGCCCCTGGGTTGACCCGTGGTGAGGACCTCTTGCGAGGGGGAGGTGCCTCGGGGGCTGGGCCGTTCGGGTGACCAGGGCGAAGGCCGAGCGTTTCGGCAGCCGATTCCTCACCAGGACTACTTGGGAGGTCACGTGTCCGCTGGCAACAAGCCGGTCGTCGATGAGCCTGTTGACGATGAAGCCGTCGAGGCTCCATCGGTCGGGTCGGCGCTCGACGACGATCTCGACCACGTAGTGCCCGACGCCGACGGCGTCGATGGAGTGGTCGCAGAGGCGGACGAGTCATCCGATGGCGCGGCTGACGATGCAGTCCCCGTCCGGTCGCGGCGTGGACTCAAGATCGTCCTGGGCAGTGGTGCCGCACTGGCGGTCGCGATCGTCGCGATCTGGGCAGCTGGTTGGCTCGGCGGCTCGAGTCAGGAGGGCCTTCCCCAGACCGTTTCTGATCCAGCTGTGGTTCTCGGGGCTCTGGAGGACGGCGGGATCGTGTGCAGCGGAGCGGCCGTCTCCGGTGATGTGGCAACGTGCAACGCGACGGTGGCCATTCGGGTGTTCTCCACCCCCGAAGCCGCCAAGAGCTGGGTCACACAGCTCCTGGCTGACCCGTCGACCAGCTCGGCCATCGGCTGGGTGACCCACGGCAACGTCGTGGTCGCGGCCCCGCTCAACGCGACACCGGACGTCGCCGCTGCTCTGGGCACGGAGTCGCAGATCTACTGACCCGCTGGTTGCGTTGCCTCCCGCGATCTGTCGGCGGGGCTCGGTAGCGTCACGGTATGCGCCTGCTGCACACCTCTGACTGGCATCTGGGTCGTGGTCTGCACGGAGTCGACCTGCAGCCGGCCCAGGAGTCGATGGTCGAGCAGATGGTGTCCGCTGCCCGTACCGAGCAGGTGGATGCGGTGCTGATCTGCGGCGACATCTTCGACCGCGCTGTCCCACCGGTGTCATCAGTGGCGCTGTGGTCGCGGGCGCTGGCCGAGCTCTCCGACATCGCTCCAGTGGTGGTGATCCCGGGAAACCACGACTCCGCGACCCGGCTCGGCGTGGGCGCCTCCCTCTACCGGCGGGGGGTGCACGTCGTCACTCAGGTGAGCGATATCGGCCACCCCGTCGAGCTCGCTGACGAGCACGGCCCTGTGCTCGTCTACCCGGTGCCGTTCCTCGACCCCGATGCTGTTCGGCACGGGCTGAGCGAAGGAGACGACCCGTTACCCCGGTCGCA